>JAOAPF010000293.1 GCA_025462755.1 Edaphobacter sp.
TTCGGGGCTCGGTTCTCCAAGTGCGGCCTGCCCGCCGTCTGCACCGCAACGGACAGCTACGCATGGCTTTTCGCGAGGTGATCCTTCCCGATGGAGTGGCACAGAGCGTTGATACGAGCCTTGAGGGCATCCAGTCGGATTCGGCAGACAATGCTCAACTCGATTCAGAAGGCGGCGCCAAATCATCGGCGCCGAAGAGCCGATATCTCACCACCGGCGCTTCCGTAGGCCTGGCGCTGATTGGAAGCGGCGGGAAAAATGATGTAGGAGATGCGAGCCCGGTAGCTGGCGGTGCTACAGGGTTCAAGCTCATCGGACTGGTCGTAGGCGTTGCTTTTCGCTCGCATACTTACGGCATCCTGATGAGCGCCTACGGTGGCGGCCGCTCGATCTATAACAACTTCCTTGGAAAAGGACGAGAGATCGCGTTTCCGAAGGACACCGGGATGGAGATTGGGTTCGGCAACAGAACATCATTACCCATGCCGGCCTCCAAGCCTGGAGAGCCTCGATGATCAAGGCGTTCGCCTTGCAAGGAGCCGCTGCAGTTCTGCTTTTGAGCGCCCTCTGCGGAGACGCCCAAACTGCCATGAGAGCCGTGCAGGGACAACAACAGCCGAAGCCGCACTCCCCGGGCCCATATACCCTACGAGTCGACACTCAGGAGGTCGTCTTGAACTGCACTGTTCTGGACAACAAAGGAGAACTCGTCAATGACCTTACCAAGAAGAACTTCAAGGTCTTCGAGGACAAGGCTCTTCAGACGGTTATTTCGCTGCAGCACCAGGACACTCCTGTGTCGATTGGACTGCTCGTGGACAACTCCGGCTCGATGAGCAGCAAGCGGGCTGCCGTGACATCTGCCGCGCTCGATCTGGTGAGAGCGTCAAACCCTGAGGACCAAACCTTCGTGATCAACTTCTCCGATCGCGCCTATCTTGATCAGGATTTCACCTCAGAACTCAGTGCACTTCACAATGGACTATCTCATCTGAGCCTGTCCGGCGGAACTGCACTCTTTGACACGGTTGTGACCGCCGCCGACAAGATGGAGCGATCTGCGACGCGGCCCCGGAAGGTGTTGATTGTGATTACCGACGGCGACGACAATTCCTCGAAGCTGACTCTGGACGATGCGATCCATCGTGTTCAGGACTTGCAAGGACCCATTGTCTACTCGATCGGTCTGCTCTTTGGTGGGGACAGGTCGCGTCACGCCAAGCACGACCTGCAGGCGATCTCGCGCGAGACGGGAGGGATCGCGTTCTTCCCGAGCTCACTCAAGGAGGTCGATTCCGTTGCCGCCGAAGTGGCCCGAGATATCCGCAACCAGTACGCGATCGCTTACCACTCCCCGCAAGCTGGGGTTGGCGGGTACCATACCGTCAGAGTTGAGGCGAATGCTCCAGGACACAGCAAACTAACTGTCTATACCCGATCCGGCTATTCATCCGCACAGTTCTCTGCCAAGAAATGACAGCGGCTTGCCTTGATAGCAGGTGCAATTGCTGAACGGCTGAGATGTCATCGAGTATCACGATTCCTGCGGGAAGCGACAAGAGCATGGCGACATGTGTCAACGGCTCATCGGGTCCGCTTTCTCCAAACCTAGTCTTCCGCCTCATATGTCCAGACCTGTGCCGGTTCGTTGCCTTTGGCGGGTACTCCCACGTAGAAGCGATCGCGTTTGGCAAAGTAGAAGCCGGTCCGAATGCCTATCCCGGTGGGAACATTCACAAGGAGTTCGTAGTGATCCGGATCATCCTGCTGGAACACACTGATGGACCCTTCGCCGCCAATCTCGTAGATGCGCTTGCGGGAAGCATCAAAGAAGACCTCGTCACACTCGCCGGTCGCGGGCATGCGCGCGACCTCGGCACCGGTCTCGGTGTTGAGCACAACGAGCATCGGCAGCTTCCGGGAGACGGTGAACAGCCCTTCAGTGGCCACTTTGTCACTGCTCCCATCTTCCGATCGATTGATTCCACTACGTTGCCCGCGTCCGGAACGTTGGCGTAGATGTGCTTGCCAGAGGCCTCAACCTGAAACGATTCGGGGTGGCCGCCCGTCTTGTACACCTCTCCAACGCGTTCATCCGTTGTCGGACTAATCATGGCGATGCCGCCGTCCTCTTCGCCGAAGCCGACGAAAACCGTCTTTGAGGCGGCGTCGTATCGCATATTGTCAGGGTCCGTGCCGAAGTCAATCGTCTTACGAAAAGTGTAGCTCGCACCGTCGTAGACTCTGACCTTGCCATCCTCGGCGTTTGCAACATAGAGCTTGTCAATGTCGGGGACATAGAGTGGCTCTTGTGGCTGAGCGAGTCCCTTGATGCTATACGTGACCCCACCAGCGAACGTGTCGATGACTTCTACCGTGTTGTTCCCAAGTGCGGAGACGATGAGCCGCTTTCGTTTGACATCCGCGGTGAAGTGATCAAGACGCCCAGCGACTCCTGGAACCGGGATCTGCTCTTCCAGTTGCAAAGGAAGGATTGTACGTGGCTGGCTCTGTGCGGGAAGGTCACTCGCTCCCAGGCTCGCGAGCACACCCAGTGCAGCCAACACGAACAGCTTGCGACCAAATGCATTCGTCATATACGTCTCTTATCAAATGTTCAATCACGGCGCACAGGCTACGGCTGTGGTTGAAAGACCAGCACGGACGCTCGCTCCCCGTTGTGCGCGGGAGCTGCAACATAGAAGCGATTCAGTTCGGGTGACCAGAATGACGTTCCGGCTCCAGCCCTTGTGGGGATGTCACCAATGTTCTTGTACTGGTCGACTTCCGTTTCCTGATAGACAAAGATGCTGCCGAGGTCGAAGCCTCTTCCTCCAGATACGTAGACGCGCTTCCTTCCTTCGTCGAAGTAGACCCCATCCATTCCTTCGATGGTGGGAAGGCTGGCAACTTCCTTGCCGTCGTTAGAGTCCATCACAACCATGTTCGGTGGTGTGTGCGTACCGATCAGCAGCCTCTGCCCAGCTATATCCAACGCCGCGTCTCCGGGACTCTTGCTGCTGACCGGCCACTTGCCCGCGGTTTTCCCACTAGCCGTATCGATGACTTGGACTTCGTTTTGCGCGGGAATAAGCGCAAACAGCTTCTCACCGGTGTCTCC
>JAOAPF010000034.1 GCA_025462755.1 Edaphobacter sp.
GCGACAACACCCCCGCCATGGTCGTCGTCGAACTCGTCGAAGGCGGCGACGTCGATGTAACCGTTGCTTCAAAGGGCGGAGGCTCCGAGGCGAAGAGCCGCTTCGCCATGCTCAACCCCTCCGACTCCGTCGCCGACTGGGTCATCAACACCCTGCCCGGCATGGGCGCCGGCTGGTGTCCTCCCGGCATGCTCGGCATCGGTATCGGCGGCACCGCCGAAAAAGCGATGGTCATGGCCAAAGAGTCCCTCATGGACCCCATCGACATGCAGGAGCTGATCGCCCGCGGACCCAAAACCAAAATCGAAGAGCTGCGCATCGAGATCTACAACAAGGTCAACCGCCTCGGTATCGGAGCCCAGGGCCTGGGCGGACTCACCACAGTCCTCGACGTGAAGATCATGGACTTCCCCACCCACGCAGCCAATCTGCCCGTGGCCATGATCCCCAACTGCGCCGCCACCCGCCACCTGCACTTCAAACTCGATGGCAGCGGCCCGGTCATGGTAGCGCCTCCACCGCTCGATGCCTGGCCAAAGCTCGAGTACGACGTCCACACCGCGAAGAAGGTGGACCTCAACACGGTCACCCGCGAGGACATCAAGGCCTGGAAGCCCGGCGAGGTCCTTCTCCTCTCCGGCAAACTCCTCACCGGGCGCGACGCCGCGCACAAGCGCATGACCGACATGCTCACCCGCGGCCAGAAGCTTCCTGTGGACTTCGAGAATCGCTTCATTTACTACGTCGGCCCGGTCGAAGCCGTCCGTGACGAGGCTGTAGGCCCGGCCGGTCCCACCACGGCAACGCGCATGGACAAGTTCACCCGCCAGATGCTCGCCGAGACCGGCCTGCTCGGTATGATCGGCAAAGCCGAGCGCGGACCAGCCGCCATCGCCGCCATCCGCGAGTTCGAAGCGGTCTATCTCATCGCCATCGGCGGCGCGGCGTACCTCGTCTCAAAGGCCATCAAAAGCTCGCGCATCCTCGCCTTCGCCGACCTCGGCATGGAGGCCATCTACGAGTTCGACGTCCAGGACATGCCCGTCACCGTAGCCGTCGACAGCAGAGGCACCAGCGTCCACAACACCGGCCCCGAGGAGTGGTCCCGCCGCATCGCCGGCATCCCCATCCTGCAATAACCTGCTTTTCTTGTTGTCATCCCCGAAGGGGACCTGCTATTTGTCGCGGCACAGATTCTTAGCTCGACAGCGACTAAGGCGTCGTCGAGCTAAGAATCTGCGTGACCGGACCCGGCAGCTCCTTATCCGCATTCTTCAACAACAAGCTCACCTGCCACATCTCCGCGTCGGACAGAACATGGGAATAAGAAGGCATGCCGGAGAGGCGGATTCCATTCGCCACCTTCCAGTAAGTCTCCCCCGCCTCATCGTCGCTCACACCGACGACCCCTTTGTTCCCATGCTTCTTCCAAAGCTGCGGAGCTGACGGAAACATGTACTTCGCATAGGCAACATCGTGACCGGGGGTGCCATGGCAAGCTGCACACTGTGCCCGATACACATGAGCGCCGGACTCAAACACGTCTTCGCTGATGGCGAACGGAGCAGTCTTGGTTTCTCGATCGATGCGCGCATTCAGCGGAAGCTTGACGACCTCCTTCTCAAAGGGAAGCGGAGCGTCTGAAACAGCAACCGGGAGCGGGCCGAATTTCAGGTACACAAACAGCCCTAGCGCAACGACAGCAACGCCGAGGAGAAAACCAAAAAAGACTTTGCCAAAACTGCCGCTTCCGCTTTTTTTCGCCATGTTGAAGCTCTCCGTTCGAGGTAAGGGCCGTTGTAAAGGGCGTTGGATGTTCTAATAAGGAATGACCTCGCCGGTTTCATGCCGGTAGCCTTCGAGTTCCACCATAGCAAAGCCAAGCTTGTCCGCAGGAGTAATCGTTGATGTTCGGTTTCAGATTGAGTGTAAAGCAGGTAGCAGGAGTGTTACTGGCAGCGTCGATGGCCAGTGGAGCAGTTGCCGTACAAGCGCAGCAGACAACGCGCCGTACTCGCCGCGAGTCAAGCGCCAACCGCAAGTCCCGTATCGAAAGGACCATCGCCGAAACCTACAGCCATCGTTTCGAGGTCGCTGGCGGAGGCGGTTATCTGCGGTTCCAATCCGGCTCCCTCCTGCAGAAGAACAACGAAGTTACGTTCTTCATGACCGGAACATACTTTCTGAACCCGAAGCTAGGCATCATCGCCGACGTGCGAGGAGCGTATGGGAATGCCAAGATCGGCAATCCCGTTACTCCCACATCCCCCTTTCTGTCATTCAATCCGCAAATCTCGGAGTACCCGTTCATGGGCGGCGTAGCCTATCGGCTATATGCAAAGGAAAAAATCGCTGTCAGCGTTACCGGCGAGGGCGGAGCTGCGATAGGCAAGTTCGACGGAGACCTCAAGGGATTTCAGTCGAAAGATTTCGGTCTGTGGCAGTCGGCCACCAAGCCGGTCTTCAGCATCGGCGCCAACATTGATTACAACTTTTACCCAAACTTGGCCCTACGCGTGTCACCAACTTATGTAGGAACGTTCTTCCGGTTGGATCCGGCCGATACACTGCATGGGCCGCCAGGCACGATTCAGAATAACTTCGGATTCAACATTGGTGTGGTTTATCGCTTCGGAAAGATCAAGTAACGAATCCGCAAAAAAACAGCGGTTCCGATCACTCATATCGAAACCGCTCTTTGTTCATGCACCTCGTTATTTCAGCGTGTAGAGAACACCTGTCACAAACTGAAGGCTGTTTTTGTTAAACCCAATAGCAGGATTGTTGAGATAGTTATCCAGCAAATTGACATTCAGGCTGAGCCGCTTGTAAGTCGGCAGTTGCAGTCCGGCTTGGAAAATCGCTGAATAAGCGTTGAAGTCATTCCAGGCCGGAATAAATGTTCCGCTCTCTGTGAAGATGATCTTCGCGGGAAGATTCCGGTGATACAGCTCGGTAAAGCTTGATCCGATCAGATTTGTGTTCGGCGTAGGAGGCTGGAAGTTCTGCCGCTCGTAGTGAATATCCCCCTTGACATCGAACTCCTGAACCGGAGTCTTGATCACCGTGTAGCCGAGACCAACTCCGTAGATCTGCTGCAGGTTCAGGCCCTGGGAGAAGTTGTGATCGAACGATACTCCTACCAGCCCATAAAGCTTTGTGGCATCGAAGTACTTATCGTGCTCGGCATCGGCATGGAAGATATTCGTCTTGGTTACCGAGGCCAAAGTCGGTGGGATCGTCTGTGGAATCGCGGGCTGAGTTATCTTGCCGTACGTCTCCAGGGCGTTGATGGTAGTCCGGGTCCGTGGCGGAAGAAAGTCAACCGAAGGAATAAGGCGTGCAAGGGTGACAGCGAGGTTATAACTTTGACCAGTTTGCGTGGACTCGATCGCTGTGATTCCGCCCGAAATCGCGCCGTGCCATCCATACCAGATCCCCGGATTGCTGGTGACTTCGGCGGTATAAGTAGCGTCATCGATCAGATTAGCGAGATTCTTGACCGGTATGACCTCGGGGGCTCCCGAATTGGTGTCAGCCACGGTGATCGCATTGTCACCGTAAGTCATCGCACCCGGCTGCTTCGAAGTGCGAGTGATCTTTTCGTCCTTCTGCAACGCAACGAATTTACCGTTGGCGTGCAACTCCTTGATCTTGTCTGCCGAAACCGTAACCTCCCCGACGACATCGCTCTTGAAGACAAACGAACCTCCCGCCGCTCGCTCCAGAGTGCCGGTCAACTGATCGCCGTTGGTAAAGACGATCACATCGGGCTCTGGCTTCGCCGCAGCACTCTGAGCCCGTACCGCCGGCGTCTGATGGAACAGCACGCTTGAGACGAGACTCAAAACGAACAGGCTCTTCCACTTACCTAGCCTGCAGAGAGGGGGCGGTTTGAGGTTCGGGATCAT
>JAOAPF010000054.1 GCA_025462755.1 Edaphobacter sp.
ATCCTCACAGGCCAAACGCGGCGTTTGGCCTCGATCTAACCGAACCTCCTAGAGGAGATAGACTCTGTGGCGGAGCAGAGCGGACTCGGTTAAGCCGCGAGCGATCAAAGCGAGAGATGCTTCAGGTGGCGGCGCAATCCTGGCAGGAGTGGGATACCCGAGGGCGTCGGACGGACCGCGCAGTTTGGGGTTGCGGATCGCGTTAATAAGGTCTTTGGGAAGATGCGCCTAATCGGTCCAAAATGGGTCAATCAAAATCGCGAAGCGATTGAGGCGTTCATTGCACAAGAATAAGTGGCCAAGCCGGAGTGGATTTGAAAGGGCTTCTGTGGAGCGAAATCTTCCTATCGAACAGTTGATCCCTACCACCTCTGACGTGGTGCAGGATTAGTAACGACAAACGCGCTTGTTGTCAGTTGACGCGGGACTGGCGATCCATATTCCCCCGGATAGTGACATAAGAAGCGCCCGTACTCGGGACTGACCACAACCACTGCCTCACCCTCGATCCATAAACCACTGTCTGGCCGTTCCCCGACTGGACAAACCTCCGGGTGCTGCTGTGCCCTGATCAGCGGAAGTGGAATCCCTGTTCCATAGGAAACATTCCCAGTTCACGGAAAGGAATTCCCTGTTAAATAGCAGGCCAGGTAGTCTGCCAAAGCTAGCCAACCTGCTGAAGTGATTAAGAGTTGCCGCGGTCCAGCCGTTCTTTGGCAGCATGGGAATCGGCAGAATTCCCTGTTAAATTCCCTGTTAGCAGGGATAGCAGTTCGCAAAGGACTGGGCCCACCGCCAGACAGTCCTGGCCCTAGGCCTCTCTTGACGCAAACCCCTGAAATTCCCGAATATTGGCGCGAATTGCCTGTCAAAGTTCCGTGGAGAAGCACTGGCGCTGCCGCGGGATGCCGCTTTCTGGACTGCCGCTCTCCACTCGGCGGGAGAAGGTCCGGTTCCCGGGCGCGCACCACCAAATCAGGCGGTCTGGAGTCGAGCTCCCGCGGGCAAAGAAAGACCTGAGCCGACCCCAAGAGGGCCGCGCGCCGCAGGTTCGGTGGTATGGTCGCACGGTGAGATCGCCGTAGTGATCCTGAACAAGAACGCTGAGCGCGACCTGGAACTGACGCTCGACTTTGGTCCGGGCTGCAGCGGCGCGGCGGAGACGGCGCGACTGCACGCGCCGGCGCTGGACTCACGGGAGGCGCACATCACGCGCGAGCCGAAGCGCGCGTCCCTCAAGCACGGCCACTGCGCAGTCAAGGTGCCGCATGCCTCGGGGATGCGGGTGACCGTAAGGGAGGTTTGTTTCCAGTGCGGGAGGTCAACCGCGACAGATCACCTCTCGTATTGCAATGTGTCAGAATGAGAGCTCATCAGCGTCGGCCCTCAAGGAAACTGATCGGGGAGGCAACTTTACTCGAAGGAGTAAGACTAAATGGAAATGACTCGCCGGCAGTTCGCCGTGTCCCTTGCAGCTGCGACCACCTTGCCTTCCTCACTGTTCGCATCCACACTTTCCCCCGTCGGTATTCCCCGCGGCGTGGCTCCCGGCCGAGTCACCTGGGCGCATGATCCCGCGGCTGTGACCTGGAATGGGACCGGTTCCTGGTGGACAGACGCTAATAACAACCAGGCTGTGATTGGCGGCATGGTCTCCCGCTCCCTCCGCAGTCTTACAAACCAAAAAGGCGATGGCCCAGGCATGGAGCGCCATCTTCAAATATTTCAATCGCACTCATGGTCGCGGCAACGCTGCATATAAGGCTGGCGAGAAAGTGGCCATCAAGGCGAACCTGAACAACACGACGGACCATGGCACGATTGACCGTCTGAACTCGTCACCCCATCTGATCCTTTCGCTTGTCCGACAGCTGACTGGGCCGGGACGAGTGCCGCAATCGTCGATCACCGTCTTCGATTCCAGCCGGTTCATCCCGAGCTATCTCTACGACAGGATTCACCATGAATTTCCCGCAGTCGTGTTCGTGGACCATATCGGCGGCGACGGGAGACTGAAGGCCGAGTTCAAACCTGACGCGATCCCTTTCTCGGTTCCAAACCGCAATGCTAAGGGACTGGATACAACGGTGGTTGAGGCCTCATACCTCATCGATGCTGCGGTGTTACGAGCGCATGTGAGTTCAGGGGTGACACTGTGTGCAAAGAATCTGTTCGGTGCTACGAGTATCCATACCGACTGGCGGAAGAACGCGCACGACGGATTCCGTCACAACAATGACGGTTCGGCAAGCTACTCAGTGTTCGCAGATTTCTTGGGGCACAAGGATCTGAGCGAGAAAACCATCCTGTTTGTTATTGATGGGCTCTATGGAAAGGATAACGTGGATGGTCCGCCTCATCGTAAATGGAAGATGGCGCCCTTCAACGATGCGTGGCCGAATAGCATTTTTATGTCACTTGACGGCGTGGCGATCGATTCCGTTGGCTTCGATTTTCTGACTTCGGAATGGCCTGAACTCCCAGATATCGCGAATGCCGACAATTATCTGCGCGAAGCCGCCCTGGCTCAAGACCCGCCTTCAAAGACGTTCTACGATCCCGAACACGACGGCATCCGATGCCGCAGCCTTGGCGTACATGAGCACTGGAACAATGGAACGGAGAAGAAATACTCGGGCAATCTCGCAAAAGCGCACGGAATCGAGCTTTTCCCGGTGGGCTGATCAGTGGCCGGGGGTATGGAGATGAGCCGAGGGTTTTGTTTTGACGCTTGACCGCCTCAGGCAGCGGCAAAGGCCCGGATCGGGTAAGCCCTTTTGATGATTTGGCTCGGAAATCGCAAAAAACGTGAGCCTGATGAACATCGCGGACCAGAATTCCAACTGGACGAAATACGGGCAACTCACCGCCAGCCGAGACGATGAACGCATCGCCGCACTCTACGCGATGGAGAGCGAAGTCCGCGGCAAGTCGCCAGACCAACGTCGCGAGCTTCGTCAGTCACGGGCGCGACCGCTGCTCGATAATTTGCACCGCTGGTTTGAGAAGCAGCTCGCCATCTTGTCTCGGAAGTCGAGATGGCAGCCGCGATCCGCTATGCGCTCTCGCGCTGGACCGCGCTATGCCGATACGTCGACGACGGCCACACCGAGATCGACGACAACGCCGCTGAACGGGCACTGCGCGCTGTCTGCCTGGGACGGAAGAACTTTCTGTTCGCGGGATCCGATGACGAAGGTGAACGCGCCGCGGCGATCTATACCCTGACCGGCAGCGCCAAGCTCAACGGCCTCGATTCGGAACTCTATCTGCGGTAGGTCCTGGAGCGCATCGCCGACCGTCCCATCCAACGCATCGGCGAGCTACTGCCCTGGAATATCGCCCTGACGGCAAAGATCCACTCCTAAATAAGTGTCCACTAAAAAATGAGCGGACACTTAACTCCACATACATCCACGAGGACTCATCGGACGCTTACACCGATTCCTCACTCTTTGGATTCTCTGGCGATGGCAATCGGCCTTCGGTTACGTCCGTAGGTCCAATCCGTCCTCCGCGCATCTCGAGAGGCGTGACGCGCAGAGTGAACACGCGCTAGTAAGTGACTCGTCTTCGAATGCGGCACCGGCTGTGTTTATTCCTGATGGGGAACCACATCAAGCCGCTACGACAACCAGCCCGTTGACACGGCTAACACAGGGCAGCACATATCCAGCTTCTTTTTGCTCAGCGGTCAGCCCGGCTTCGACGTCCATTTGAACGACCCCGCTCATGACTCGAGTACAGCAGGTACCGCACAGGCCCTGCCGGCAGCCATACGGTATCTGCACCCCGTTTTTCTCTGCCAGTTCCAGCAGAGTGCCCCCGGTGGAAGCCTGACAAACCTTCTCTGAGTGAATGAACACGACGGTCTCGACTGTGCGGGCTTCCCCTGGACGAGACTCCGTGGGCTGCTTGCCTTCCCCAAAACTCTCCTGAAGAATCCGGTCCTCGGCGATGCCGAGAGTCGACAGAATCTGGTGCGCGTTGTCCATGAATCCCTTGGGGCCGCAAAGAAAGAAAGTGGGCGAATCCAGATCGGTCACGTGCTGAGAGACAAAATCCTCAGTAAGCCGCCCGCTGCGCCCCTTCCAGTCTCGGTCAGGCCGCGACAGGCAAACCTCGTACTTGAAGTTGGGGAGAGACGTTCCAAGTCGCACCAGTTCGTTTTGGAAGATGATGTCCGCACCGGTGCGCACACAATATAGGAGCGTGACGGGATTAGTCAGTTTGAGATCGTCTATATAGGACAGCATCGAAATCATGGGTGTGATCCCGCTTCCGGCCGCAATGAGAACCATGCTCTTGTGGAGTGTCTCGTCAAAGTAAAACTGGCCGTACGGTCCGCTTGCTTCCACTCGTAAACCCGGCTTCGCCTGCTCATTGAGGAATACAGAGACACAGCCGTTGTCCATGCGCTTGGGCGTGATTTCCACATAGTTCTCATGGATCGGTGAGGAGGAAATAGTGTATGAGCGCGGTACTCGTTGGCCTTCAACCATCCACTCGAACGTTAGGAACTGCCCTGGCTTAGCACACAACCGCTTGCCGCCTAGGACCCGGAAGCGCAGCGTCCTGGTATCGCGCGTTTGCTGCTCACTTTGCGCCAATAGGAGAGTCATTGGGCTCATCCTGTTTTCATGGTCAGTCAATTGGGTTGGCGGCGCAAGGATCTCAGGAGTACGCGATGACTCCGTCGAAGCACGCAACTGCTTCCTTTTCTTTAACGCTAAGGCGCACTGGACCAGGCAGGCTGCAACAAGCAAGCCTGTCGCGAGCCTTAATGCCAGTCCTCCTGGGCTTGCCGAACGAAGAAGATCTGAGAACACGGGGATGGACACAAGCACGAAGGAAATCACGAAAATCGCTACTCCCAGTGCCTTCAGGGACGAATGACTCTTGTAGCGGCGTGCGATCAATATTTTCAGCAGAAGCAGAGGCAAGAGGACAAGCACAAGAACAATATGCAGAACCAGGTGGATAGGTAGATCACCTGTTATCCCCACGCCTACAAGCCTCTGACTCATGCTGTAGGTCATGACGCTGAACAGGATCACAAACAGGTACCCAGTCGCTCTGTGCAGGGCGATCAAGCGGATTTTTGTCGTTGCGTTACGCGATGGCTGTGAGGCCTCTAGCATCACCACCACGTTGATGGTGGCCAGCGCGACAAAGGCACTACCAGCCACAATGTCTGCAATATTTGACATAGACTTCCATCTTTCCACTGCCGGACGACCACTGGAACTCAATCTGTACCTGACACAGCAGGGCAAGTACGCTGTGATTGCTTCCAAGGGATCAAGGCATCTTTACCTAAGTGAGGCCGAGTTCTTCGCCGGAACTGAAGCCGCTGCAGTTTGGCCCAGACATAACGGAAGCAGTATCCGCTACCGAGTGTCAGTCCCAACGCCTGCTATAAACGCGCCAACGTTGCCCGCGACTCATCATTGCCCTTTCGGAAGCACGCTCCTTTGCGCCGTGACGGACTCTCTGTTATGTGGGAGCCAATAGAACCCTAAGTCGAGCCAGCAAGTCGTCAAGAGTCTCACCCTTACCCACGTAGGCGTTCACGTATGTCATCTCAGCCGATGGCAAGGCGTGGCCAGAGACAAGTATGATTGGAATGGCAGGATTTATCTGCTTGATCTCTCGAACCAGTGTAGAGCCAGCCATTCCCGGCATACGGTATGCCAGCAACACGAGATCGGGCGAGGTCTGCTTCATGCGTTCTAACGCATCACTATTGTCGGCAGTTACCACCTTGTATCCGGTCCATTCCAGGGCAAGCGTCAGCAGTCTCTGCGCCTTGGGATTATCGTCCACATAGAGCACAGTCCGCTGACTCGTAAATCTTCGAGCCTGCTCCCGCTTCTGGCTATCTCTCTGATCTGAGCGATTACGAAGCCCTGCAAGCAAGTCAAGGGCCGCGGCATCACCCTCTAACCGAACCACATTGCCAGTCCCGCTCAGTGCTGCGCTACAGTGTTTGCACTCCTTGAAATGGTTTTCAATGGCCGCGCGCAAGGCCACGTTGACTGTTCCCCCAATGTAGTTGGGGACCTCGTGCCAGATCTCTTCGCAACTCATTCCACCACCCCCTATCTAGTCTGTAATTGGCCAGGATCGGTGCGCCCACTCCGGTGCTATGCCGATCCAGGGCTGGCTATTTATTGAAGACGGTGTTTGAGTAGAACTCTGGACGCACCCTCCAGTAAAGTATTGTCGTTGCCTAGGTCGCGGTGGCGCATTGCAACATACGATAACTTAGCTAGGCGACATTCATTCCCACTTGCTGAATCCGCCCAGCAGAAATAGGTCGGAGTGCTATTGCTCGATCATCAATCCTGAAGGCGCTCCCGCAGACTTGCAGAACGAGGTGCCGGCTCTCGTGATTAAATTGAAAATCGTTCGAGCCGTGCGATCGCAGGGGCTTCGCTTCGTTGGCAGCCAGATAGCGGACGGCCCAAACGGCACGCTGGACGCATTCCCTTTTTTTGATTCAGCATCTCTTTGGCCGCTTTCACTTCCACAGCGCGCGTCAGAACAGGGTGTCCCTCGTTTGCCGAAGAAGCTAGATCAGGATCCGTGAGACGCTGCTTAGCTTAATAGCCGCTGGCATTCGGCGAGGAAGCCGCTGGCGCGCTCCCCGTGACGCGGCCATGGAAGAGCCCACGCGAAACATCAGGCCAGAATTCCACTCCGATTGCGCCCAGCGTGCCTTCAGCCGTCACGGTAAATCCTCGTTGAAAGGTCAGCCCTACGCCCCGGTCCGATGCAGGATAGTAGAGATTCGAGATACCTCCGGCCACAATACTTCCGGCGACGTTGGCATAGTTCGGACCCCATGTGCCGTTGTCGTTTCGTGCCCACACCGTGGTGGAGACTGCATACAACAGACGCCCGGTAAAGTTCCCAGTCCCCTTGCGGAAGTACCGCGGATCCTGGTGCAGCAGCGCAGGAAGGATTGCATTGCCCCATAACGTGCCGTCGAAGCTGTCCGCATACGACGCCCCGAAACGCTTGCCGTAGCCAGCCGCACCCTGGCCGTAGCCAGGGAAGCTATTCTCTGCCTGGCTGATACCGGCATCCGCGGCAACCGCGACAAACGTGAAGGGATCGACGGCGCTACGGAACGCCAGGCGGAACTTCTGCCGTGCGGAGAGCGGGGCTGCGTTTTGATTGTCAGTTGTGTTGAAGTTCGGCACAACTCCGAGAATTCGCTGATGCACCTCTTGATTGAGTTGCATTTCGGCCTGGTCCCGTTGCGATCGTGACCGCGTGGCCGGAGGCTTGTCCTGCTGACCGGGCGCATCCGGCAGGCTTACCGCCGCAGGTGGCATGGTGGCGGTCTGCTGCCCCTGCATAGAAGTGGCCCCGCCGAAAGCAACACAGGGCAGAATTGCGCTGAAGAGAAGGACAGCCCTTCGCAGGAATTGCATTGTAGGTTGAACTTCCTTTCGTCTACATCAGCTTCATGGGGTCTGGTCGCGTGGCCCACTCACACTTTTCCATCAACTGTGAATGCGAAACGTTTCTTGGGACGCCGCCGTCCACCGTGAGGGGTTTTGGAATCGGAGTTCCTGTCGATTGGATAAAACAGAGCTGAATCCGTGGACCGGGTACTTAACGACATCCTCCTGGTTCTTTCAAACCTGCGCACGTTTCTACCTAGGCGAAGATCCAGCCAAAAGATAGAGAACGAATAAGACTTCGGATGAGCCAGGGAAGATGGTTAGTGCAAATAGTTCCCGGGTGAGACGCTTTCGTATTCTCGATAGATTTTTCCCCTATACCGCTGTAAACCATAATTTCCAATTTTTGTTCCAGGGCCAAAGAAATACATAGCAGGTGTGCGTCCGAAGTGGCACTCTTTCGATGATGCTCGTGCTTATGCAATGTAGGAGAATCTTCCCCCCAACAAGATGGGGTCACTCTTTGTCGGCTTCTGCTGTATCGCGGCTTGCTCCGCTGCGTAGCTCAATCTCTTCACCGCGCATCTCCAAGCCGGGCCATCATAGCCGCGGGCGGATGGCGGGTATTTGCTAAGCAGGAGAGTTCCTTAGCACGATGCTCCAATCGTATAAGCTCTTCTCATTCTTGCTCGACTCTTGGATTTGCTGGCGAATCGGAGTCCCTGTTGGAGTCCTTCATCCGTCACTCTCGGAAGATTGGGGCTGCCTATTGTAGACGCCCTGCTCACCACCCGGCGAAACAGTTCAATCGCCGGTGCTGGGGCACGCTGAGCTACCGCACTACACGCCGTACCAGCGAGATCGGCACCCGCCTCGCACCCGGTAGTTGGGAGGAGCCGTGCGCGGACTCCTCGCACTCTGCCGTGACCGTGATGCTTTGCAGCGTTCCCGTGACATCTTCTCCGGAAGCCGTTGCCGCCGCGGACCAAGTGCTTGCCTTGTCTGCCGAGCTTCGCTGCGCTCTGCAGCCGGCAGGATCGCATCAGGAGTCTGACTAGACTCATGCCCTCACCATGAGGTCGTGCTTTCATGGTGGCGTCGGACGAACGCAGTCACCTCAAAAGATAAATTTCGCAGCTAATTGAAGTTGACGTTGCGTGCTCGCCGTACTTGTCACGGTACCGAAGTTCTGCGCATTGCTTAAGTCCGCTTTTGGATACCCGAGGACGGGATGGTTGAGGATGTTGAACCCCTCTCCTCGAAGCTCCAGCTTGTACCTCTCGCCAAACGGGAACAGGCGAAAGAGCGACGTGTCCAGGTCCCAATAGCCCGCCGTCCGCAGCGAATGCCTTCCCGAAGTGCCAAAGGTGTATTGAGGTGGCGCGGCGTATGCCGCCGTATTGAAGTACTCCGCTGCGCAGTCGAGGAAGCTGGAGCTGACTGTGGGCTGATGCTGGCGTAAACTCTTCACTTACAAGCGCGTTTTCTATGAGCAGGTCGTCGGAGTCAGTATCGGTTGTCCTCTCCTTGGTGAGCTTCTCGTTGGACTCTGTTGCGACGCATCCTGTTCTCCGGATTCTATTTGCACGCTGATGAGCTCTTCTAGCCCCTCGTGGGCAAGACCTCCGCAGCCGGCAGGATCGCTGTCGTACTGCAGAGCACCGACAGTCCGGATCCGCTTCTCTTACAACAGTCTGCATAGTGCTTCGGTGAAGTGCTCGCTTTGGTCAGCCCTGGAGATGAGCAGATCCTGCGGGTGAATCCCGCCGAGCGAACTGTTGTTCTCCCTGACGCTGGTCCTAACGGCGGACTTAAAGGCGTTGCGGGAATAAATGCAACAGCATGCAGTTGCATGCCTTATGCACACAACCAAACCGGTAGACCAGTCGTGGTGGACTCGATTACGAGCTATGTGGACGGGACCCAAGTATTGCCGAATCCACCCTGCCGTAGAAGTTATTGAAGCGCATTCTGACTACGATGGGTCTTG
>JAOAPF010000058.1 GCA_025462755.1 Edaphobacter sp.
AGCCGTAGGAGATGGAATCCTCGTAGATAGCCGCTCGTCAGGGGATAAGGGAGCTCGGGATATATCCACAGAATTTTCATTTGTCTATCTGTCGTCTCATTCCGGAATATGAAGCGGGTTCTAAGGAACTCGAGCATAAATCGCCATGCCAGAAGCTGTCTGGACGATGGCTTCAAGAGTTCGCGTAGCGACCTTTTTAGCGGTACTGGTGGGAACGAAAACTATGTCGTCCGGTTGCAGATTGATGTCCGGCGATTTTGCGGCCAGAATATTCTTAAGCGAGATCTGTGTCTCCTGCGGAGGCCGTTCCGATTCCGCTTTGCGGATCAACTGAGCTCTGTCGAGAGCAGCATTGGGGCCGGCACCCTGTGCCATTGCGTAGGCCTGGAGCACCGTCATGTGCGAGTTCTCCATCACGAACCCGCCGGGCAGGCGAACATCTCCGACGACGTAGACAATTCCCGCTTTTGACACCACAATCGTGTCGCCGGGATACACATAGATATTGCTTTGGCTTGACATCTTGCCGTCGTAGGACATCGTTACAACTTCCGCCTTTTGCGAGTCGGAGCGATGCAAAAGTGACACGGTGTTGCCAGCTCGGGGAGTGGTACCGCCAGCGGTGGAGAGTGCGTCGTACAGCTTCCGCGGCCCGTGTATCTGATAGACTCCTGGCTTCTGCACTTCGCCCAGTATGGAGATCCCTTGCGAACTAAATTCCTTTTCGAGGACAGAAACCCGCGGATTATTGAAGAAGTTGCCGTCGCTGAGACGCTTTGCGATGAGCGCTTCGGCCTGGGCCGGCGTGAGGCCACCGACTTTCACGGTACCCGCCAGCGGCAGCGTTATTTCACCCATTGAACCAACTCTGACGTCCTTGACATAGTCCGGCGCACCGTACACGCTGACCTCAATTAAATCCCCGGGTCCAATCAGGATTTCAAAACGACTGTCCCCGCTTAGGGTAAGTGGTCGTGGGAAGACCGCGTCGCCGCTTACGCCGGGGACAGGATCTGTCAGACCGCCACCACCCGAACCCGCTGTCGAGATGGAATGCACCGCCGCACCATCCTGACCAGGGCCAATCATAGTTGCTCGAGGGGCGGCTCTCACCGGTGAAACGGGGACTTGCGGCGTGCCCGTTTGCGCCTGTGCCACCGCTCCAAGCAGCAGAAAGCTCAAGCTGAAGCCAAAAGCGCGGGTTGTGGCTGTTGCGAGGTAGTACATGGTCATCTCGAACTCTTCACAGATTCAAACGCGAATGAGTTGCTAAACTCAGCTTTCGATCTCTGAGAGGCAGAGAATAAACTGAGACCAAAACGAGAAATCAAGAATTTGCAGTCCAACACCCTATATTGCGCATTCTGATTGACTGTGTGAATGCCTCTGCTTCCTGGAATCCGGTCGGGGGTTATGCTCGCGACCAGGGTTTCCCGATAGTCCGTTTCGGAGAGCACGTCCACCCGGTGCAATTCGACGGCATAGCCATAGCCCTTTGAACAATCTTGTCCAGGTCTAATCAGTCGTCCGTCTTCAAAATACAAGCAACCGGCTGGACGGGCGTGGCAAGCGTCGGAGACGATGGGGTTCTTCGGGTGCGCTGACCAAGGTCCCCATGGGGAGTCAGCAAAGAAGAGGCACAGTGTCTTTTCGGGCGCAGCATGATCAAGCACGCCTGCGGTAAACAACCACCATTTATCTTGATGCTGCAAGAGAGTGGAGTCCGTTGCCTCTACGTCTGACATCAGTACCGCTTCGCGGACCCATGAATACGGGAAATCGCTTGCCCGATACACCTCAATTGTTCCGTTGTGCCGAGTTTCGGGAATCATATACGTCTCCCCCTGCCAGGCGAACAGGAACGGATACGAGAGATGGTATTTGCGTTCCAGCACCACGCGTGGTTCGGTGTAGTTGCCTTCGCTGTCCAGTTCGCAGCAGGAGATCAGGCCCTTTTGAGAGGAAAATCTGTAATCTTCGAAGAAGAGATAACTGCGGCCATTTCTCTCGATCAGGAATGGATCGGCATAGAAACGATCCCGAGGAGGCCGCATGATTTTGAAATCTTGGTCGATCACCTTCGGCAGGTTGCCTTTCGTTTGCAAAACAATCGACCATTGATCCCGAAACAGACGTTTCATGAGTTCGTTCCGAACGATGCGCATCGTCCACTGCACTAGGAAGCGCATCATAGGCATGTTGCCCAGAGTGCGATGAATTTCAGGTTCGCCAGCATTCGCTTCGGAGCACAATGGAACCTCCATACGCTGGCGCTCTGTGCCAGAGAGTTGCGTCACCAGGACGCGCGCTATGTCCCAGTAAGCGGCGTCCTGATTCAGCGCTAGGGAGAGGACACCGGTGCTTGTTGACGCGCGATATATGACTCGGGTTCGGCCCTGCTTCTGCTCAACTATCTGCGGCCCGTGTAGGGAGACTCGATTGCCCTCGTACATGTCCCAAAATTGTTCCGGGACTGCGGTTGTTCCATTTTGCACTGACAAAGCGCCTAAAGTGGCGCATGCCGAGAGTTCGACTCCAGGGATATTGCGCCCGAGATATAAAAGCAAGTCAAGGTTACCTGCTTTGATCCGCGCAACGTCGCCGTCCAACAATGTGGTTGTGCCGCGCGTTTGGAGCGGCACAAGCGAGAGCGAGCGGCTCCCCAATAACGAACAACAGTCCCGTTTCCGGAGAGCGTCGGTTCTGGGTTGACGTATCCAGCGATCGAACGCAACCCAGGATCGATATAGAACGGGACCACGTTCGGAGCCACCTATCACCTTCAAGTCTTTTCTTAGGACAAAAAGGAGAGGTTCGATTGCGCTGCAACTCGTCAGCTTGTCGACAAGATGATAAATCCATCCAGGTACACGCGACGAATCCAGCACCAGCCCCAGCCTCAGTGGGCCTGGATGCGATGGGTTTCTGGAGGAAGCGTCGACGATGTTAGAGAGTTGAGACACGCGAACTATTCAGAACGGAAAAAGCTCCTGGAATGAAAAGGGCAGGCTAGCGTGTAACCGGACCACTGACTTGGTCGTTTTCTCGCTGAACATACACAGCTGCAACGGAAAGAGCCCAGACGAACCAGAACGCCTTGCTCCAGAGGATGTCAACGCTAAAGCCCGCTATCAGCACTCCCCAACACGCCGCTTCGAAGGCAACGAGCTTGGCTGACGTGAAGGTATTTTGAGTCTGCCGCGGAAAAGCTCGCATATGTGAGCGCACCGCCCCCAACAGAAACAGCATTCCAAAAATTCCGAATTCAACCGAAGTGGTGAGATAGATATTGTGGGAGGAGCGTTGATCTCCTGCGAAAAAACGCGACGTGCCAGCATATCTCTGAAAAGCGCGCGAGAAATTCTCCAACCCTGCACCGAACACTCCGTAACTTCTTAGGGAGTGGAGGCCAATTTGCCAGATATCCTGACGTCCCGCCATTCGGCTCGTGGAAACTTCCTGCATACGCTCAAAAAATAATCGCGGCATGAACATCAATGCGGTAAACGCGGCTGCCACCGGGAGAAGCAGTCTGAAGTTCAGGCGGGAGCGGAGTAAAAATATAAACGTGATTCCTGCTACAGCGGCGAGTGCACCTCGTGACATAGTCAGGAACACGGCAAACGAAATCACACCAGTGCCGGTCAAAAAGAGTGTTCGACGTGACCAGGTGCGGCTTGAGAGCACCCCGCCGACGGACAGTGACAAAGGCAACAGGAGAGTGACCGCAAAAAAGTTTGGATCCGATAGAGTTGATCCTTCTGTAAGCGAGACGCGGCCAATCGCTTCGCCCGTTCGTAAAAACATGTAGCCGGAATACATTGAAGCGCCCAATCCACCCACAATAGCCAGTAGAACAATCCAGGAAAACTCTTTGGCTGTGATTCGCACCGAAACCACGACCATGTAGAGCAGCCATAAGCCAAGCGCAGTTGGAAGCCGATGGAGAGCCGCTTCTTGATTGATCGCCCATAGAGTGGAAATGCCACCCCATAGGACGAACATCGACCAAAACAGCGCCGTTTGTGGTGGTCGCGCAATACGTCCTCGTAGCCAGCCGACACCAAGAGTCACGAATAGCGCAAGTAAGCCCACGTACCTCAGCAAAGTTGGAGTTGGCCCGGTGCCGTTGTCCAGGGTGGTCATGGACTCGAATGGGATCAGGAAGGCATACAGTCCGATAGACACTTCAATCGGACGCACGAGCAACAAGAGCAGACCAAAGACGCCCGCGACAACGAGCCAATTCTCCGACGCAATCATCCACCCCAGTGAACATGCGGTCACGAACAGGACCGCCATCTGGAAACTCGGATGCAAGGTCCTCGTCGAGAAGCTCTGGTTGGGATGGCGAGTGGTCGTGAAAAACATGCAGGTTGCCCCTTGCTGTTTCATATTCTGCTTATGGAATTGGCCTTGCGCGCTTCCTTACTAACGGTTGGCCAAACGCCTCGCAGCAGCAGGGACGAACGGCGTTGCGAGTTCCCCTAAAGGACCCCCATCGTTCGTCGACGGCAGATTGTTTGATATAGCTCCACTATCGTTCTGGCATGCTTTTCTGCTGAGTAGCGCCGATGGATTTCATCGCAGGCGGCTTGCGTGAGGCTGGCTTGCAGTCCGGGCTGTCTGAAAATGGACGCACAAGCGCGACCCAGATCTTCTGGACAATCTGAGGAAACCAGTATTCCGTTCACGCCATTTCGAATGACCTCGGGAATACCGCCAACCTTACGTGAAACCACTGTAACCCCAAGAACCATCGCTTCCAGCATGACCATAGGAATGCCTTCGTGGTCGGAGCAGATAAGCAGAATATCCATTGCACGCAGCACGTCATAGACATCATTGCGCTCGCCAAGAAGGGCCACCCGTTCCTGCAAGCCGGATTCGACAATTAACCGTTGCAAAGACTCCTTCTGACGCCCCCCGCCGGCGAGAACGAACCTCGACTTCGGAATTCGTTCTGCTAAGTATTTCGAAGTCGCAAGGAACAAATCATGCCGCTTAATGCCTTCCAGCCGCGCCGCGATTCCAACGACAAAACTGTCGCGCGGAATCCCAAGCCGCCCTCTTGCTTCTGCTGGACTAAAGGTTGAACTCACACGTTCAAGATCGACGGCATTACGAAGAACCGTCACATTCCGAGGATGCGCGTGTTTCTTCCAATATTCCCCCAGATCTGAACTGACGCTGACTATGTGGGCCGCTGTGTATTTCGCGGCCAGACGGTCGGCGACCAGGACACACCAGTGCTTCATATTACGAACGGCTGAATACGGCTCAGGATGACCATGTTGAGTCCTGACCAGGTGCGGTACGTTGCAGAGGTGAGACAACGATAATGCGATGAGGTTTTCTTTGTAATTGTGCGAGTGCAGAATCTGAATATTTCTTGACTTCAAAAATTCCGAACATTCGGAGATTACCCGCGGAAAACTCTTCTGCTGTTCACTGATGACTTGTACGGTTACTCCGAAGCTGCGCAGTTCGTGAGCGAGTCGGCCCTCGTGAAGAACGATTGCGTGAAGAGCAACTTCGGGGCACTTCGAGAGCGCACGCAACAGAGTCGCGACCTGGACTTCTGCGCCAGCCCAGGCGCTGCCCTCGCTTACATGGCAGATCGAAATGCGGCTATCTTCCACACTCTCCCGCGGACTAAACCCAGCGCGAAATTCGGTCCTCTGCTTGTTCGGGTAATTCAGCACGACGCTGTGCATTCGATCAATCTCATAGTGGAATATACGTAACTATAACGGAACGAGTTTTTACAACGAATAGCGGGGACCTCAGGCGAGGAGTCTTCCAACGATTGGAACACGGAGAATTTCCGGGAAAGTATCGGCGATCTTTAGATGCTTCTTTACCAACCACAGCACCAATGTCGAAGCAACAAGGGCAAGCGTCAGTGCGACATAGATGTTACTCGAGGTGAAAAGCTGGATCAGGTACAAACCAATAGCGCTCGAACCCAGCACGAGGAAGAAAGAAGCAAACCGCTTTTCGAAGAAGGTGACACCCCCGCTCGCGCGCCACAAGCTCAGTTGGCGAAGTAGATTTTGCGTGATCAGGCCAGTGGAAGTTGCGACTGCTGCACCGAGCGCACCGTAACGCGGAATCAGTAGCAGATTGAAGACGACGAGGATGATAGGTGTCACTATATTCAGAGCTACCATCAACCGAATCTTGCCAAGGACTTTCAAGGTCACGGCATTGAAGGCAAAGATAACGTTAAAGAAATAGCCAAGTGACAGAATCGCTAGAATGGGTGCGGAGTGCGCGTAACGGACACCGTAGAGAAGTATCGTGAGCGGCCGCGCAAGGCAGGAAGTGGCGAGAAAGATCGGAAATGCCAGCACGCTCATCCAGAGTGAAGTTTCCCAGAAGAGATTGTTGATGCCAGCCGTGTCGCCTTTAGCGAACAGACGCGAAGCGAATGGCAAATACAAGGGCATGAAATTCCCGTGGATCATGCCGCACAAAGCTGCGGCCGGTAGCACAACTCGGTAGTCGGCCACTGTCGACATCGGGTGGAAGTACCCAAGAAGTAACACTGGTATTGAACTCCCGATCATACCTATCACGTTAGAGGCCATCAATGGAACGCTGAAGCCGAAGATCTCACGGGTGGGAAGTCTGACGCAGCTGAATTTTAGCAGCAGCTTCTGCCGACGCAACTCGTAAACAACTAATGCACCGAATAGAACAACCGTGATTAGTTCGGCCATTAGATAACCGTATGCAAGAAACGGAAGCTCCGAGTGTCGAAGGACGACAAGCGTTATAACGATCACCCGCAGCAGGGGCGGAATGATAAATCGCCCCCAGAAGATCTCCCGAGCCCGAGCGAAACATGCAAATAAGTTCATGATCAGGAGGTTCGTGGTCTCTAGCGGAACCAGAAACATGAGGATCAACAATAGGCCAGCCGGCTCTTTGCCTTTTGTAAGTAGGGCCAGAATCGGGCCGGACGCTAGGGCGAAAGTCACTAGTAAGAGACCGCTGATCAGAAGCGTCGTGGCAAAAACCACAATGATACTACCGAACACCTTGGAAGTCTCTCTCTTGGCGTGGTAAATCGGTACGAAACGACTCATTGCTTCATTGAACCCCAGCGCATATGTCTTGCCAACCGCAACCAGGGACAGTGCATATGCCAAGTGACCGAACGCTTCAGGTGTCAAATAACGTACCAGCGCCAAGTGTGGCAGAAACGTGATTGCCAGGGAAAGGACGTTCCCAACAAGGAACAAGCTGGAACCACGGATCTGATCGCGGGCGATTCCTACAGAATCGCTTCTTGTTTTTTCGTCGGCAGCCGAACTGAGGTCTATTAGTTTGGACGCCATACTCTCCCTTCAGTCAGCGAATATCTCGCCCCTTTGCACCGAGCGTTTTGGAACGTGCGTTACGTGCTGGACGGACATTCGAAAAGGGGGAAAGGGTTCTATACTGCCACTAAGGCGCGGACTGCAAGTAGCAGAGGACGTCAATTTCAAGCTCGTTGAAGCGATAACCGTGCTCGACAAGCTTGCGGTAAAGGCCGTCCAGTGCTGGTCGGGCCGTGTGGCAATGTTCAAAGTCGATAATCGTCGGCTTGACGGCGCATGCCAGGAATTGTTCGACCACCTCGCGGTTGTACCCTTGCACATCCGTCAGGAGCAGATCAATTTTCGTGATCCGATGTTTGGCAATAAGGGTCGGTACTGACAGCGTCGGGCACCTCGACCTCCTGCACCTGCACCTCTACTCCCGCTGCCTGTGGATTGTCGAGGCCACGAATCAGCGCGTCTTTCTTCAGACTGGCGAACACTGTGAGATCGGCGTTCTCGTCCCCATGGTCCGCGACGAACAATCGAGCAGTGCCGTTCTGGTCTGCAATGGCAGCGTTTTCGAAAGTGGGTTGCTTCTCCTGTTCGTAGTTTTTGAGAAGCTGTTGAAAGACCTGCGGCTGCGGCTCAACTAGTACTCCATGCCAGTGATATTTCGTTACGAATTGCAGGATGGGATCATCGGTCAACCCATTGTTGG
The DNA here is from genome assembly GCA_025462755.1 of Edaphobacter sp. GTDB lineage: Bacteria > Acidobacteriota > Terriglobia > Terriglobales > Acidobacteriaceae > Edaphobacter. Next base: position 8,029 of record JAOAPF010000058.1, read on the forward strand.
CCCCTATCTGTACAAAGAAAACATCCGGCCGCTCTGCCGATACTTTGGTGAGTAAGAGATCCAACACGTCAATGGGTGTCTTAACGGCTCCTTCAGTTTTTCAATGCGATAACCGAACACTTTGACGCGGCGCTGGACCAACGCTTTAAGCTTTCCTCCGAAGGCAAAGTTGCTCTTCATTCGATCACCCAACCCGTCTCAGGATGCTAGCGCCTCAGACAACTCGACAGACGCGCTTTTCAGCACCTTTTCCACTGCTCGAACAGTGTCCAGCATGTCCCGCTCCGAAAGCGTCGGGTGGACTAGGAACATCAGGCTGGTCTCACCCAACTGTCGCGCTACCTGCAAGTGCCGAGTAGGCCGCATGGCCTGGGGAAAGGCATTTTCAAGGTAAATTTCGCTGCAACTACCGCTGAAGCATGGAATTCCTTCGGCGACGACCGCCTGCATTAAACGATCCCTATTCCACCCATCGCGCAGCCATTCCGGCCGCAGAAAGACATAGTATTTATAGTACCCATGACCGACCTCTTCGGGAGGATCCGTGACCCGGAGGGCGGAGAGTGTACCAAACCACCGGCTTAGAATATTGCCGTTTCTGCGACGAAGTTCCAATTGAACGGGAAGCTTCGCAAGTAGGCTACGTCCGATCGCGGCCTGCATTTCGGTCAGGCGCCAATTTGTACCGATAGAAGCATGCAGCCAGCGAAACCCTGAAGAAGTTTGCTGGCTATGAGCAGCCCCGTGATCCTTTCCGTGATCCTTAAAACTCCACGCCCGTTCCCAGAGCTCATCGTCATTGGTAGTCAACATACCGCCTTCGCCGCCCGTGGACATGATCTTGTCCTGGCAAAAGGAGAAGGCAGCTACATCGCCTAACGAGCCAACCGGCCGTCCCTTGTAAGTTGCGCCATGGGCCTGAGCACAATCTTCTATGATCCTGAGTCCCCGTTCGCAAGCTAGCTCGATGATCGGATCCATATCGCAGGGCCAACCCGCTAAGTGGACAGCAATGATCGCCTTTGTACTTGGCGTCAACACCTCCCGAATACTGTTTGCAGTAATCGTTTGACTCACAGGATCCACGTCCGCGAACACAGGCTTTGCCCCGCGCACGACAACGCAGCTAGCTGATGCGACGAACGTGCGGCTCGGGACGATCACCTCATCATTCGCTCCCATCCCCAAAGAATACAACGCCAGTTCGAGAGCCACTGTTCCGTTTGCGACTGCAATCGCATGTCGACAACCTGTAAAAGAAGCGAACTCATTTTCGAACTGCCTGACCTCCTCGCCCGTCCAGTAATTAAGTTTTCCCGACCGCAACACAGCGCTTGCTGCTTCTACTTCGTCTTCCGACATTGACGGCCACGGTGCAAATTTTTGGGTTCGCACACATCGACCACCATCGATGGCCAAATCACTTTCGGGTGGTTTCTCTTGCATATCGGAATCCAGCAGAATTGTTTTCATAGTGGCCCTGATGCCCTCGGAACTCCACCTTCCCGCGGACAATAGATAGAATTGGATTCTGGCAGTTAGCCCGCCATGCCATAGCTATGGTACGAACGGTAGTCGATGGCACGATTTTCAGCTGCGTTAAGGACGAGCTCGACTACCGGAGCGGAGCGCACACCTCTTAATAGATCCATGGTGCGTTTCAGGCTCTCGCGCGTCGTCACCCCGGAGCGCCCAACTAAGATGACCCCATCCGCAAGAGTCGAAAGCGCTCGAGCGTCGGAGAATAGAAGCATGGGAGGCGAATCGATTACGATGAATTCGAATCTCTTTCTCAGCTTCCCTACCAAATCCGACATTCCACTGGATGAGATCAATCCACCTGGTTCGCCCGGTGCGGAGCCTGCTCCGAGGAGCGACAGGTTAGGCAGCTGCACTGCTGCAACGAGCACCTGGTCAACTTCCATGGTCTTGGCCAACACTTCCCTAATTCCGTGATAGGCGGTGACCCCTAACGCTTGCGCGACACCCTCCTTTCGCAGGTCCGCATCCACGATGCAGGTTCTGCCGTGCCGCGCGAGTGTGAGGGCAAGATTGACGGAAAGTGTTGTCTTCCCTTCGCCCGTAAGCGGTGAAACGATGAGCAATACCTGCGGCGTACAGGCATTCTGGCGAGAGAGGCGCACAGAGACGCAAATACTTCGAAGCGCCTCTCCTGCAGCGGAATTCGGCCGGTCGATCTGAAAGAGGGGGGCTTTTTGCTGCACATTATCTAACCGCGGTGGCTGCCACGGACGAGCGTGACTCATTCGTTCTCCGTTCCCAATCACAGGGACGACGGAGACGGATTCCATTCCAAGGCAACTCTTGATGTCCTCGGGCGTCCGGATTCGCGTATCCATACCTTCGGACAGAAAGGCCATAATTACTCCGCCGAAGATTCCTACGAGAAGACCAATCGCGATGTTTTGTCTACGATGCGGGCGAGTAGGTTGATCCAGCACGCGTGCCCGGTCTACCACGCGAACGTTGCTCGACTTCGTTTCCGCCGCTATGGCTGCCTCTTTGATTCTCTGATAAAGCACCTGATAAAGTTGCGTGCTCGCATCCGATTCTTTCTTAAGAGCGTTATATTGGGCTAACACGGTCATTTGCTTGCTGGCGCCCTGCATCTGCGATTGCATCAAATGTTCCCGTGCCTGTGCTGCCGTGTAGCTCGTCTTCATATCTCGGAGAATTTCTGCGCGCTGGGCGTTCAATTGCGTTTGCAGTTCGTCCGCCTGGTTCTGAAGCTTTTGGGTGTTCGGGTGGTTCGTCCCATAGATGGCCCGAGTCTGCGAAATCTCCGCCTTAACCTCAGCTAGCTTCTTCGTGAGTTCCTGCACCACAGGGTTACTACTAATTTGAGGCAGCGAACTGTCTCGTACGCCGTTAAGGTCATTCAGGTATGACTGTAACTGGATTCGGTCGGCTTGTGCCTGCATCAATTGCCGGCTCAGTTCCACCATCTGTTCGGTAAATCTGTTCTGGGTGTCCCCGATCGTGCTAATCCCATTGTCCTTCTCAAAACTGCTCAACGCTTGATTCGAATCATCCATGCGCTGGCGAATGTCTTCCAGCTGCCGCTGCAGCCACTTCGATGACTGCGAGATCGCTTCGTTTCGCAGCTTGTAGTCCCGTTCAATAAACATGTTTACCAGCGTATTCGTGACTGCAGCCGCCACCACCGGATTGTGTGCTGACACACTGACAGTGATTAGCCGACTCGCTACGTCGCGCGTGACCTTTCTCGACTGTTTGAAGACAAACAGGGCCCTGTTCTCGGCCGGCGTCAAGGGAACCGCGACCTCAGTAGCTAGTCTCGGTCCACTGCTGATTGCATGCGGATCTGCTCCAAAATACGGACTTTGTTCGAGGCGAAGCTTACGAATCACCTCCAAAGTTAACTCATCATTTTGCAGATTTTGCGCTTGCGTCTCGATGTAGTCGGTTGAAGCTCCGCTATTGTTATTGCCTTGGAGAGAAAATACCTCCGCCCCCGGAGGGTCAACTTCGACGCGGGCCTCAGGCTCAAACACTGGCTTCATCATCAGAGTGGCGACCGTCACAGTCACGGCGACAGCCAGAGCAAACACTGTCGATAGTCGCCAGTGCTTCCTGACAATATCGATAGCGCGGCGCCAATCTGTGTGTTCCGGGTTATTTGTAGTGCCAGGCGGAGGGTAACCAGGACGTTCGAACTCCTTAGAGTATCGTATGTTGGAGTCCCGTTCTGTGTCCTGTTCGACAGGCAGGCTGAGTTCCTTAGAATATCGTGGACTCTGGCTCTGGTCTGTCTCTAGCTCAAGATGTCGGTTCATAGCTTCTGCCCGCCGGGCAGCCATGGCATTCCGTCGTTCAGGCGGTGTCCACAGTTCAGCATTCATGCTCATTTGCTTCTCCGTTCTGCGGCTCTCAGGTTTTAAACGCCAATCCGAACACGGGAAATAAATCAATGCGGCTGTTCATAACTTCTCTGTACGGGCATCGCGAATTGGGCGGGTAAAAGCTGGCTAGGCATGTTGCTGACCGAGGACCAAAGTAGTCCTCGAGCGCGCCGATAGGTAAGTGCAATATCGTGGCGATCGACTTCACACAGAGCGACGATCTCCTCGCTGGGCTTGTATTCCGGCACAATCCGCTGGAAAGTTTGTATTAAGCCGTACACATTCTTCCCTTCTACTAGCGCCGAAAGTTCATCGAGCCACAGCTGCACCTGCTCGAAGCTGACAGGTCCCCCATCGAGCACCCGGATCTTCGGATGTGACGTGGGTTTTATCCCTTCGCCGTCTAACATGAGCTCTTCAAACAACTTCTCACCTGGCCGCAAACCGGTGTAGATGATCGGAATGTCTTGGTCCGGTTCCAGACCCGACAGCCGGATCAAATTACGCGCCATGTCCGCAATAAGGATCTGTTGTCCCATCTCCAGCACAAAAATGTCGCTTGCGACACCCATGGTTGAAGCCTGCAATACAAGTTGAACCGCCTCCGGAATCGTCATGAAGAAACGCCGAGCTTCCGGATGCGTGACGGTAACAGGGCCGCCCGCAGCAATCTGCTGTTGGAAGATCGGCACGACACTACCATTGCTGCCGAGAACGTTTCCAAAGCGCACCGCTACGTAGCGGGTATGCTCGTATTGCAGCCCCAGAATGATAAGCTCCGCAATCCGCTTCGTTACTCCCATCACATTTGTCGGGTTTACTGCTTTATCGGAGGAGATCATGACGAAGGTCTTGCAACCGAACTGCCGTGCAACAAGGGCGACGTTATAGGTTCCGAAGATATTATTGATTACCGCTTGAAAGCAGCTTTGTTCCATCAAGGGCACATGCTTATAAGCGGCCGCATGAAAGACGATCTCAGGCCGATGCAGGGCAAAGATCTCGCGCATGGCGCTCACATCCTGAATGTCAGCGATCACGGGAACAAAGTGCTGTTGCGGCCTGTTCGTGCTTAGGTCAAGACTCAGTTGGAACAGGGCATTCTCTGAACGATCGACCAGAATCACCTCACGCGGTGCGAAGTCACAAACCTGCCGACTTAGCTCGGAACCGATCGACCCACCAGCCCCAGTGATCAACAACACTCTACCTTCAAGTTGTTGCTGTATGGTCGCCAAGTCAATCTGCACGGGCTGACGGCCAAGCAGGTCTTCCAGGCACGGATTGCGCAGATTGGCAATTGACGATCGGCTCCCGTTTATGTGTCGACTGAACGACGGAAGAATCTTAAAGTCGACCTTGCACTGGCGGCACTTCGCAATGATCTGTTCAATTTGGCTTCCGCTCGCGGAAGGAATGGCGATCAATACACATCGGATTTTCAACCGACGAAGGATCTCCGACATGCAGTTACTTGATCCTAGTACCGTCAGACCATGAATGCGAATCCCGTGCTTGCTTGGATCGTCGTCAACGAATCCAAGCGGTTTCAAGTTTAGCTGCGAGTTACGCTTCAGTTCATGTGCGATAGTACTCCCTGCGCGCCCCGCCCCCACGATCAGCGTGTTGAGCTCAGCTGCTCCGCGCTGCGCGCCTTCCGTGTACGCGCGAACTACAAAGCGGGTACCCCCCACTAGTAATACCGTGAGGACGAAGTTAATCGCGAGCATCGACCGGGGATATCCGTCCACCTTGAAGACCAGCGCAATGAACACATAGAGGAATACTGCGCTATTAAGCGATGCCTCACAAATATCCTGCGCATCGCTCATTCCTGCGTAGCGCCACCATCCACGGAGAAGGCCAAACGCGTAGAGGAATAGCAACTCGACTGCGACAACCAAAGGAAGTGTCCGTATGAAAAGCTGATACGCCGCATCCGGATGAAAGTCGAATCGCAGCAGAAAGCTCCCATAATAGCTCATCGCTAACAAGCAGATTTGCGAGATGAGAATGAGTAACCTTCTGTAGTTCAGCAGATGATTCAAGAGATCCGCTCCTGTAGGTTTTTGTTGAGGTGTTAACGTGCGGGATTGAGGAAATCAGTCGGCGACGAGGATCATAGTTTCGCGCCCACAAAGGGCCAAATCCGTTGTTGGGCGACTTGTAGACTCAGACAACGAGACCGTAAGTGTAAGTGGGGTATCGCACACACCAACACTTTGAGTGGTCTCATGCAGCGACAGTTGAAGTTTGGGTCAGTTCACGACAGTAGCCGTCTTCGATTAAGTAACTGCGACCGCATCCGCAGTTCACCTTGTTTGTTTCACGTAGGCGATCTCCGCAAATGCATACCCACCCGACCTGAGTTGCCGGCATCCCCATTACGAGTGCGTGCTCTGGAACGTCGCTGGTGACTACGGCACCGGCCGCCACAAAGCAATACTGGCCTAGTGTCACACCACAGATGATCGTTGCATTAGCACCAATCGTAGCGCCTCGTCTCACCAGGGTGCGTTTATATTCGTGCTTACGCTCGATATGGCTGCGCGGATTAATCACGTTTGTGAAAACCATCGATGGCCCACAAAAGACATCGTCCTCAAGTTCCACACCGTTGTATACCGATACGTTGTTCTGAATCTTTACCCGATCCCCGACCTTGACACCCGGACTAATAACGACGTTCTGACCAAGATTGCAGTAATTTCCAATCCGAGATCCGGCCATCACATGGCAGAAATGCCAAATCTTGGTACCAAGTCCGATTTCAGTGTCACTATCGATAACTGCCGTTGGATCGGCCAAATATCTTGTCGCCACTTCATGAACTTGAACCGATACTGCTCGTCCGTTCAGCGACCGCTCACAGGCATCAAGTACCTCCAGCACCTGGACGCCATTTCTCCCATCGGTGCGAGGAGTTCTGCGCGTGACAATACTCTCAATGAAGTGCTCACATTCTTTCTTGAGAGGCTCGTCAGCTAGAAGTGGCACTGTTTGACCTTCTCCTTTATGCGCGATCGGTAGACGATTTAGCCAATCGATACTGTGCGAGTAGATTACAAGCTTGTGCTCCCTTTCTACGTCATCGAATACCGCCATTTTCCGGGTGCCGACGATGACAAGCCGCTGTTCTTTGAAAGGATGTAGCCAACTTACAAAAATATGCGCCTTCACACCACTTTGAAACTCGCAAGCCGTCAGGGTAGTGTCATAAATTTGGGGATTTATATAAGAGCCGCCTGACGCTGTAACACTTAGCGGCACTTCATCCAAAAGATAGAGGATAGCCGAAATATCATGCGGTGCGAAGCTCCACAAAATGTTCTCCTCTGACCGGAGCTTGCCCCAGTTGAGACGCGAAGAGTAGATGTACTGGATGCGACCGAGCTCTCCCGTATCGATTAGCTCTTTAAGCTTCACAATCGCTGGATGATATTGGAGGATATGCCCGACCATAAGTACGCGCTTTCTCCCTTCCGCGATTTCTACCAGTTCCTGCCCCTCCTCGACCCGCAGCGACAATGGCTTTTCCACATACACATCCTTTCCCGCCAGCAGGCATTCTTTAGCAAGGTGGTAGTGCTGGATGGCGGGCGCGGCGATCGCCACTCCTCGGATTTCGGGATCGTTGATGATCTCCTTTAGTGAAGAACAAGTATCTACACCGAACTTGTCATGCGCCTCTTGCAGAGCCGCGCTACGCGGGTCGCAAACGTATTTCAGCACACCAAGGGCATGAAAATTCCGCACCAGATTCTTTCCCCAGTATCCGTTCCCAAGCACAGCAATGTACGGAAGCATCTCGTCTCCTTAGACTTCTAATCCTATTTGTTCACTTCCAGGCCTCACTCTGATAGAAACGCGCGATAGTCCCAACCGCCCTTCGCTGCTGGTCAAGCGTAAGCTCGGGATAGATTGGAAGCGCAAGCACTTCGCGGCAGGCGGCTTCGGCATTTGGAAAATCCCCGCTGCGGTAGCCTAAATTTGCAAATGCCGGTTCAAGATGGAGCGGACTTGGATAATAAACTTCAGTCGGAATTCCCCAACGGCGCAGATATTCTTGCAATTCATCCCGTCGCCGAGCACGAATCGAGAACTGGTTATATACATGAAAGCTGCCTACCGGAGCACGAGGAAGCGTCAGTTGGTCCGTCAGATCATGCTCGGCAAACAACTGCCGATAAGCCTCGGCGTTTCTCCGGCGTCCATCGGTCCAGTTGTCCAGATATCGCAGTTTCACTCGCAGGATAGCCGCCTGCAGTGCATCGATCCGACTGTTGATGCCTAATAATTCGTACCTGTATTTCTTTCTGGCACCGTGTACCCGTAGTGTTCGCAACCTATGTGCAAGTTGAGGATCGTTGGTTGTGATCATACCTCCGTCACCTGCCCCACCCAGATTTTTTGATGGGAAGAAGCTAAAGCAGCCGCACGTTCCTAGACTCCCGATACGCATCTCCTTCCATCGAGCCCCAATTGCTTGAGCAGCGTCTTCAATTACGGCGAGACCGTGCTTGCGTGCGATCTCCAGAACAGCATCCATATTGGCTGGCAAGCCGAACAGGTGAACCGGCAAAATAGCGCGGCTGCGCGACGTAATCGCTGCCTCGAGTTGTCGCTCGTCAAAGTTGAACGTATCCGGGTGGATATCTACAAACACGGGCCGTGCTTTCAGGCGGGCTATGGAACCCGCAGTCGCACCGAAAGTGAATGGTGAGGTAATAACCTCATCTTCCGGTCCAATGCCAACGGCCATCTGGGCCAGTAGAAGCGCGTCGGAACCCGATGCGCATCCAATCGCAAAAGCAACACCCATATAACCAGCTATTTCGCGCTCAAATGCATCGACTTCCGGGCCTAGTATGAACTGTTGAGATTCAAAAACTCGACTAACCGCGTCCAGGAGTTCCCCGCCGATCTCTGCGAATTGTGCTTTGAGATCCAGGAATGGAATGGGAGCAATGGAAAGTTTTGGGGAGACCGGCGACTCGGCTTGAGCTAACGCATTGAATGCCACGCGCATTCTCCTATTCAGCGACCGTGACTCTGGGACGCTAAATACCAGGCCAGAATAGAAATAATCAGCCTGTATTTGTCATTTTGGGTGGTATTTGGATTCACGGTTGGATTGTTGCGAGCACATAGCTCCGCCAAGCCTAACCGCTGTGGAAAACTCGGAAAGCCCCGATAATGAGTTACTTGGAAGACCGATCCCCATGTTCGGCAGCAGTGCCGTCAACTAAGCCCAGGTCGAGAGCCGAACTATTCAGGATTGTATTCATGGGAGGGTTGCGACTGCATCTTTGGGCATATGGTTGGGCAGATATCAATTCAACAGAGTGATTCATAAGGTCCTTCGAGGAACTGTCGGGCTTGAAAGACAAAGTAGACAGTTCACCGTTGGGCGTCGGTGTGGCAGCGCACATAATCGACAATATTTTTTTGCTAGTTGATGGTGCCCAAGCGATTTTTGTATTTAGTTGGTTGCGGTGAAGTTACACTTCAACAAAGAGTTACGTGAGCCATCTAAGTATCATCAGCCGGCTTATCGCTCGCGAGTCCAGACGTAGAATAATCAGCTGCTGGTTCGGAGCTTTAGCTGATAGAAGTTCTGGAAGCCGATATTAGGTTACCGCAAGTTACTTCAATACCAGTCCTTGGTATCTTGGGTATCCGTCTCGGCGTCACTGATGGCCGATAAGGTAAGTGTGAACCCGTGTATCCAACCGAATGGCCTTGTGTAGCCTTGCGAACACGCCAAAAGCGGCAATTATTTGTTTGCGGAGACTTACGAGTCAATGTGATTGGTCACGAAATTGCAGCTGTGCGATGGCAATTGGGCCTCAGTGTCACTGAGTCTACAAAGCAAGTATTCAACTACCCGAGTTGGAAGCATACATACTTCTCCATACGCAGGCCCACTGGGACTGACTTTTCGAAAAATAGCTAACTGCGCGAAACCGAGCGGTACACGCCGAACTGGCGATAAGTTGGAGTCTTCTATGTTCAAGGCCTTGGAACGGCAAGAGCATGTCGGGAACCGTCTTTTGTGCGCCCTCTCTGTAGAGGAACGAGCGCGTCTTCGTCCGAGTACAAAGGTTGTCACTCTTCCCCTTGGTCAAGTGCTATATGAGTGTGGCGAACGAACAGATTACGTTTATTTTCCCACGACGTGTGTTGTGTCACTCCTCTACACGATGCGCGACGGTTCGACCGCCGAGATGGCGCTCGCGGGAAATGACGGGCTTGTGGGTATCGCCTCATTCCTCGGAGGTGGCAATATTCCTCACAGGGCCGTGGCGCAGATCACCGGAGATGCTCTGAAAGTGCCTGCCCGGGTGTTACAAGAAGAATTTGCGCGTGGCGGTCCATTTCAGCACACTTTGCTGCTTTATACGCAGGCACTCATTACGCAAATCTCTCAAACGGCTGTGTGCAATCGTCTACACCCACTGGAACAACGTCTCTGCCGATGGCTACTCTTGTGCCATGACCGACTGGAGGGCTCCGAAATCCCAATGACGCAAGAGTTCATCGCTAACATGCTGGGCGGTCGACGGGAGAGCGTCACCGTAGCAGCCGGGCGCTTGCAAGATGCAGCTTTGATCCATTATTCCCGGGGTCATATTACCGTTCTGGATCGGGAAGGCCTGGAAGCAATGGCCTGTGAGTGCTACAGGATCGTCGCCGACGAGATGAATCGATTGGTTGGTGAACCTCTAAAGAGCAAATTTAGCAGGAGGGTACCCTGCAGAGAAGCCGGTGAAGAAATTCTCTAAGTTGATTGAAGTTGTCAGGCCTTGTCATGTAAATGTTCTTGTCGACCTCCACCTCGGCCCCTTCGGGGATTGTCGGAACACAAAAAATCACAATTGCAACGTCTTCACTTAGACCAGTTTGTCGACGTATTCGGTGGGCTGTTGCGAGAAGCCGTTCCGGCCTGAGGCCTAAGCTCATCAGGATCAGATCGGGAGATTGGGAGCGACTCCGCAAAGTCGCATCTTCTTCGCTCCTCGCGAGAGCCACGCAATAGCCAGTTTTTTTCAGCATCTTCTCGATGAGATAGGCTGTCTCCTCTACGTCCTCCAACACCAAGATGATCTGACGTCGCTGGGAGTCCAAGGTCATAACATTCTCATCCTGTCTACGACGTGGTCACCGCGCTGGTCATGAACCTTCTCCGAATTACTTTCCTATACTGATGTCCTCACAGGGGAGTCTGTGCGCTGAGTCACACAAACCTAAAGTTGGAATCCTGCAATGGTGAGGGTGGCAGATGTTTCGCGCAGGCTCCTCTTATTGCGAGGGCGGTAATCTTGCTTTTCGCTTTCTCTAAAACATTTTGTCGCATATGTGCGCCACCACACTGATGTACGCGTGCGAAGTCTCTAGGTTGGATATTCGGTCCGATGGTAAAGAGTCAGACCCATAACGAACAACCAAGTATGAGCAGGTATTTCCGGGCCTCGAATCCTTTAGGCCTCTGGAGCATGGCGGTGATTTCGCCCAAGATAAGATGCATCACCGTCACCGTAAAAGGCGGATTCCGCCAGAATTTCTTCACACCGGAGAATTGGTTCCGAATTAAGCAGTTTGTCTGAGGGCTATATCCCGGTTACAAAGGTCGAGACCATGGAAACAATAGACAGGATAAAATCTATCGATCGGCCACGCTGGTATGCGGCCTATACCTTACCGCGCCATGAAAAGGTTGTCGCAGACAGACTTGCCCAACAGAGTGTCGAGTCGTATTTACCTCAATATCCCGCGGTGCGATGCTGGAATCAGCGACGAGTCGAAATAGATCTTCCGCTCTTCCCAGGATATGTATTTGTCAAGATGCTTCTCGCAGATAGGACTCGAATTCTCTCGAGACCTGGAATTATTCGAATAGTGAGCTTTAACGGTCATCCCGCCGTTCTCCCGGAGGAGGAGATTGAGAACTTGAAGGCGTCGTTGGCGATCTGGAAAGCGACACCTTATCCGTTCCTAACTGCCGGCAAGCAGGTACGCATAAGATCTGGTCCTTTTGCGGGCCTGCAGGGGCGAATCCTTCGTCGTAAAGGCAAGGTGCGGCTGGTTGTCACATTGGAGCTTATCCAGAGCGCGATGCTGCTTGAGTTGGATGCCGCCGAGGCGCAGCTAGCCGGCTGATGCCCCATATTTATGAATGAAAAGAAAAGGACCTGCATATGCAAATAACCGTATCAACACCTCCAGCCCGTTCACTGGGCGCAACGATATTGAAAGAAGACGCTATTGCGAAGTTTAAATCGAACACCGCCAGCGTGGGTGTCATCGGATTGGGATACGTCGGGCTTCCTCTGGCACTTCTGTTCAGCGAAGAAGGTTTCCGCGTTACGGGGTTCGACATCGACAGTACCAAAATCGACATGCTTGCCTCTTCGCGATCCTACATCTGCCGGATTCCCGAAACCGAGATAGCTCTGGCCAGAGATCGAGGCTTTCAAGCCACCGCAGACTTCACGTGCATCTCCAAAATGGATGCCATCATCATCTGTGTGCCGACGCCTCTGACCGAGTATCACGAGCCCGATCTGAGTTTTGTGACGGACACCGTGAAATCGATAGCTCCGCATCTGCAAGCCGGACAATTAGTTGTGCTAGAGAGCACTACGTATCCGGGGACGACTAATCAAGTTGTCCTGCCACTGTTGGAGAAAGGAAACCAGCTGAAGTTGACGGCTTCTCGTGACGGCTCTCAAACGGGCGACGTCTTTTTCCTAGCGTTTTCTCCCGAACGCGAAGATCCGGGCAATAACACCGTCGCGCGTAGCGACATTCCCAAGATTGTCGGCGGCATCGATCGCTGCGCCAGCGAGATTGCTACCGCCCTTTATTCATCAATCTTTCGGCGCGCTGTATCGGTGTCGAGTCCGACGGTCGCGGAGATGACGAAGCTGCTCGAGAATATCTACCGTTGCGTGAACATCGCGCTGGTTAACGAGTTGAAACTGCTCTGCTTGCGAATGGACATCGATATCTGGGAGGTCATCGCGGCGGCGGCCACCAAGCCATTCGGGTTTCAATCGTTCTATCCTGGACCCGGCTTGGGCGGACACTGCATTCCTGTCGATCCTTTCTACCTTTCCTGGAAGGCGAAGGAATTTGATTTTGCCACACGCTTCATCGAACTCGCGGGCGAAATCAATATGGCCATGCCTTACCACGTCGTGGACTTCATCACCGAGGCGCTGAACGGCTGCAGCAAAGCTTTAAGAGGTTCGAAGATCCTAATACTGGGAGTTTCTTATAAGAAAGATATTGATGACCTCCGCGAATCGCCCGCGATCACGATCATTGAGAATCTGCAAAAGCATGGCGCGTTGGTTTCCTACAATGATCCTTATTTCCCAAAGATCGGAAAAGGCCGCAAGTACGATCTGCAAATGCAACGCGTGCCAGTTGAAGCTCTCGGCCAATATGACTGCGTAGTCATCGTCACCGACCATTCCGATTATGACTACCAACAGATCGTCGACGAAGCCCACCTTATCGTCGATACACGCAACGCGACGGCTGGGATCTGCTCACCGAAAATAGTTCGTTGCTGATAGTCTGAGACATCCGCAGATCATGGCGGATTCCGGGCGAGTACCGTAGACGAGCAAGCAGCGGCCTTGCACCCTCAGCCCTATTGACTCCCCGAAATCAGCGCAACACTCCGCTTGCGACTCCTGAGCGTCTTTTTGAATCAGGCAAGTTATCGTCCCATCGATAGGCGGCTAATTCACCCTGAATACCTGGAGGCCAGCCTCTTTAGCCTGATCTCCCCTGGTGTGAACCACAAAGAATCGTGCGATGGATGGCACATAAATGGATGTCTTTCCGCCCAACGTATCGACATGCTGAACCACCCGATAGTGATCTGGTGAATCCTGTGCGACGACGTCCACACCATCCTCACTGGAAATATAAATTCGATGATGTGCGGAGTCATAGGTCATGTCGTCGGAGACATTGCCGATGTCCAGTGTTTGGATCACGTGTCCATCGGCGGCGTCCAATACAACGAGCTTACCGGGATTGCGGTCGCCCACAAAGATACGCTTATGAATGGTGTCGTAGGCCATGGCGGAATCCACATGCAACTCCGGAGAAGACCATGTCTGCTCGACCGCTTTCTTCTCTAGGCCGACAACAGCCACCTGGTTTTTATCGCGCATGGTTGCATAGAGCTTCTCGGTAGCCGGATCGAGCACCAGCGTTTTCAGTGTGGAGGCTTCGACGCGAATACGGCCTATCACCTCCTGCTTATCTACAGAGATCATGCTGACGTAAGAAAAATCAGTCTTTGCGGCACGGCCCCCATTGCTTACATAAAAGATGCGTGATTGCGAAGCATAAACACCTGCGTCGGGCCCAGGGTCGAGGGCGACACTTTTGATAAGCCGGAGATTGGTTGCATCCAGGAACTCGCAGGATGCATCGCCTGCGTCAGCTACCAGAAGCTGGTTGCGATCCTCGAGGAAGACGATTTTGCGCGGTGACTTCACAACGCCGCGAGCACTGAGAAGGTGTTGCCCTGTCTTAAGATCGAAGACTTCAATGGAAGCATAGACTTCGGCAGCCACATACAGTCGATTGTGAGGGAGGTCTACAGCGAAGTGATCGAAGTCGCCACCTGTTACTTCCGGCAGCGGTGTAGATCCGATCTGTGTCAGTGGAACCGTATCGACAGCATGCAACGCGCCGGGCGAGAGAGTGAAGAGAGCGATTAGTGCAGTCGCGAAAGCCAACTTAAGTTGTTCCACCGGTTTCCTTCTCATCGTAAGTTCCAATTCCCCGCCCTAGTCTTATCCTTGCAACAGCAGTATTGCCGCATTGCCCGAATATGCCTAAGTACTAGATGCATATCCAAGTCAGTTGGCTACATATCAGTTGACGCAAAATCAGTTTTCGCACTCGCTGAAGGGCACATTTTCTAGATCGTTATTACTTAAACTCAAGCTTTCCGGCGATACACCTTAGTCGAGTAAATGCCTCGCTGTAGCTGCGCAGCCCTCGAAGTTGGCGTCACTCATGGATGGCGGTGGCATCATCTTGCCCCAGCTTGATGGAGCCGAGCCCATGGTGAGCAGCAGTGTCGCTCCGTCCTTAATTTGTGCGTGGCGGAACCACGACGTTGGGAGTTCGGCTCCATTTAGAGTGGCCGACTGTACGTAGCGATTGAGCCCGTTGGGATCAAGATTCTTCGCGACGATTCGAAGTTTTTTGCCGTCGCCCAGACTAAGAGACGCGTCGGGAATACTTGGCGTACTAATGAGGTAGACGTCCTGTCCGGCGACGGGAAAGATGCCGAGGTTGGAGAAGATCAGCCAGCTCGACATTGCTCCGGAGTCGTCGTTGCCGGGGATGCCGGCGCGGTTGTCCATGAAGGCTTTTTCGAGCAGGAGGTGAACGATGTCGGCGGTCTTGTCTGGGCGACCGGCGTAGTTGTAGAGAACGGGGATGAGGAAACCGGGTTCGTTGGTGACGTCGAAGTGATGACGGAGGAAGGTCCAGTCGAGGCGGTTGACGAACATCTGATCGCCGCCAGCCATCTCGATGAGGCGACGCATGTCCTGGGGGGCATAGATGGAGTAGGTCCAGATGTCGCCTTCGTAAAAGAAGTCGGGCCAGGTGCCGCGGACGACGAGATAGGGCGGAGCCCAGGTGCCGTCGGGATTGCGTGGACGCATGAAGCCCTTGAAGCCTTCGACGGTCATGTCCTTGTCCCAGAGGTGTTCGAAGTTGTGGGCGCGGCTGGCGTAGAGCACGGCTTCTTTCTCTTTGCCAAGGCCGCAGGCGACCTCGGAGATGGCGAAGTCGTCGTAGCTGTACTCGGCAGTGCGCGAGCCGGAGCGTTCGTCGGCGAGGGTGACGTAGCCTTTTTCGTTGTAGTCCTTCAGGCCGCCGCGGCCTTCCTTCTGCGGGTCGGCCGGAGGCACCTCGGCATCGTGAACCATGGCGGCGAATGCGGTTTCGTAGTCGATGCCTTTGAGACCCTTCACCCATGCGTCGGCGACCACGACGTTCGCGTTGGAACCTCCCTGAGTGCGGCCATTATCGTTGCCGCTGCGAGCGTCGGGCATGTATCCGGTGTGGCGATAGATATCGATGAGCGAACGGATCATGTCGCGCTGGCGGTCGGGCGAGATGAGAGTAAGCAGAGGGCTCGAGGTGCGATAGGTATCCCAGATGCAGTAGTAGTCGTCGTAGTACGGCTCGGATGATTTCCAGTCCGGGTTTTCTCCCGTACGATCGGTGGGCATGAGCATGATGTGGTACATGGCGGTGTAGAGCTGACGGCGTTGCGAATCGGTCGCGCCGAAGAGATTCAGCTTTGCCAACTCTGCGTTCCACAATTGAGTGGCCGCGGCGTGTACCGCGGGGAAGTTCCAGGCGGGGACCTCCTGTTGCACGTTCTGCTTTGCCTGCACCGCGCTGATAAAGGAGATACCGACTTTGGCCTGAATGACCTGATTGGCCGTGGTGACGAAGTTGAAGGAGGCTCCGATGGGTGTACTGGCGCCGACGGCGGCGTCGGTGTCGGCGGTCAAAGTCCTTCCAGTCCAGGTTTGCGTTGTTGCAGCGGGTGTGTCGAGCACTATGTAGTAGTAGACCTTGTACTCACCGCCTCTGTTCCAGCCGCCGCTGAAGCGAGCCACTCCCTGGGCCTCGTGATTGGAGGGAAGGTGGATCTCCGCGCCGAGAAACGTCTGGTCCTCCCAGCCGGTGCCCAAACCGAGCGCCGAGGCGACGTTGATGGTGATGTGCGATTGCTGCGAGGCAGGAAAGGTGTAGCGATGAAAGCCGACGCGACGGCTGCTGGTCAGCTCGGCTTTGACTTGATAGCGGGTCAGAGTCGCGGCATAGTAGCCGACCTGATTTGTCTCGCCGGTGCGTGGGGTCTTGATGTTACTTGGGTCGAGTTGGCCCGTGACAGGAGCGACGAGGATGTTGCCGTACTTGCCCTGCGCGCCGCTGAGATGGAGATGCGAGAAGCCGAGGATGACGCCGTTGCTGGAATAGCCGAACCCGGAGCGGCGGCCATCGAAGGTTTCCATGTCGGGGCCTACCTTCACGAGACCGTAGGGTATTGCGGACCCGACGAAGGTATTGCCGCCCCAGTCCACGCCAATGAATGGGTCGACGTTGCGGGTGTAATCCTGAGCGGGCTTGACGGGTGTCTTCTGCGATGTGGCAGTTTGGCCTGCAAGCGGCAACGTGAGCAAGACCGCGCTGAGAGAGACATGGATCGAACGTTGAAGAACGGATTGAATGTGTCCCTGCGTCGTGAACATCGCCTTAGAATATCGGGTTTGCGACGATCAGTCCGTTTTCATCAATTTCGAATCTCGTTATTTTCCGGTGTAGGTCACTCGCCAGACGCTGCGAGAACCATCGTCAGTGACATAGAGAGCGCCATCGTGACCTACGGCTACTCCGACCGGCCGGCCCCAGACCTGTCCATCGGAGGTGACGAATCCGGTAAGAAAATCCTCGTACTCTCCGGTGGCTTTGCCGTTCTTCATGGGAATCCGGATGACCTCGTAGCCTCCGCGGTTGGCGCGGTTCCAGGAGCCGTGTTGGGCTGCGAAGCCGTCCCCGTCGTATTGGGATGGGAAGGTGGATTTACCGGTGGGGTAAAAGGTCATTCCGAGGGAGGCCATGTGGGGTTGAACCAGCACATCGGGGGTGATGACCTTGGACTTGAGTTCAGGATGGGTGCCCATGAGTCGGGGGTCCTGATGACCTCCCATATAGAACCAGGGCCAACCGTAGAAGCCGCCTTCGTTAACCGACGTCACATAATCGGGAACGAGATTGTTTCCGAGGGCGTCGCGCTCGTTGGTTGAACACCAGAGCTGACCCGTGACAGAGTTGATGGCCTCGCCGACGCAGTTACGAATTCCATAGGCGTACACCTCGACGAACTTGCCCTCAGGGGTGTACTCGAGCACATCGGCCCGATGGAACTCTCTGGGATGTGTGTCTGGGTCGTCGGCATTCGATCCACTTCCGACCGAGACGAGCATGTGCTTGCCGTCGGCAGAGAAGACTACGTCGCGCGTCCAGTGGCCGCCGCCGCGGAGTTGGGCATAGCCGGGGAGATCGGGCACGATGGTTTCGGGCTTGCGGGCAGCTTTGAGGTCTCCCGACTTGTAGGCGAATCTGACGACAGTGGTGGCGTTTCCTACGTAGATCCATTGAGGATTCGCGCCAGCAGGGTAAAACGCAACGCCAAAGGGATGATCGAGGCCAGTAGCGAAGGTGCTAGTGGTAGCTGCTTTGCCGGCATCAGTGACGCCACGCAGCACCAGTATGGAGCCGGCCTGCGAGTCTGCTACGAAAAGATCGCCATTCGGTGCAGCATGAATAATGCGAGGCATCACGAAGGTTCCAGAAGTAGGCGCGTGCGTCTCTTTCTTGTTTTCGGATCGCTGCATAGGAGTGGCTGCATCACCTCCCGCGTAGAGCTGGACCTTGAATCCGGGTGGGGCAATGGGCCAGGCTCCCTCCGGCCTTTGGACGAGGTTGGGACCGTTGTCCACAGACTCGGAGGGCTTCGGTTCCGGTAGGTCTGCCACGGTGATTTTTCGCCGGACGCCCGGTTTCTGCTGCGTGTAGTCGGCGAAGGCGGTTTGACCGGTGATCGTCTGCTGGGCTTGGAGCGCCGAAGGAAGAAGCACGGTAAGGGCGAGAGGGGCGAATGCGTAGAAGCTTGCCAAGCGTGAACGTCCCATAATTTTCATCTCCATATCCGTTATTTGGCGACAGTCAATCATGCAGTGCGCTAGCAGAGAGCGATCCAACAGTTTTGCCAGCAGCTTCAACCACGCAGACTGACGGGTGCGTGGCTTACGGCGGACAATTCGTCGTAAGCGGCCTGAGGGAGTTCGAGCCCAGCAGCAGCGATATTCTCCTCCAGGTGCTTGACCGAAGATGTTCCCGGGATAGGCAGAATCACTTTGGAGCGCTTGAGCAGCCAGGCCAAGGCGACCTGCAAAGGAGTCGCATCAAGTTTAGTCGCAACTTTTTTGAGGGCGTCATGCGCCTCCTTCGCTTGACCGAGCGGAGCCCAGGGAAGGAAAGCGATATTGTTCTGCTCGCAGTAATCGACGATGAAGTCCGATTCCCGGTCGGCGAAGCTGTAGCGGTTCTGTACGGATACGATCGGCACGATCTTCCCTGCCCTCTCGACGTGTTCGCGAGTAACATTCGAGAGCGCGACATAACGAATCTTACCCTGGTTGCGCAGACTAGCCAACGCCTCTACGGAGGCTTCAAAGGAGACAGCATTATCGGGAGCGTGCAGCTGATAAATGTCGATACGGTCCAGACGCAGGCGCTTCAGACTCCCCTCGAGCGCTTCGGCGAGATGTTTCGGGCTGGCATTATGCGTCCATTGGCCGGGGCCTGGGCGCTCCCATCCACCCTTGGTCGCGATTACTACTCCAGCCGGATAAGGGTAGAGCGCTTCTGCGATCAGCTCTTCTGACGTGCCGGGACCGTACGAGTCGGCCGTGTCAATCAGATTCACACCGAGTTCAATCGCCCTCCGGAGGGTCGCAAGGGAGGCGGTCTTGTCTGCGGGAGGTCCCCACACGCCCGACCCCGTGATGCGCATCGCGCCATAGCCCATTCGGTTGACCGTGAGATCACCACCGATGCTGAATGTGCCGACGGCTGCGGCTGAAAGGGTCTGCTGGTTATTCATAAGACTGCTCCTTTTTCATTTTGAGGTTTGGAAATGTATCATCAAGACCATTGCCCTACACTCAGGCAGGGACCGGTGCATTTTGTTCGATCAGATTTTGAGTCTTGAGTTCTGCCCAGAATTGGACAGGAATCCTGGTTTGCATGGAGGTGTAATCCGCAAGAATCTGCTGTTCGCTGCTGGCGCCTACAACCAGGGCTGCAGCGATGTCAGGCGCTGCGGAGAACTGAAGCGCCGCCGTCCGGAGATCGACCCCATGGTTACTTGCAACCTCGCGAAGCCTCTTGCGCTTTTCTAGAAATGCAGGTGGAATTTCGTACGCCTCCTTCCCGGAGTTGTAACGCGGACTTCCCACGATAAACCCGGCGTTGAGTCATGACCCGATTACGAACGACACGTTTCTGGCTCTAGCCGCCGGGAACACTTGATCCAGCGCATTCTTACGATCGATCAGAGAATACTGAGAAGCCAGAAGACATACATCCGGATCTACGACTTCGAGCAGCTGCATGATTGGTTCTGGTGTGTTGACGCCGGTTCCCCAGCCTTTGATCAATCCCTCTTCTCGCATGCGGGTGAGTTCAGGAAATGCGCCCTTTCGAGCGATCTCGAACTGATCTTGCCAGGGTGTCGGAAGATATTTGTTATCCGGCGAGATGTCATGCACGACGGCTATGTCCAGGCTGTCAATGCCGAGTCTTTGTAGACTGTCTTCAATGGAACGTCGCACGCCGGCCGCCGTGTAATCGTAGACGACATCGTTCGGCGAGGGAGAAAACGGGAAATACTCCTTATTCTTTGCGGTCTTCGAAGCCTTAAGGAGCTTGCCGACCTTCGAGGAGACAATGTATTCGCTTCGCTTCTTGTTGTGGAGAAAGTTGCCGTATCTACGTTCTGCCAAACCCAATCCGTACCACGGAGCTATGTCATAGTAGCGAACTCCAGTATTCCATGCGGCTTCGATGGTGGCATACGCATCTTTGTCGGTAACGACCGCGAATTCATTTCCGAGCGGAACCCCTCCTATACCGAACCTGAAGGGGGGCTTATAGTGTTTTTTGTTGCCGCTGCTGACAGCCTGTTGCATGCTGCTACCCCAATCATTTCTGATGCACCTAAGGCGGAAGTTGATCCAGACAGAAGTGCTTTTGCCACCGCCATGGCCGATCCTTTGACAGTGACGCTCAAAAAATCTCTTCTCGTATTCAACGGCGTTTCCTCTCAATTCGTTTTGGTTTCGGTTGGTGTCCAGAAATCGTCAGGCAAGTTCACAACGATCGGCTCGGACGTACTTCGCACAACGACCCATCGAAATGGATGCTCCTTCGAAGGGTTGAGTTCCTGGTGCGGCAACCAGCGCGGCACATGCAGAAAATCGCCCGCCATAACAACGACAGAGTGTTCCCCGAAGGTGCCCCATCGAACACAAGCCTCTCCTTCGAGGACGTAAACGACAGTGTCCTGGTCGCCGTGATGATGAATGCCGGTCTTCGCTGAGGGCTCGACCACAAACATGCCTGCCCATAGGGAGGAGACAATGCCATGCACTGCTGCGATGGCGGACATCCTCTGTGATCCCGGCGTCTGCTGGGTTGCGCTGCTCAGTTCACCCGGGTGCACAACGCTGATTGTCGATGGCGCTTTAAGTTCAGATAGTTCGGGCATAGCGATTTCCCCCTGCATGGCGAAAACATCGTCAGCTATCGAGTGAACGAGCGAATCATTGGGTTTGTTTCCCAGCACTCTCCATGTGCTTCGCTAACGATTCTAACGAATATACTGTACAGTACAGTACAGCTATGAGATGCTCGACGCCACTCTTTGGACTCGGCTATTGAGCGTTGTCTGGAGTATACGATGGGAACGAAATGCTGTTGATGCAGGAAGATTCAAGCCGTGGAACGCATGGAATATTTCTTTCATGAATTCAGGACGGGGAGATAAATGCCGAAGAAGCAGTCGCGAGGAGAGGTTCGAAATAACAAGCTGCAAAAAGTTGCGGGACGCTTGTTTCTGAAGCGTGGCTATGAAGGTGTGACCATCGACAAGATCGTCGAGCTGGCTGGCGGTTCGAAGAGCACGGTTTACACCGAATTTGGAGGAAAGTGCGGGCTGTTCATCAGCAGTATCGAGAGTCTGTGCCGCGAGTTGAATGAACCGCTCACGAAGATCGATTACACCGGATCAAACCTTGAAGAGAGTCTGAAGAAGCTTTCTTTTAAGATTTTGAAGGTCATTACCGCAAAACGTTCCGTAGAGCTTCATCGTCTCGCCATCGGCGAAGCCGTGAACTGTCCCGAAGTAGGAGCGGCCTGGTACAGGCACGGTCCCGCCAGAACTGCATCGTTCGTACGATCCATATTGGAGCATCATAGGAATGAGCTGCCAAAGACAAGGGTTCCGATTGAACAGATGGCAGTGATCCTTCACGACTCCCTGACGGGAGACATCCTCTACCGGCTTTTGGCAGGAGTCGGTAAGCATGAAAACGATGCCGAACTCGAACGATTGGCTGGCGCAGCTGTCGACGTCACTCTCGGCTGTCTTTGACCCCACGAAGGTCCGCCTGGAGAGCACTCCCCCACTAAATCGCGCAAGCTCTGAACTCGACACTTCCAAGATCAACGAGACTCCCTTCATTCGTAGCTTCATACACTCTTGTGCACTGAGTGTGCCGAGGTGATTCTGCGGCATATTGTGAACAACGAATGCCGCCATCTTCTCGGGGTCGTTCATGCCTGCTCCCCTCCCCACACTGCGCGCAGAATTGGCGGGACGCCGGCACCGTCGGCTCCATAACATCCGGCACACTGAGCGCGAAAACGGCTTTTCCGTGCACAGGATCGGCGGTAAGAGGTGGCAGCCTAACAAGACCGCGGCCCTTATATGGCTGCCTTTCACCTGATTCTTCGACAGGTAGTCGATATAAGTAACCAATGCTTTCATCTCAGGACTATCCAACGGCGGGGGCCTTCCAGCTTCGCTTGTAGCGAAGCACTCTTGAAGACGATTTTCAAGCGAGATCACATGCCCCGCGCGCTTATTGAACCTTGGGAACAGGCCTGCCAAATCGATTACGGGAGCTGCATGGCAGCGGTCCCGCTCCCAAGATGGCAGTCGTTGAAGGCAAGCCTATTGCCAACATGCTTCGACGCATACTTGGGAGTCTCATCGAAGATAAACTTGCCCTGGATGGCCAGGGCGGTTTCATCGCCAGAGTGTGAAGCCTGCTTTGCGGTATCGGCGTCGGTACCTGCATGGACGCTCTGCTGGGCACACCCGGCTACCAAGAGGCAGAACAAACCTGCAGCAAGGCTCCGGGCTATTCCCGCTGACGATCGGGTTTTGGTAATGCGCGAGGGCCGGCTCACCTTCACTTCGAGGCTGTTGGGATGAAGCGAAATCCGAACTCTTGATTGATGCTCTGTGGCTTCTCGCTCTTGAGAAAAACAAGCCATTGCACAGCGGCATCCGGGTGCGGAGCGTCAATCATCACCCCTCCCGCATAGGTTGTGTTGTGTCGAGGTCTGCAGGGATCACAATGCCCTTGATGGGATTTCCGATACTCTCCTGAAAGCGCACCTCGGATGCCCAGGTAACGCCCGCATCGGCCTGACCGCTCATGATGCGCATCGGTGTCTGCCGATGAAGGATCTCGGTCAAATCGTTCTTTCCGTTTTTCACTTTGTCCTGGTAGACAACCTGATAAAGGGAGTCGCCTCGGGCCTTACGCAGCGAATCGCCGATCTGGTCAGCAACGCCTTCCCGCTTGGGCATCGATAGCGCGACATCCGCGTCCCAAATCCTTCAATGACCGGATGTTCTTTGGATTGGCGGCGGGAATCATGATCTCAAGGTCATTCGTCCCGTACTGAACAGCCCCATTACCCGATTCGCCGGTTCCATCTGCTTCAACACCCGGGCTCCGGCCTCATACACATCCGGCTTCACCTGAATTGTGAGATTGTCGAGGATAATGGCGTAGTTTGCTTCAATCTGTTTCCGCAGAATGCCCGGAGGCAGAGTCTCGTAGAAGATATGCCCCTTGAGCTCTGGATGCTGCCGCAAAGGCGGCAATCAGCTGTGGGAAACAAAGGATTTATTGCCGCCGATGAAGATCACGAGCTTCGCGTCGAACGGGTTTCCATGGATGTCTGGAATAATGTCGATGTCGGAGACGTTGAAGACGTAACGTTTTTCCGGAGCTGGATCGTTGGCTCCCTCGAGGACCTGAGGCTGCGTGCGCGCAAGCATGTCCTTGACGATCTTTTCCGGAGAGTGTAACAGCTTGTTCCGTTGGACAAGAACACGCGCCTGCTCCTCGGTGGCGGTGTGGCAACTCATGAACTG
>JAOAPF010000059.1 GCA_025462755.1 Edaphobacter sp.
AGGAAGGCCGCGGCAAGATACAGGATGCAGGACCAGCCGGAGACGCCGGAGGGGCCGATGGTGAAGTGATCGTACTCGCTGACTAGCTGACGGCAGAGGAAGAAAAGCGCGGTGCCGATGAGGAGCAGGGCGGCGTTGGTCTGCCAGGGACGTGCGAGGGACCAGTGCCGGGCGATGCGGGCAGTGGGTGGGGTGCTAGTTCGAGAGATCTTCGCTGGATTGATCGCAGTGGTCATCTGGTTATCTACGGTCGCTTCCCTGCTGATTGAGTTTACCGAGGAAGGCGCGGGTGTGTGGAGCGGGGTAACCGGGGAGGGTGGTGAAGGGTGGCGGGGTGTGGTGGAGGAGTTCGGCGGTGAGTATGTCGAGGGTCGCGGAGTCATCAACGTCGTACCAGAGCGGGAGGATGATGGCTTCGAGGTCTGCGGCTTTGGCAGCGGCGATGGTTTCGGCGAAGACGGCGGAGGTGCTCCAGGTGATGTTGGCAAATAGTTCGGCGTGCGCGCGTTTGAGGCCTATGAGGTAGTAGCCGCCGTCGTGCGCAGGACCCAGGACGATGCGGTCGCCGGGTTTTGCGAGTTCGGCGACGGCTTGCTCGAAGGCTGCGGCGGGGACGGTTGGGGAGTCGGAGTCGATTAGGCAGACACTACCGTAGCCGCAGGCAAAAAGGTCTTCGGCTGTGGCGAGGAGACGTTCGCCGAAACCGTCGCCGCGTTGCGGGATCAGGGCGAAGTTTGCTGGGAGAAGAGTGTCGAAGAGGGCTTCGTCGCCGATCGGGGTGTAGGAGATGATGCCGGCAGCGTTGCCGGATGCTGCCACGGCGGCGATGTTCTCTGTGGTGTCGCGAAGGAAGCAGATGTTGATGGCTGCGGAATGATCCAGGGTGAGAGGCGGGGCGAGACGGGTTTTGACTTTGCCGGAGCGCGGGGCTTTTGCCATGACGGCGAGGGCGCACAGGCCGGCTCGTGTGGTGAGGGGGTTCGCGGGATTGAGGATCGGGTACGGCGTGGTCGAAATGGGCATGGAACTAGACCGTGCTCCAGTCGGCGGGCTGCTCTTCCTGCATTGCGTCCGGGTGCACCTTGCTGGGCAGAATTGCCAGAGCTTTTTCGCAGACGGCGTATTGGTACCAGCCATCGTACCGGAGATCGATGACGCCCCAAGGCTGCGAGCGGATGAGTGCGGAGAAGTCCGGCGCAGTCATGACGCCAGACTGTCGAAGTTCGCGATACTTGCCGGCGGGGGTGCGGGTCAGCTTGGAGAGGAGCCACATGCAACTGAGAGGGATGCGGGTGCGGAAGCCGGAGGTGGGTTCGGCGATGAAACATCGGCCGCCGGGTTTGAGGACGCGGAAGATCTCCTTGACGACGGCCTCGCGGTTTTGCACGATGAGGAAGAGGCGGGAGACGACGATGGCGTCGATGGAATTGGAAGCATCGGGGAGAGCGTGGACGTCGCCGTGGGCGAAGGTGCAGTTTCCGAGGCTGCGGCGGGCGGCTCGGGATTTGGCTCTTGCGATGAGGCGTTCGGAGAGATCGACGCCGGTGGCGTGGATCTGTGGGTACTCCTGCGAGAGTCGACAGGCATAGAAGCCGGGGCCGCAGCCGAGTTCGAGGACGTGAGTGCCGGGGGCGGGTCCATCGCGGGAGAAGAGAGCGCGGGCGATCTCCTGAGTGTGGTCGCGGAAGAGGTACTCGCGGCATAGGGCATAGAACCAGGAGCAGCCTTCGAACAGGCTGTCGGACGGATGCGCGGGAGGATGGGTGAGAGTTCGGCCGGGCGATTCGCAGTCGCGAGATTCCATTCTTTGCCTTGTGAAGGTTTGAACATGCGCTTCGGTCGAATTACTGCCGCAAGGGCGATGGATCGGGTGCAGATGTTGAAGCGTCAAAAACTTCAACATCCCTTGTCTCTCCGGTTGGATGCGGTTTTCTCGATAAGGTTACGCCCGCAGGGCAGGAGTGGATTTGATCGTGTGCGTGGATTTGGGTGGGAGATGAGCGCACGGGCGATTCTTTGGTAAAAATCGTGCTCGTGCGATGCTAGTCCGGAGGTTCCGCGATAGCGGTTGCCACAGAAATTTGTTACCGGATTCGGTCTAGGCTACGTCGCGCCAGTCGAGGATGACCTTGCCGGAGTTGCCGGAGCGCATCGCGGCGAAGCCGTCTTCGTAGTCGCGCCAGTTCATCTGGTGAGTGATGACGCCGGAGATGTCGAGGCCGCTCTGGAGCATGACGGTCATCTTGTACCAGGTCTCGTACATCTCGCGCCCGTAGATGCCGCGAATGGTGAGTTGGTTGAAAACGACCTGGTTCCAGTTGATGGAGATATCTTCGGATGGGATGCCGAGCATGGCGATTTTTGCGCCATGGCTCATGTTGGCGAGCATGTCGCGGAAGGCGCTCGGATTGCCAGACATCTCGAGGCCAACGTCGAAGCCCTCCTGCATATTCAGTTGTTGCTGGATCTGTTTGAGCGGCGTGGCGCGGGGGTCGACCGCGAGCGTGACGCCGACCTTCTCGGCAAGCTTGCGGCGATACTCATTGGGATCGGAGATGACGACGTGACGCGCGCCGGCGTGCTTGGCAACCGCTGCAGCCATGATGCCGATGGGGCCGGCTCCGGTGACCAGGACATCTTCGCCGAGCACTGGAAACGCGAGTGCGGTGTGGACGGCGTTGCCGAGCGGATCGAAGATGGCGGCGATCTCATGCGGCACGCCGGGGCTGTGGATCCAGATGTTCGACATCGGCAGGACAACATATTCGGCGAACGCGCCGTCGCGGTTGACGCCGACGCCGAGAGTGTGGGCGCAGAGGTGACGGCGGCCGGCGAGACAGTTGCGGCAACGTCCGCAGACGACGTGGCCTTCGCCGCTGACGAGTTGGCCGATTGGAATGTCGGTTACGTTTGAGCCGGTGGCGACGACCTCGCCGACGAACTCATGGCCGATGGTGAGGCCCTTCGTGATGGTGGAGCTGGCCCATGCGTCCCACTCGTAGATGTGAAGATCGGTGCCGCAGATGCCGGTGGCGAGAACGCGGATTTTGACGTCGTTGATGCCCATCTCAGGCTCGGGAACGTCCTCGAGCCACAGGCCGCGTTCTTCGCGGCTCTTTACCAGTGCCTTCACTTGAAAGTGCCTTTCCTGCTGCAGGTTACAGAATGTGGGTAGGTTGCAGTTTTTCTTTCAATCGTCCTATGTCGTTATTCTAGTCGTTTCAAGGTGCCGGTGTTGTGTGTGAATCGACGGTTGGCGATGAGAATCAAAAGAGGTCAATTCCTACAGGGCCAAGCCTCGCAGGCAAGCGGGATAATTTATTTCGACTTAATATTGCTGGTGCCTTCTAAATAGGATCACGAGCGCTTCGGGCCAGAGCGTAATTCAGACACACGAGAGCATTCGCCATGGTGAATGGGAACGCAAGTGCCAAAGCTGAATCGACGACGGCGGAGTACGACCGGCTGGACGAGGCCCGTACGCGAGGCATTGTGTGGTCCAAATGGGGCCCTACCTGAGTGAGCGTCAGTGGGGCACGGTGCGGGAGGACTACAGCGCGGACGGCGATGCATGGAACTACTTCACTCACGACCAGGCGCGGTCGCGTGAGAAACTACGCTCTCCATCATCAGGCCCGCACGCTGATACACTCTTGCAGGGCGTGTGCGTGTTGTCGGCGCCTTCGGAAATAATTAGCTAGGGAAGCAAACTCGGCGAATCGCGGTGCGGCAAAGAATACGTTTTCTGCAGAAAGTGGAGGAAGAGTCTGTGGCCATCGTTGCTGGAGTCGACTTTGGAACATTGAGCGTTCGAGTGACGTTGCTCGACAGTGTGCGCGGCCGGCTGGGTACGGCGTCGGCTGAGTATCCTCTGGCACGAAAACGAGACGATCCCGACTACGCCACCCAGTCGCATGCGGACCAGATGCAGGCTCTGGTTGGCGCGATGCGTCTGGTGCTGGAAGAGAACCACGTCAAGGGTAAAGACATCGCCGCCGTCGCACTCGATACGACGGGGTCCAGCGTGATTCCTGTGGATGCGGCGATGCAGCCGCTCGACGACTACTACCTGTGGTGCGATCATCGGGCGCACGACGAGGCGCGGCAGATCACTGAGCTTGCTCTCGCAGAAAATCTGGAGGCAATTCACTGGTGCGGGGATGTCTATTCGCACGAATGGGGTTTTGCCAAGCTGCTGCATTGGCTGCGGAATAACCCGGAGAAGCGCGAACGGTTTGCGACAGCGCTCGAGCACTGCGACATGGTTGCGGCCACGCTTACCGGTGTAAGCGACCCCGCTAAGGTGAAGCGGAGCATCTGCGCCATGGGGCACAAGTGGATGTGGAATCCCAAATGGGGCGGGCTGCCGCCACAGTCGTTTCTGTCGAAGGTCGATCCGCTGTTCGAGGGTATACGCGACAAGATTGGCGGCGAATATTTGACCTCGGACTCGGTGGCCGGAACGCTCTCGGAAAAATGGGCAGCGGAGATGGGTTTGAGGGCCGGAATACCGATTCCGGTGGGGGCATTCGACGCGCATTGGGATGCTATTGGCGCGGGTTGCAAGGAGGGCGATGTGGTCAACGTCGTCGGCACCTCGACCTGCATCATCGCGATGGCGAAGAAGACGGAGCTGGTGCCGGGTGTCTGCGGCGTCGTGCCGGGCAGCGTGCATCCGGCGTATACGGGGATTGAGGCGGGGCTGTCGGCTACGGGAGATATCTTTGAGGCGATTGCGCGACGAGCTGGCGTAAAGGTGCGGGAGCTTGCGAAGGGGTTGGAACACTATCGTGCAGGACAGACGGGATTGTTGCGGATCACCTGGGATAACGGCGACCGCACAGTGCTGGTGAATCCTGAGCTGGGCGGCGTCACCTTCGGTTGGAATCTGCTGCATACCGCACAGGATGAACTCTTTGCCGCGATCGAAGGGACCGCGTTCCACACGCGCATCATCCTCGAACGCATGGCGGAGCACGGCGTGCCGGTTGAGCGCGTGATTAATGCCGGTGGCATTCCACAGAGCAACGCCGTCCTGAATCAGATCTACGCCGACGTGCTCGGCAAGCCGGTGCTGGTGCCGGATGGAACGCCGACGAGCCTGGGCTCGGGAATCTTCGCGCTGATGGCGGCTGGCGCTTTCAACACGATTGAAGAGGCGCAGAAGAATGTTTGTCTTCCCTATCGCAGCTATGAACCGCAGGCGAAAGTCGTCGCTGTCTACAACGAGCTGTATCCGCTGTACCGCAAAGCCTACTTCGCTTTGGGACAGCCAGGCGCGGCGGCGACGCCGTTAGGTATGCTGCTGCCCGAGCTGAGAAGAATTGCCGCCGCTGCACGCGCATAAGCGATGACAACATCCGCTGCCCGCCGTATTTGGTCTCGCCCGCAGGTTATAAGATAGAGAGACGTGGATTATTCGGCTGGCTTAAGCACGCGACGCCATTGCATCCTCTGATTCCATCAAAAAATGAGACCTATGCTCTACCCCACAGATGACCTTCGCATAACCTGGACCAAAGTCGTTCTCCCGCCGGTTTTCCTTGAAGAAGAGCTGCCCATCACGGAAAAGGCCTCTGCCACAGTCTTCAAGGCCCGTACTGAGATCGTCGATATTCTCAACGGCAAGGATAACCGTCTGCTGGTTGTCGTTGGGCCCTGCTCCATTCACGATACCGATGCGGCCCGTGAGTATGCCGAGTTGCTGAAGGGCGCGATCGCGGAGTTCTCGCAGGAGCTTTGCCTCGTGATGCGCGTTTACTTTGAGAAACCGCGCACGACCCTTGGCTGGAAGGGACTGATCAACGATCCGTACCTTGACGAGTCGTTCCAGATCAACGACGGCCTGCGCAAGGCGCGACACCTGCTGCTCGACCTGGCCGATATAGGCGTTCCTGCGGGCACGGAGTTTCTCGACATGATCTCGCCGCAGTATGTTTCGAGCCTGGTTAGCTGGGGCGCTATCGGCGCGCGCACCACAGAGAGCCAGGTGCATCGGGAGCTCGTCTCGGGGCTTTCGTGTCCGGTGGGATTCAAGAACGGAACCTCGGGCAATGTGCAGATCGCGATTGAGGCCATCTTGTCTGCGGGCCAATCGCACAACTTTCTCGGCCATACCAAGCACGGCCAGACGGCAATCTTCGTCACCAAAGGCAATCGGGACTGCCACATCATTCTGCGCGGCGGCCGGCAGACGGTGAACTACGATGCCGCCTCGGTTCAAGCGACGTGTGAGCAGATGGAGAAGGCCGGCATTCGCCCGCAGGTGATGATCGACTGCAGCCACGCCAACAGCAATAAGGACCACACCAGGCAGTCGGTGGTGTGCCGCGATGTTGCGGGGCAGATTGCAGGCGGCGATCAGCGCATCATCGGCGTGATGCTGGAGAGCAACCTCGTTGCAGGAGCGCAGAAGCTGCTTCCGGGCAAGGACCTCGTCTACGGACAGAGCATCACCGACGCTTGCATCGGATGGGACGAAACCAAAGAGGCGTTGCGAATGCTTGCTGCTGCGGTGCGATCCGCGAGGCTCGTCACGGCATAGCTCGTCGCAGCATCGGTGGAGCCGCCTGCAGCACCCGCCCTCTCTGCTAGCATTAAAGTTTGGCCCTTATGACAACGAGTTCTAACATCTCCGAAGCTCCCGTACGCGTACGCATCGCCCCTAGTCCAACGGGCGACCCCCACGTGGGCACTGCCTACATTGGCCTGATCAACTACATCTACGCGCGTCAGCGGGGCGGCAAGTTCGTGTTGCGCATCGAAGACACCGACCGCGCGCGCTTTGTCGCGACCTCCGAGCAGGAGATCTTCAACTCGCTGCGCTGGCTCGGCCTCACATGGGACGAGGGTCCCGACGTCGGCGGCCCGTACGGCCCTTACCGCCAGTCCGAACGCACCGAGATCTACCGCGAGCACTGCGATCTTCTGCTCGCCAACGGCACTGCGTATCGCTGCTTCTGCACCGCCGACGAGCTCGAAGCCGCACGCAAACAGCAGATGGCGGCTAAGCTTCCACCACGCTACCCTGGCACCTGCCGCCATCTGAGTACAGCGACGATTGAAGCCAACCTTGCGGCGGGTACGCCGTTCGTTGTCCGCATTGCCGTGCCTCCACACGCCGGAGACGCCACCACCTCGACGACTTTTCGCGATGAACTGCGCGGCGACATCACGTTCGAACACTCGAACGTCGATGATCAGGTGTTGATGAAGTCCGACGGCTTCCCTACCTACCATCTCGCCAATGTCGTCGACGATCACCTCATGCAGATCACCGACGTGATCCGTGCCGAAGAATGGATCTCGTCTACGCCAAAGCACGTTCTTCTCTATCGGGCCTTCGGCTGGCAGCTACCGCGGTTCTGGCACATGCCACTTCTACGGAATCTCGATAAGTCCAAAATCTCGAAACGCAAAAATCCGGTCTCACTTATTTATTATCGCCAGGCAGGCTTCCTTCCCGAGGCGGTGATCAACTTCCTCGGCCTGATGGGTGGCGGCATGCCCGAAGGCACAGGGCCGGTTACAGAGAAGTTTTCGCTTGAAGAGATGGTGGAGCGCTTCAGGGTAGAAAATATTCGCCTCGGCGGTCCCGTCTTCGACCTGACAAAGCTGCGGTGGCTCAACGGAGAGTACCTCCGTGCTCTCTCGCCTGAAAACTTCTACGCTGCACTCCGTTCGACTGTTCTCAGTGACGATTATCTCAGCCAGATTGCCGCGCTGGTGCAAACCCGGATTGAGATGCTGGGCGAATTTGGCAATCTGACGCACTTCTTCTTTGCCGATGACATTCTCCCAACAGCCGAAGTTTTCCTTCCAAAGAAGCGCACGCTGGAGGAGACACTCGCTTTCGCGGCAGAACAACTCACCGTGCTCGAAGCGACAGAGTGGACGACTGCGGCACTCGAACAAGCACTCAAGAAACTAGGCGAGGAAAAAGGCTGGTCCGTCAAAGAGAACTTTATGCTGCTCCGCGCCATCATCACTGGCAGCACGATGTCGCCGCCGCTTCTGGAAAGCATGGTCGTGTTCGGCAAGGCGCGCAGCCTGGATCGCATGCGGCGCTTCCTTGAGGCCCAGAAGAAGCAAGCCCCAAAAAAATAGATCAACATGATCGATACGCTTTAGCAGCACGCCCGTCCTAAACAGTCACGTAACTGTACCGGCCTTCGATCTGCAACAGCGCAATCGCCGAAACCATCGACGCCACCACCAACACATGCGGCACCGTATGCGCCAACATGTCGCGAACAATGGTCTCCGGGTCCTCGCTCAGCTTGTAGTGCTTGATCAGCTGCCGTACCTGCTCCTCCAACGCCGTATGGCAACTCAAAAAACGCACTCCGCGCCGCTGCAGCCCCTGCATGCTCGCGTCCTGCAGCGGAGAACTCTCGTCGTTGGGATCCGTGCTCGCCGTAATGCGGGCGGCCTCCTTGCTGAGCGCGCTCTGGTAAAAGGGATTTCTCACCGCAGGCTCGCCAGTCTTGGGATCGTTGATCTTCAGCCACGTCCCGATCTTGTACTTGCTCCATACATAATCGTCGTAGTTCAGCAGATTGGCCGGTCCATGTAATCCGCCGATCATCCGGATCTGGTCTACGGGAATCCCAAATCCAAAATGGAGCCCGTTCAACGAATTTTTTATCTTGGCGAGAGACGCCCCATTTTCAACCTGGGTGATATCGAAGAGCTGCTTAACTCTCGCCTTCTCCCCCAACAACTCTTCAAAGGAAGCGAGCTTCCATTGCGAGGTCTTCCAAACGATCTGTGCCTGGGCACTCGGGTTCGGACCGGAAAGCGTACCCAGAGCGGCAAAACAGGCAGCGGCCTTCGATGCAAAACTTCGACGGGTTAAATCAGCCACACAAATACCCTGACTTTCTTTCTCATTACTTGGATTGTTGTTTCTGCGAGAAAGGTTCATTGTCGCCGCCAGGTAGCCTCTGCGGGACCCGGCGCCAATACTTGACAGAAACGCTCTTCAAGGACGGCCGATACTGCCCAACGCCGCCCTCGGGCGTCCGACGGGAATCGCGTAGATCCCTAACCGTTCTTGAACATCTGCTTGATCCCGCGCAGCGCCTGCCGTGTCCGCTCTTCGTTCTCTATGAGAGAGAATCGCACGTGCCCATCCCCGTGTTCGCCAAAGCCAACGCCGGGACTTACTGCAACCTTCGCTTCCAGCAAGAGCTTCTTGGAAAATTCCACTGAGCCCAGGGAGCGATACTGTTCGGGAATCTTCGCCCAGGCGAACATCGTCGCCTGGGGTAACTCCACCGGCCAACCCAGTTTGTTCAGGCCTGGCACCAGCACGTCGCGGCGGTCTTTGTAGATGTCGCGAATCTCCGCGACGCAGTCCTGTGGACCTTCGAGCGCAGAGATCGCGGCCACCTGGATCGGCGTGAAGGTGCCGTAATCGAAGTAGCTTTTGATGCGGCCCAGCGCGGCCACCAGCCTGGGGTTTCCCACCATGAATCCGACGCGCCACCCCGGCATGTTGTAGCTCTTCGAGAGCGTGAAGAACTCGACGGCGATATCCTTTGCACCGGGAACCTCGAGTACGCTTGGCGCACGATAGCCGTCGAAGACGATGTCAGCGTAGGCAAGGTCGTGGATGATGTAGATCCCCAGTTCTCTGGACAGGGCGACGATGCGTTCGAAGAAGGAAAGCTCTACGCACTGCGCCGTTGGGTTCGCCGGAAAGTTCAGGATCAGGAGCTTCGGCCGCGGTTGCATTCGGGGTAGGTCATACTCCAGCCGTTCGAGCATCGCCTCTGTCGTGCCGCCGTGCATCGCAATGCTTTGCACCTTCGATCCTGCGATCACCGGCCCAAAAATATGGATGGGATAACTTGGGTTCGGCACAGCAACCGTATCTTCGTCATCGAGCACTGCAAGACACAGGTGCGCGATTCCCTCCTTGGAGCCAATCGTAATGATCGCCTCCGACTCGGGATCGAGATCGACGTTATAGCGCGTCTTGTACCAGTTGCAGATGGCTCGCCGGAGCCTCGGAATGCCGCGGGACAGCGAGTAGCGATGCGTCGCTGTACGCTGTGCTGCTTCTATCAACTTGTCGACGATGTGCTTTGGCGTTGCACCGTCGGGGTTACCCATCCCGAAGTCGATGATGTCCTCGCCACGTTTGCGTGCTGCGGCCTTCAACTCGCTTGTGATGTTGAATACATACGCCGGCAGCCGTGTGAGTCTTCTAAATTCTTCCATTCCCGTCTGCCTGCTCCTGTCTGCGCTGCTTTCTCCATGATGCCATCACTCCGCCACGGCGGATGACGGGCGTACCGAGCCTACTAACAGTAATTGTGTTTCGCACGTCGGAGCGGGAAAGATTACTTCGCGGTGAAGATCACCTGCACCGGCAGGCTTTTGGGCGGATAACACGCAGCGTGATCGCAGGCCTGATAGCGCAGCGTTCCATCCACTGTGTGCGTTCCAGCGTCAGCCACGACAGGCAGCTTCACCGTGAACGCGCCGGAGTACACGTCGAGCTTCTCTGTCGGGTCGAAGCTGAAGCTGTAGGATGTGCCCGCCGGATATTGCAGCGCCTCGGCTTTGACGCCCGCCGCGGGCTGCAAGGTGATCTGTGTCGGAATCAGCAGCTCCGATTTGGGTGTGTGCGAGTTCACATGAAATCCGTCTACGACACGGAAGTGCAACTCCAGTTCGCTCCGCTTCCCTGCCGGCACGTTCTGCGGCTCCGTCGCGTAGACGACGAACGATTTCGGCTTCGGCGCGGGCGCATCAAGATTCCCGACCTGCTGGGCATTCGCGACCTGCGACGCCGGCAGCGCTCCTGCGAACGGCAGGGCGAGAAGCACCCCCGCGACCGCAAGGCGAAACCGCATCACTGTCCACCCGCAGTCGGCGCTCCGCCTGAGGCAATCGTCTTTTTGATGTGGGCCTCGATCTCATCCTTGCTGCCAAGCCCAGCTGTCTCCTCGACGATGACGCCGTTGCGATCGACATAGAACGACATCGGCAGGTAGTCCATTCCCGACGGCGCATACGACTTCTGGACCTTGCCATCGGTCAGCAGAATCGGATAGGTGACGCCGGTCTTGTGCGCGACCTTGGCGATCGCATCCTTGCCCGCATCGACGTCATCGGCGAGCCCGAGAATCACAAATCCCTGCCCGGCGTACTGTTTATTGAACTCCTCGAACCAGGGCATCTCGACCTTGCACGGGCCACACCAGGTCGCCCAGAAGTTCACCAGAACCGGCCGCCCCTTGTAGTCGCTCAGCGACACTTTTTTTCCATCCAAGGTGACCAACGTGAAGCCCGGCGCGGGCTTGCCGCGCATCTGGGATGCTTCGGCCTCGGGCGACTGCGAGTCCGTCGAACTTGCCGCTCCTGACTTCTCCGGCGCGAGAACAATGTGGTTCTCCCGCGCCTCCTGCATCGCCTTGCGACGCTCTCGCAGGTTATGCCATCCCGCCCACAACAGCAGCGCGATTCCAACCACCATCACACTCAAGACCAATCCGTTCCGCTTCACCTTCAACATCCTTCCGGGCACACTTTTCACTTAATTCTATTCGGATTAGACGCAAAATGGCTCTAAACGATACAAGAAAGTCGTTCTACAGCAGTTGCGGCAGGCACGGCCCTGAAGATTCGGCGGACCATCAGCTCGCGCACCTCTGCTAGCATCGACATGGTTCGGCCCTATGTCCAAAGTCACCAGTCCGTCAGACGCACTGCGTCCCTCCGAGTTCGTTCGCATCGAAGCCGCCGCTCTCAACGAGTTGGCAGCTCGCCTCGACAACGCGATGCTCACACCGTTCACGCAGGCGGCCGATCTGCTGCTTCAGTTCGCCGAAGGCCCGGGTCGCATCATCGTCACGGGCATTGGCAAGAGCGGCATCATCGCGCGCAAGATCGCGGCCACGCTTCGCTCCACCGGCACACCGGCCCACTTCCTCCACGCTGCGGAGGCAACCCACGGCGACCTGGGCATGCTCGCCTCCGGCGACATCGTCCTGGCTCTCTCGTATAGCGGCGAAACCGAGGAACTGCTGCGCTTGCTCCCGACCCTCAAGCGCCTCAAGGCCAAGCTCATCGCTGTCAGCGGCTGCAGCAGCTCTACCCTTGCACAGGCAAGCGACATCTTCCTCAACACCGGCGTCTCGGTCGAGGCCTGCCCCCTCAACCTTGCCCCCACGGCATCCACAACTGTCATGCTGGCACTGGGCGACGCGCTTGCGCTTGAGGTGAGCCGACGGCGCGGATGGAAGGCCGAGGACTTCGCCGACCTGCACCCGGGAGGACGCATCGGCAGGCGGCTCGCCCGCGTCAGCGAACTGATGCACAGCGGCGATGCGCTGCCGCAGGTTGCAGGCTCTACACCAATGCCGCAGGTCATCTACGAGATGTCGCGCAAGAAACTCGGCATGACGACGGTTCTGGAAGACGGGCGTCTTGCCGGCATGATCTCGGATGGAGATCTCCGTCGCCTGCTCGAACGCGATGGCTCTCACGCGCTCGAACACACCGCCGGCGACATCATGAACCCGCATCCTCTCACGATCGACGGCAGCGCTCTGGGGTTATCGGCCCTCGCCGTGATGGAGGAGAAGAAGATCACTTCGCTTATCGTTGTTGCCGCGGGCGGCCGGGTCGAAGGGGTCGTGCACCTGCACGATCTATGGACGCTGCAACTCAGTTAGCTCAAATATTTCCGGCACCACAGCGCCGATGTGCGTTGTCTGCATACCCTGCTTTGTGCTGTTGATTGCTAACTGCATCTGGCAACTAACTGTTCCATCCGCCGCAGGTGCGTAGGGGTGACGCCCCAAAGATCAACCCTACGCACCTACGCACCCGCGTGCGACGCATAGGAGCCTACCTGCAGCAACTCCTTCGCTAAGGCGATCAAGTGCCCTGGCTCCGGCATGGCGGTAGCGTCGATCTTACCGTCCACGCGAATCCGATACCCATCGAGTTCTGAGGTCACCATCAGAATCTTTGCTCCTGAGATTTTCCGATGCACCTTGTCCGCAATCATCCCTATCTCGGATTCCGACAGGGTATGACACAGAACCACAAGGTCGAACGTCTGGCGATCCAGGACTTCCAGCGTCTCGATCGGACTGTGGTGGACGACGGTCGCACCGGTCTTCGACAACACCGCCGCTCGTGTCGCCAACAGACGAGAATCACTTCCTGCTAACAAAATTCTGAACATATTGGCACCATGGCAAACGTGAAGTCGTACCAGAATCCCAAGGCAAAATTAGTAGAGAAGAAAGAAAGACTAATTCACAACTTAATAGTCTGAGCCGCGACGCGTCTGTCGTTCACTCGACGTAGGCAAGTGAATTATTACCATTCGGCTGCAGCACCCGGCGATACGATGCGGTCACAATGCGATAACACTCGCAAGCTGTCGCGGTCAGTCTCGGCCGATCAGCAATATGTATTTTGCCCCGGCTGTAACCGATCAAGCCGGCACGTTGCAACTCTCCGGCTGCGACCGTCACTGTGGAGCGCTGCACTCCCAGCATCTGCGCCAGAAACTCCTGCGTCAGATTGAGCGCCTCCGACTCCATCCGGTCCGCGGAGGTGAGCAGCCATCGCGCCAACCTCGCGTCCACTTCATGCATTCTGTTGCATAGAACGGACTGCGTCACCTGGACTAGTTGCAGATAGGCAAAAGTATGCACCATCCGCTGCAACATTCCACCCCTAACAAACTGCTCGCGCACAACCGACGAACGGATTCGCAATCCTTCGCCCCTGCCCTGCATCATCACGGAGTGCGACATCTGCGGTTGACTCAAAAGTGCGGGCAGCCCCGCCAAACCCTCGCGGCCAATCACGCCTACCTCGACCGATTCGCCTTTCTCGGTCAGCGCGTCCGTGGAGATCAAGCCACTATTGAGAAAATAAACATAGTCAATGGGCTCGTTAGGCTCGGACAGCCGCGTATGCAAGGGTAGGTCCACAGGCACAAGAAAGTTCGCCAGGGTTTCATACTCGGCATCCGGCAACTGTGCCAGTATGAGATTTCTTGGTCGCGGTAATGAT
>JAOAPF010000157.1 GCA_025462755.1 Edaphobacter sp.
CAGAGAACTACCCCGGAGGCTCCTTGAGAGACGATATGTATTACATCGGACTGGATGTTCACAAGAGGACGATCAGCTATTGCGTGAAGGACGCGGCTGGTCAGGTGCATCAGGAAGGAAAGATCGGGTCCACCCGGCGCGAGCTGGACGCCTGGATCAAGACCCTTCCTCAATCCCGGACGATCGCCATGGAAGCGACGATTCTTCACTGGGTGGATCTACGATCATCTGCTTCCGCACGCGGAAAAGGTGAGGGTGGCACACCCTCTGATGTTGCGTGCGATAGCCGCGGCCAAGAAGAAGAACGACCGGATCGATGCCGGCAAGATCGCCGACTGCCTGCGCTGCGACTTCCTGCCGGAGTGCTACATCACTTCCACCGCGATCCGGGACCGGCGCCGGACGCTGCGCTACCGGAACCTTGTGCTGAAGCAGATGGTGCAGATGAAGAACCGCATTTCGGGTCTGCTGATGGAGACCGGAGTGAGCTACAACAAGCAGCGGCTGCACAAGCTGGGTTACTTCACGGAACTGATGTCGGGCAACGAAGAGGTTGACGAGAGTATCCGACCGTTGTTGAAGCTGAGCCGGGAGACGATCGTTCGATCGCAGCGGTTGAACTATGCCTTGGTCAGTTCGCTGGAACGAGATCCGCTGCTCGGCGAACGGCTGAAGCGGTTGAGGACGATTCCTGGGGTCGGGCCAATCGCTGCACTGACCTGGGCTCTTGAGATCGGCGATGTCTCACGCTTCCGCTCGGTCTAGCAGGCCATCAGCTATTGCGGACTCTGCAGCGCGGAGAGAAGCTCCGCGGACAAGCTCGTTCGAATGCCCATCTCCAAGCAGAGGAACAAGCACATTCAGCAGACGCTAGTGGAGGCCGCGAAACTGGCTCCTCGATACAGCCACGAGCTGGCTCTGGTTTATGAGCGGGAGCGACAGAGAGGGAACAGAAACAGGGCGACGCTGGCCGTAGCCAGAAAGATGGTCGCCTACATGCTCGCCGTCGATCGCAGAAAACAGGACTTTGTCCCCGTCGAGCAACTTGGAGGCACTGCCGCTGCGTGAAAACCTCCCTAGGAAGGAAAAACATCAGGATCATTCGGTGCGCAGGCTGCCAGGTCCCGCAGGTGACGGGCTGGGCGATGGAGGCAACTCCAGAGGCTCCCTTCCGTTTGTTTCGGGACTGGCAGAGAACACAAACTCAATCTTCTGTGCGGACTCTTCGGAGTCTCAGACAGCAAATGGATGTCCGGTTCTGCAGAGAGCAGGAACCCCCAGCCGAGAGGCACTGTTGCGTAACGGCAGATTCTGATCAAACCGATAGCGCGCTCTCCTGAGCGCGCCCAGAAAATCCTGTGCTTTTCTGTTGACAAAAACTTACATGGAACTGGGATTGGAGGGCTGCCCGCTGTGCCGACTTAGTAGGATTTATGGAGCGTGGAGAAGCTCGATAGATGCGATGGCTTTTTCACCTCAGAAGACGTCCTGAGGTACGGCATTATGGCAGGACAGCGACAGGAAAATCCAATTGTCAAGTGGAAGTACTTTAATGTTGATCGCGGGGGGGGGGGTGGCTATTTTGTCGATTTCGCGGCGATGACTACGGTATAGACAGGGGCTTCCGTGTTCTCTGGATCGGGCATGTTGCCCATATAGACCGCGCCGGTCTCGGGGTCGGTGACGACGGCATAAGGGTGGCTGCCGGCGGGCAGAGTCTGAATGACCTTCATGCGTGAGGCGTCGATAACACTCATGTTGTTGCCCTGCACGTTGCCCACGTACACTCGATTCCTGGTCGGATCGACGGCGACGGATTGCGGATGGCTGCCAACCGGAATTGTGCCTCTGACTGTGCCGCTGGCTCCGTCGATGACACTGACGGTGTCGTCGGCGTAGTTGGTAACGTAGGCCATATGGGTCTTCGGGTTCACCGCGATCGCGCAGGGATAGTTGCCGACCTTGATGACCGTGTGTGCGCGCGACTCGAGATCGACGACAAGCACGTCGGCAGAACCAACTCTGGTTACATATAGCTTGCGGTTCCTTTCATCGAGCGCCGGAGCCCAAGCATGAATGCTTCCGATAGGTTCGCGGGCGACCTCGCCGGTCGCTCCATTTATGATGCGGAGATTGGGATCTTCGTACCCTAGCAGATAAACTTGACCGTTTTTCGAGTCGACGGCGACGGCGTCTCCAGATCCGATGGGCCAGTCGCTGGGGGCGCCGGTGGAGAGGTCGAGGACAGTCATCACGTTGCTAAAGGTGTTGGAGACGTACGCCTTATTGGTGGCTTCGTTGACAGCGATGTAGTAGGGCCGGCGATCCGTTCTGATGGTTCCGGTGACTTGATCATCGGCGCCGTCGATGACGCTTACGTTGCCGGCGCCGGAGTTCACCACGTAGACACGATTGGTCGCGTTGTTGACCGCGACGGCGTCGGGACGCGTGCCGGTGGCGATGCTTCTTGCTACACCGGTCCGGCTGTTGATGACGACCACAGCACCGTGAGCCTGGTCGACAGCGTAGATCTTATGCGCGGCGGCATTGAGCACGATACCGCGATCGGAGAGGAGAGTTCCGAGGGGTGGAACGGAGGTGAGCGCCTGACCGCGGGCGCTTTCAGACGCGCAGGCCCCGAGGAGAGATGCGGTCAAGGCCCAGAAGAGGAGACGAAAGATGGATATCATGGCTACAACACGATAGCAGCCGGGCGAGGCTGCGCGCCGCAGGACTCGCGGTTAGTATGGATGCGGACACGCAAAAACCGAATCGATTGAGCCAAGACCGCCCGACCCTATGCTACGTCTCCGCAATATCTATTTCGCTGTGCTTCTGATGGCGTTCTTCTCTACGGTGCCTTCGCGCTCGCAGTCCGCGGCGCGGGTGCGGTATCGCGTGATTGCGCTGGCGGAGCCCGGCCATGGACTGCACCAGGGCTTTGTGGATGCTGCGCTCGAGTTCCTGGAGAAGACAGGGGCGAAGGAAGGGTTCGCGGTGGATTACATTCGCACGACAGACCCGATCACGCATGATTACCTGGCGCAGCACAAGGTGTTCGTGCAGTTGAATTATCCGCCGTACCGGTGGACGCCGGTGGCAGAGGCCGCGTTCAAGAAGGCGATGGAGCAGGGAACGATCGGCTATATCGGATTTCATCATGCGACCCTGTTGGGGAAGTTCGACGGGTTCGAGATGTCGCCGTTCTTTTACGACTTCATGGGCCGGATCCAGTTCAAGAGCTATATTCCTGAGTTTGCGACGGGGACGGTTCATGTGGAGGCACCGAAGCATCCGGTGATGAAGGGGCTGCCGAAGAGCTTTGTGATCGAGAACGACGAGTGGTACACGTATGACCGGTCTCCGCGGCCGAATGTTCATGTGCTGGCGTGCGTGGACGAAAACAGTTATCAGCCGGCGCGCGATGTAAAGATGGGGGATCACCCGGTCGTGTGGAGCAATGAACACTACAGGGCGCGGAACGTCTACTTCCAGTTCGGCCATCATGGAGAACTGCTGGGCAACGCGAACTTTCAAGACTTGGTTCTGAATGCAATCCACTGGGCGGCGAAATAAAGAATGCGCAAATATCTGAGAGCGGTTGCAATTTTTGTCTTCGCATTTGTGGCGATGTCGAGCGCACCCGCGCAAAATGCGACGTTCCGCGTACTTGCGTTCTGGACGACGGACGGCGAGGTGGACCACTCGGATTTTGCGCGCCAGGCGATCGAATTCTTTAGCGAGGCTGCGGGGCGCGACCACTTCGAGTTTCGCGCAACCACAGACTGGAAGGAGATGAATCCGGAGACTCTGGCGAAGACGCAGGTGGTGGTGTGGTTGAACGGACATCCGGACACTGCCGAGGAACGCGCAGCATTCGAGAGCTACATGGACCACGGGGGCGGGTGGCTGGGAACGCACGTCTCGGGCTATAACGATCGCAGCACGACGTGGCGTTGGTTTGTGGACTTCTTCGGGGGGGCGATGTTCTTCGCGAACAACTGGCCTCCCCTTCCTGCGACGCTGCACGTTGATGATCCGACACATCCGGTCGTGAAGGGACTACCACGTAGTTTTCTTGCGCCTGCGAATGAATGGTATGTGTGGAAGCCCTCGGCGAGGGCGAATCCCGCTGTAAAGGTGCTGTTGACGCTAGATCCTTCGAACTATCCGCTGGGCTTCAAAGATCGTCTGCTCTCAGGGGATTGCCCGCTGGTATGGACGAACACGAAATATAGGATGTTGTACTTGAACATGGGCCACGGCGACAAGGTGATGAGCACTCCGGAGATGCGCACACTCTTCGAGAACTCGCTGCTGTGGCTGGGCAGGCCAGAGAATTAGGTCGCCTGCAATCACATTGCTTCGCGAAAGCCAAGGTTCCCAGTGGTCGGTGAGTTCCGGGCGAGTGGTCGGCAATCCGGAAGTTACCCGCCTCCGGAAGGATCGCATTGAGAGCTCTTCGTCCCCGATTCGAGTGATCAGTCTTGGTTGACGCCCTCCAGCGGAACGCTGGCTGTCAAACCACCTCCAGGCCTGGTTCGAACAACAAACGCTGGAAGTAGGGTAGCAGCGTAACGC
The DNA here is from genome assembly GCA_025462755.1 of Edaphobacter sp. Lineage (GTDB taxonomy): Bacteria > Acidobacteriota > Terriglobia > Terriglobales > Acidobacteriaceae > Edaphobacter. Next base: position 4,582 of record JAOAPF010000157.1, read on the forward strand.
GCAACAGACGGTTGGATTTTTCCTAACCTAGTGTGCCAGACCTCTCCTTTCGTCAATTTAAAGGTGCTGGCGAAGGTGCTGAGGATTGTCGAGCGGTGTTCTAGGATGCCTTAGGTGGCCACCGATGCTCCTAGAATCATTAGGTTTCAAACAATTGTTGTTATGGCATGGAAGAGGTCATCGGTTCGGTCCCGATCAGGTCCACCAATTATCTCAAGCATTTAGAAGCACGTCCCTTCCGGGACTTTGTCACATCCTTGTCGCAAATTCCAAAACCACACCAGGAACCGGCTTTGCTTTCGCTGATCCTGCTTGTCCTGTCATCGCCCGGTGAGACTCTTTGGAAGCCTCCTGTGCAGCCACAGCGACAATATCCCCGTTCTGAAACGAGGGCTTCCGGATGCTGCTGAAGGCTCCGGCGATACAGGTCCGGTCGTCCCGTTGCCCACCAACTCGTCATAGATCGAGTTGATGGCGCTACGCACCTCAGGCTCCAACGACTGCATATATAGGCGAACGCATCCAGTTCACCCCACGCGATCGAACAAATCCCACGGTCTCATAGGCTTGGCCTGCGACGACTAGGACAGCACCCGCAGCTGCAACTGTGCCGACAACGGTGATCTTGGTATAGTGCCAAATGTCATCGAACAACCCATCGAGCGATGAATTGCTATACGTGCCCGTCGATAGCCAGTTAGCCTCGTAGAGGATGCGAGTCAAATCACCGCGCATGATTTCTACCTGTTTCGTCGTGAACCCGTCGGGAAGACTGGTCAACCGCTTGTTGGCGAAGTCGACGATAGAAACCACACCCATATAGGTCTGCATCCTCTGAACCTCAATCAAGATTTCCATACGTTCCAGCACGCCATTGCGGCACCACGAAAGTCGACTGCATACCCTCCTTCCCGCAATGTCGGCGCTCGCTCCACCACAGTGACATGAAACCATACAGATGCAGCCAATATGCCAGCGACGGACCCGCGACGCTCGCGCCAGAAATGAGAATGGTCCTGTTTTTCTGCAAAAGGGGTTTCTCCTAAGATCGAATTGCGTTTTTTGAAGGTTTCGATCTTTCTGGTGTTGTACATATGTCTGAGACATTTGTGTCACACAAATGTTTTATTACAAATATCTGTGTCATCGTTACCATCACTACATGGGAAACCGCGAAGCGCTGCTCGTCGGGGCAAAGAATTGTCTGCTGGACAAGGGGTACTCGCGCACCACTGCTCGGGACATCGCAAAAGCCTCCGGGTCAGTTTGGCTGCAATCGGCTATCACTTGGCTCTAAAGAGGCGCTACTTACAGCGGCGCTTCTCCAGGCAATCGAGGAATGGGATACTGAGTTCCGACACGCCTTGGGCACAGCCAACAATCAAGCCCCAACTCCGATGGAACGGTTTGAATCGACATGGACGCGGATGATTGCATCGTTCACGAAGCACTGGCAATTGTGGGTTGCGAACTTCGAACTCTTCGCCCAGATCGATCACATACCGGAAGTTCGTCAAGCCATCGACAACGGTCTTCTTCAAAAAGCACGCGCGGGGCTCGTATCGTTGTTCGAGCAAATCGACGAGGAAACCGTCGATGAACGTTCAATGCGAACGTCCGGCTCGATCTACTATGCGCTGCTGACGGGTGTTCTTGTCCAGTGGCTAATCGATCCAGCACACGCACCATCCGGCCACGATCTTGCGGGAGGACTACGAATCATCACACAGAACGTCTCGCCAACAAGTCGAAGCGGAGATACCAGATCAATGCAGCGATTAAGACCACCCAAAAGGTTTGCGTCGCGCTAAACGGGAAAATGAACTCGAAGAGGCTGTAATGGCGGCCCGCTAGAAACGTTATTCCCTCTCGAGCTGAACCAATATCCCGGCGTTCTTTGTTACCCGATGGGACGTTATCCAGCGGAACAATTTTGTCCTCGATGGACACTACTCGTGCTTTTCCCTTGAGGATGGGATCCTTGCCGTTCCGCAGAGCAATCGCGAAACATAGCAACTGCTTATCATCGCTTATTCCGGCAAGCCCATCCTCCCCCAGTGGTATGCCCGCGATCGGGCTTGGTCGTGGGTGAAGTAGTCCCAGACATTTCCATCCTGAACGAGGGTGTATTCAGCCTTAGGGCCACAAATGGTTGAGGCGCATCGGCCAAACGAAACGAAGCGCAATATGGTTCAAGATCCGGAGTCAGTGACTAAAAGGTGGCCTTGCGCGCTTCCGTGAGCTCATGCTCCTGATAGTGGGCTAAGAACCGGTGAACGATCTAGCCCTATGGTGCTGCGCCATATCCGCGAGTCCCGCCTACGTGCGCTTCGTGCAACATTGCATAAAACAGCGAGTTTTTGCCGTTCCGGTGGCTTTCTTCAGCGCCCGCTCACAAACATTGTTGTCCAGCGAGGCTCCGGGCGAGCGCGGGAACAGTGTCAGAGTCTTCCAGTGGCTCTGGCGCGAAGGTCCTACTACGATCAGATCACGTGTGAACATTTTCTTGATCCGCTTCTCCCGTGAGATGCATTCCGCTAGGCGCAGCGAGAGTCCCGTAGCTGAGTGCACCAAGTAGCGTAACTGCGCTGCACACTCCAAGCGCGATAGTGAAGGATTGGGTGTGGTCGAGGAGCCAGCCTGTGAGTACTGGAGCAGCTGAGGCGATCATGAAGCTGGCGAAGTTCTGCAGTGCGCTCAGTGAGGCCACATAGCGCCTCGGACTAATCGCTTGGGCGTATCCCCACCCCGATGTTCCTGCGAAGTGGATGAAGAAGAGCGCCATGCTGATGCCGGCGACAGCGGCGACTGTGGAGTGACTGCGTGCGACGACAAAGGTGCTGATAGCCGAAACGATCATTCCTGCAACGATGTTTCTGCGATGCACGGTGGTGAGAGGCACGCCGGATCGCGCGAGTCTGTCCGCCAGTGTGCCGCTGGAAATCATACCGAATGCGCCTGCAAGGAACGGGACCGCGGCGACCCATCCGCTCTTCGCGAGGGAGAGATGCCTCTCTGCCTGCAGATATCCAGGAAGCCACGCGGTGTAGAGCCAGTTGGTGTAGTTGATACCACCAAAGCCCAGCATCATTCCCCAGACGGTCCGCTGTCGAAGCAGCGCCTTCCATACGTTATCGTGGCTCGCGGTGGTCTCTACGTCATTTTGGCGAAAGGCGGTGTCGCGTCTTGCACGATGGAGTGCGATCCATGCAGCGGCGACGACCAGGCCGGAGACGCCGAGGGCAACGAACATGGCTCGCCAGCCGATGCCCAGCATCAGCCAGGTAAGGAGGGGTGGTGCGACTGCGAGGCCGAGCGTTTGAGACATGCTCATAACAGCGGTAGCGCGTCCGCGGGTGTCGGTCGTGAACCACTCTCGTACGCTGCGTATACCTGAGGGATAGAAAGGCGCTTCACCGACTCCAAGAAGAACGCGCAACACAAGGAACGACGGCAAGGAGCGCACATAGCCAGTGAGTAGCTGTGCCGCTGACCAGACGGCAAGACCGGCACCGAGTACGGAACGTGTACCGGCGCGATCGAGCAATCCGATAAGCGGGAGCTGTGCAAACCCATAAGCGAGCGAGAAGGCGGAGAGCAGCCAGCCCATCTGCGCTGCGTTCAGGTGGATCTCTGCGCGGATCGTAGTGTTAGCGATGGAAAGTGACGAGCGATCGAAAAAATTCACGACGCCTGCCAGGAAGAGCAGCGAGAGGGTGATCGCCTGGTGGGTGCGCAGACTGCGAATTTGGGTCGAGTTCTTTACCTTCACTCTGCGCTCTCCGAAAGGTAGCTCATTGAAAGCTGACGGCAACAGCGGTTACGAGAAGCATTTTTCCACGACGGAGCCTCTTTGGTGTTCTAACATGCTTCGTTTCGGGGCGCGTCGAGGATACTAATTTCGTTGCCGACGGTTGCGACCGGGATGCATAATGCTGCCGGCTTCCTGAATGGGATTCTGGAGATCGAAATTTCAAGAGATTGAAATGCATCGGCAACCAAAGAGTGTTGCCGGTGATCGTTTTCTTCGGAGGCAACATGGCACGATTCATTCTTCCCAATCGTCTTCCGCAGTCCATGAGCTCGGCTGTGATCGCCTTTCTGCTGGTTGCAATCTTGCTTACCGGACGCAGCGCCCCAGCCCAGGGGACAACCGCATCCATCACGGGCACAGTCACCGATGCGAGCGGCGCAGCCGTTCCCGGGGCGACAGTAACGGCCACGCAGACCTCGACAAACGATGTCCACACCTCCACCAGCTCGGACTCCGGCTTCTACACGGTTCCGCAACTACCCCCCGGCAAGTACCGTGTCTCGGTCGAAAAGGGCGGCTTCAACCGGTTTGAGCAGACCGACATCACCCTGGTGATCAACCAGACCGCACAGATCAACCCGCAACTACGCGTCGGTTCCGCCCAGGAGGTCGTCTCGGTAACAAGCGCAAGCCCGATCATCCAGACCGACACCTCCTCGGTAGGTTTGGTTATTGACAGTCAGACGATCCAGGAGACGCCTCTCAATGGTCACACTAGCCTGATAGGCCTGATCGCCCTTGCGCCGGGCGTACAGGCTGCCGGAACGCAGGACCAGGTTCCCGTCTTCGGTATCACGCCCGCAATCGGCACCGGTGGCCGCAACTCTTACGGCGGCATTGGCTTCAGCCTCGACGGAGTCCAGACAAAGAGCGGTACGCTACAGCGCGGTCTGGCGGAAACCGCATCCCTCGACGCTATTGGCGAGTTCAAAACAATCACCACAGGAGCGCCGGCAGAGTTCAATCAGCCAGCCCAGATTATTGTTGTGACGCAAAGTGGTGGCAACACCCTTCACGGCGGTGCCTTCGAATTCAACCGTGGCCGGGGCACATCCGCGAAGCAATATTTCGCCGGCGCCCTGGCGCGTCCGCCTTACCAGCGCAACGAGTATGGCGCCAATCTCTCCGCGCCCATCATTCTTCCGCATCTCTATGATGGTCGCGACAAGTCGTTCTTCTTCTTTGCCTATGAGGGCTTCCATCTAACGCAGTCAGCACTTGTAAGCAGTCAGCAACCCACCCTCGCCTTTCGCAATGGCGATTTTTCGTCACTTCTGCCGAC
>JAOAPF010000189.1 GCA_025462755.1 Edaphobacter sp.
GTAATGATCGGCAGCGGGAATGACCTTTTGGCCTCCCTATTGCCAACGGCCACCTACGAGCAGGTCTACCAAAATGGTCCCGACACATTTGTTGCCGGTTCAGCCCAACCGGTGGGGACGGCCGAGCAGGCAGACGGCGGTTGGTTAGTTAGCGGACGATGGCCGTTCGCCACTGGTTGCCAACATGCCGAATGGATGTACGGATCCTGCGTGATGAAGGCGGCCGGAATTCCGCTTCCAGGATCTGCGGGCGCCGAAGGACCTCCGCTAGTTCGATGCTTCTTCCTACCGGCACGCAACTGGCATATCGAGGATACATGGCATGCCGCAGGACTTAAAGGCTCGGGAAGCCATCATATCGCACTAACGGATATGTGGGTACCAGCCGCAAATTTCTTCGATATCTGGAGCGGAATCCCTTGTGTTGCCGGACCCCTTTATCAAGCCGTACCGCAGCTGCTTCCGCTGTTTCACGGGACCATCTCGGTGGCTATCGCTGAGCGCGCTTTGGACGAACTCGTCGAACTGGCCAATACCGGTCGACGACAGCTGCGAGCTGCCGCGCCGATGCGGGATTCGGAAGCATTCCAATTTGAACTCGGACGTGTTGGAGCAGACGTGAGGGCAGCACAGGCGTTTCTTCGAACCCATGCTGCAAGCCTTTGGAGCGATGCGCTCGCCGGAACCCTCAAGGACGAGGCGCACTTCACGCAGGCCACGCAGACTGCCATTTGGCTAGTTACCACCTGCGTTCGCGCGACGGACACGTGCTTCATGCTGGGTGGTGCCAGTGCACTTTACGAGAGCTCGCCATTGCAACGCAGGATGCGCGACCTTCATGCCGCCGCACTACACGCTATCGCGCATCAGCGACACTATGTAAATGCGGGCAAGCTGTTACTGGAGAGGTCGATCGTCAACCAGACGATTGGCGCCCCTGAATGCTAAACGAGCGGGTAGTTAAGGCCCGTTGGCACGGCGTGAGCCCTTCTCAGGCGCAATTTGGAGACTGCTGTTCGACTTCCAATATACATCCGACTGCGCATCCTAGTCATCGCAAGACCGGCCCTTCGATCATCTAACTGATCGGCCCCGCTCAGTCTTAGAATAAGGCATTCCGAAATACTCGAGGGAACGATTCTAGAACCTGTTAGCTGCGGCATAGATCCCTTCCACCGAGTTCATGCAGTTGAAATAAGCTTCCCAAACGAATCGGCCGCTTAGGCGCGCATGCGTTGTCGCCCCGCGTTGCCGAAAATAAGCAGGTCTTCCTTGCGCGGCGCTGGACAGCACCAAGCAATGGATCTCGACAAAATGAAGTCAAGGAGGGATTTCTAGAAACTATGCCGGCATCCGACGGAAGCGCATTCCAGAAATATCTCATTACCAGCAAGGGGCGCGCGTTGTTGCCGGCGCTCATCGCGCTGGCACAATGGGGCGGAGAGTTTCTCTTCGAACCCGGTGAACCCCAGGGTGATCTAACGCGTGTTGTCTGCTCAGGAAAACCAGGATTATCTTCATCGCAACGTTCGAGGAAATAGTTATGCTATCCAGCCCCGGGTACACCGACGCTTGTTGCAGGTCTTTCTGACCGTGTTGACGAGGGCAGCATCCCGGGCCCGGCGCGACGACTCGGCCGGGCCGACATCGGTAATCCGCTATTCAATGCCAATCTGGAGGGCAATGAAGGCGGGCGCCATCGATTTTTCGACCGAGCCGGTGAGCGACAATGACTTGTTAGGCGCTATCGTGCGAGCTGAGCAGAAGGATGCCAAGTCTCGCAAAGTTCGCTCGGAGATGGCATCGATCCAATCGAGAATTGCAACCTTGACCCCGCGATAACGCGAAGTGTTGACCTACGTTGTCGCCTGCAAGCTCAACAAACAGATTGCCGACACGCTTGGAACGGTCGAACAGACAATCAAGGTTCACCGACGGCGAATGATGAAAAAAAAGTTGGGTGCGCGCACGATCGTAGAACTGATGCAGATGATGACAAAGATGGACATCAGGGATGTAGACAAGAGACGAAAAGGAGCCAGATCCACAGGCGCTCAGATGTTCAAGCTCATCCGGAGAACATTCAAGGGCACCCTGATCGAGGCGGATGGCTTCCAGGCCGATACCGCCGAGCGGGGCTTCGCGAAGGCAGAGCGAACTTAATCAGTTTCGGCTGCAAGTTTATCGTCAATCCCGATCTGCCCAAACGGGGCGAATTGGGCACGCTTCTCGGCTGGATCGAGGCACAAACCACAGAAAAGATGCGGAAACGCGAAACTCCCGCGGCTTTCGCTAAGAGAGTGTCGTTCTCGATGGTTGTGGGACACACGCAACCGCCGATACCGACATTCGCTGATGGTAGCGACTTGAGGTGTGACCAGCCTTGTCCTCCGAAGGTGGAGGTCACACGTTCGAATCGTGTCGGGTGCGCCACTTCGGTACAAAAGTGAGCGTTCCAAAACTTGCCGCTTTTGCGCACTTTCTCTTACTTACGGTCCATCACCAGTGTCGCGGATCAGAAGTTGTAGCCGAACCGAAGCTTCGCCTGATAGCGTTCGTAGTTGGTGAGATCGAGCGAGCCGGGCGCTCCAACCACTCGGCCAGCGACCTACGCATTCCAGGCGGCTGAGACCCACGCGTGTTCCGAAAATCGTGCATAGAACGTGGAGCCGACGAAAAGCGCATTTCCTACGAACGTGTCGAGGCCGAGACCGTCATAGCTGCGCATATACCTCGAGGACGCCGCGCACCGCAAGAAAGATGGTGCAAGCGAGTTGGAGATCGTCATCGTCGAAAGCATCTGCGACCCCCAACACGAAACGTCATGTTGATCGAC
>JAOAPF010000275.1 GCA_025462755.1 Edaphobacter sp.
GAGGCAACGACTGGAGTTCGGGTCGTTGCCTGCGATGAACTTTGTAGCGATCTCGCTAGACCAGGGCGGGCTCGGGGACGAGGACGTCGCTGGAGCGGCGGCGTTCGAGAGGGCTTCCGGGAGTCTCGCCGACCTGGGTATGCGGGAAGTAGGAGTTTTCGAAGTACTGCGCCAGCATGCGGTGGGTGTTGAAGAAGGTGCCGTTGATGGCGATGCAATGCTGCTGCATGCGCGACCAGGCATCGGGTTTGGCGTACATGGGGGCGATGGAGTGTTCGAGCTTGTCGTAGAGGCTGGCAGCTTCGGCGGCTTCGTTTTCGCCGTCCTCGATGGCCCAGCCAGTGGTGTTTTCGGCACAGCCTTCGATCCACCAGCCATCGAGGATGGAGAGCGAAGGGACGCCGTTGAGCGCGGCTTTCATGCCGGAGGTGCCGGAGGCTTCGTAGGGACGGCGGGGGGTGTTGACCCAGACGTCTACGCCCTGGGTTAGAAGAGCGCCGAGCTCCCAGTCGTAATTTTCGATGTAGTGGATCTTGAGAGCCGAGGAGTTGAGCTTGGCGGCGGCGGAGTAGACGTCGCGAATGAGGCCCTTGCCGGCATTGTCGGCGGGGTGAGCTTTGCCGGCGTAAAGGATCTGGAGTCCACCGATCTTCTGTGCGATCGCAACCAGACGCTCGGGGTCGTGGAGGAGAAGGCTGGCGCGTTTGTAGGTGGCAACACGGCGGGCGAAGCCGAGGGTGAGGACGTTGGGGTTGAAGTGGTGGCCTGTGCGCTTTGCGATGGTGGCGAAAAGGCGAAGCTTGCCCTTGTTGTGGGCGGCGGTGATACGGGCGGGGTCGATGCCGTAGACGGAGCGGAGATATTGGTTGTCCGTTCGCCAGTTTGGGATCTCGCCGTCGAGCAGATCCTGAAATTGCGGGGAGAGCCAGGTTGCCGCGTGGACTCCGTTGGTAATGGAGTAGACCTTGTAGCCGGGGAACATCTGCTGGGAGACCTTGCCATGCTGCATGGCGACGCCATTGACAAAGCGCGAGAAGCGCAGGGCGAGGTAGGTCATGTTCATGAGGCCGTTGTGAAGGCAGCCGAACTGGTCGAGAGCGGCGGCGCGATCATGGCCGAGGACCTGGTACATCTGGTCGATGCCGAATTGGTCGTGGCCTGCGGGGACCGGGGTATGTGTGGTGAAAACGCACAGCTGGCGGACAGCTTCGATGTCGGCTTCAGTTGCGTCCCTTAGAGGTCTGCCGGCGAGGCGATCTTCAAGCAGGCCGATGGCGAGGAGGGCGGCGTGGCCCTCGTTCATGTGATAGACCTCGGGTTTACACTCGAGGGCGTCGAGCAGGGCGACGCCGCCAAGGCCGAGGACGGTCTCCTGACAGAGGCGGTAGTAAGTGTCGCCGCCATAGAGGTGGTCGGTGAGGCGGCGGTCCCAGGGGTCGTTGCCTTCGACGTCGGTGTCAAGCAGGAAGACGGGGATGATATGGCCGGTGATGCCGGTGACGTCGAAACGCCAGGCGCGGACGAGGACCTGGCGGCCTTGCATGGTCAGGGCGATTATCTGATTGGCGCTGGGAAGCGTTGTCTCGGGCGACCAGGGAACGTCGCTCTCTGTCTGCTGGCCGACATCGGAGAGTTTCTGCCGGAAGTAGCCGCGGCGATGGACCAGCGAGATTGCAACCATGGGGGCGGCGGTATCTGCTGCGGAACGAAGGGTGTCGCCGGCAAGCATGCCCAAACCACCGGAGTAAGTCGGCAGCGCGGGGGAGAGTGCGATCTCCATGGAAAAGTAGGCGACGGTTCGATTGGAAAGATCGGGAGTTGACGGGGTGAGAGGGGAGGCGAGTGTCATGTGGTGATTGGTCCTTTTCTCATCCGAGCCAGTAATGCTAGAACAGGGCTATCGACGCGATTCTGGAACTCCCTACCAACTGAGGAGATAGGTTGCGTGAAATCCGGCGATAAAGTACAGAAAAGCATCGAATATTGCTGATTTTAGCAAACAGCTTAAACGTTTTAGATGGACCTACGGTTACCTGCGTTGGTTCTATCGTGGGATTGACCCGATCGCTGTAAGGGCAGCGGTGTCAAGGCGTTGACCTATCTGGTCTAACCAAAGGAGATGTTCCGGTTTCATCAGGACCGACCGGAGGCAGGTCACGGTTGCGTCGGGCTCGGCTTGAGGGGAATTTTGCCAGGAGTCCTGTGGAAAAAAGCGGAGTGGGAGTTTGGCGAGGGCAAGGTGGAGGTCCCGTTTGGCGGCCTCGTCGAAGATGAGCTGGGCGAGGCGCGAGGAGGCCTCGGGGTTGGCCGCGCGGACGGCCCAGAAGAGGATATCCAGTTGCGGAGGAGACGCGGGAGAGATGAAGTGCGGGGATTCTTTGAGGCGTTGATGGAGTTTGAGGGCGGCAGTGTGGCCGGCTTCGAGGCCTTGCGCGAAGGCGCCACCGGGAGTGTAGGGGAGTAGCTGCTGTGTGGCCCAGAGAGCGACCGCGGAGGCGCCGGCGCGGGAGCACTCGAGAGAGATTTCGCCGAGGTGAAGATCCCTGGAGGAGAAGTAGGTGTAGGGGGAATCGTGTTTGTAGAGGCGGCCGACGGCGGGGTCGCGGAAGAGGATGCAACCACAACCATAGGGCTGGAGACCATGCTTGTGTGGGTCGATGACAATGGAGTCGGCGTGCGGGATGGCGTCGAAGGCGGCGCGGGTTTCAGAGGACAAGTTTGCGGCGAGGGTGAAGTAGCCACCGTAGGCGGCATCGACGTGAATGCGAAATTTGTATTTTTCCTGGAGGGCGACGATGCGGTCGAGCGGATCGACGGAACCGATCGCGGTGGTGCCTAAGGTGACTACGACTGTTCCGATTTTATCGGCATTGAGGAGCGCTTCGAGGATCGTGAGATCCATGCGACCGTGCTCATCGGAGGGGACGGAGATGAAGGGAAGACCGAGAACGCCGCTGATCCGGCTGTGGGTGTAATGGGCCTGATCAGAGGCGGCGATCGCTTTGGGGGTTCCGTCTTCTGTGTGAGCCAGTTGGCCGGCAACCCACAGAGCTTCGAGGTTGGCGAAGGTTCCTCCGCTGCTGAGATGGCCGAGATGCTGGGGCCAATGGAACATCTTCGCCAGCGCGGCGATCGCTTCTATCTCCATTGCGGAGCTGGCGCGGCCGCCGTCGAGCGCGTGATTGTTGGGATTGACGGACATCGCCAGCGTGTAAGCGGCGCGGGCGATGGGGTGGGGTGGCTTCAACATCTGCCCGGCGTATAGAGGGTGGGCGTAGGGGTAGTTGTCATGGAGACGGGTTGCGACCTGCTGCAGGATGGCGGAGGCCGCCGGGCCCAGAGGAGTTGCGGGGTTGGGCGGGAGGTGAGCGAAGCCCTGGTCTAGAGTGCGCTCGGATTCGGCAAGCAGTTTGAGGAATTCGTCTGACATGGATTGCTCTAGAAGGCCGACAGCGTCTTGAAGCCGAACTTCATCATAAGCCCGAAAACTGCTGCGAAGATAACGGCGATGGTGGTCCAGGGCGCTGAGGTCCGCAGGCGCTTCCTTAGAACTTCGATTAGGACGATAAGGATGTAAAGGGCGAGCATCAGCAGAAGACCATCCGCGACAAAGATGCGGGTGAAGCCCGGCGTGACGATGAGGACGTGCTCGAAATGGAAGGGTGGGAAGAGAGAGCCGGCGCCGAAGACGATGAGAAAGAGGACGAACTGGAAGATGGTGAGAATGACTTTCTTCATGGATGGGCTCTCGAGATGAGTTTAGCGCGGCATTTCGAGATGCGTCAGTAGTTTCGCAGCTACGTTTGGTCAGGGGAGGCTGGACTCGAAGAGGTCGTAGCGATGTTCCAACTGCCACTGCTCCGCGGCCTTTTCACTGGACTGCAGGAAGCTGAGGCATTTGGGCGTGGGATTGGCTGCGCCTAACGGCTGGCCTGCACAAGCGGGAACGGTCTGGGTGAAGATGTCGGGCCGCTGCCAGAGGCTGGGGCCGGGGAGAAAGCTGTGCTCGAGGCTGGTGCGGGCTGAACTTTTGAGATCGAGATAGGAGAGATTGAATTCGATGGCGGCGCGCGTGTACTCGTGAGTGAGATCGATGCGGGAGACGCCTTCGTCGTCGGTGGAGAGAGCGATGGGGACACCGGCGGCGCGATAGGTTGGGAGCGGATGCCACGGCGCGTTGACGCCGAGGATGACATCGTTGGAGGTGAGGTTGATCTCGACCATGATGTGACGGGCCGCCATCTCCTTTAATAGAGCCTGTGGCTCGTTCTCGTACATGACGTCGACGCCGTGGCCGATGCGTTCGGCGTGGCCGAGATCGACTGCTTCGCGGATGTGGAAGCGGAGGCCGTCTGGAGGAACGAGGCCGGGAGCTAGTTCGCCGGCGTGGAGGCTGATACGCGCGGCAGGATAGACGCTATGCAAGTAGTCGAGCATGAGCATCTGCCGGTGATACTCGGACATGGACATGTAGGCATCTTCCGGCTGAACGAAGTTTAGGCCGACCACGCGCGGGTCCTGCGATGTGACCTCAAAGGCGAGAAGAGTCTGGGCGAAGACTTGTTGCGGAGAAAATGCGCGAAGGACCTGGTAGAGAAAACGAATCTTCACCGAGCAGGCGGCGCGAGCACTGGGCTGACCGCAGTTTTCAATTCTGTTGCGCGCGTCGAGGGCGTCGTCCAACTCTTTGCGGTCGATGGCGACTTCGTCACGGAGGCCGGCGGATAGAAGGACGTCGCGGAGTCGGCTGAGGTCTTCGCGGGTAGTTCCGGTGGCGTCACCGGTGCGGTTTTGAACGGGGTTGGCAGGCGTGGAGGGCCAGTCGATGCGTGAGCTTATCTTTGCGACATCGCTGAAGACCGGGGTCTCCATGATCTCGAGGTACTGCTCGTTCTGAGCAGCGGCGCGGGTGGCGACCTCGTCGAGCCATTCGCCGATATGGGATTTATCGATGCCGCCGAAACGGCCGAAGGTGGAGAAGAACTGGTCGTGGCCGCTGGTCCCGGCGCTGGGCACGAAGCTGCGCATGGAGAAGGAGTCGACGAGAGCGTCGTATAGCTTCTGATCGTTGAAGGCGCTCTCGGCGCGGACGTTGCTTTCGCCACAGACGGGCTGCGGCGGAAGACTCCTGGTGGTGGCGGTGGGTTTGACGAAGCTCATCGTTGCGGGGTTGACGCAGAGGAGGTCGGCGGCGCCATCCTTGATGAAGGTTTCGGCATAGACTGCGCCGGAGAGGTGCATGTGAAGGTCGGCGCCCTTGGGCATGCGGGTAAGGAAAGCGGAGAGTTCGAGTGGGCTCTGTTTCGCGGTGTTGAAGGCACGGATAGCACGCTGCTCGCGTGGAGTCGCCGGAGGGGCTGATTTCCGTGTTGCGGATTGAGCGGTGGCGTGGGTTGCAGGGGGCGGGGGAGTCTGCGCGAGAGCGATGGTGGGGAAACTGAACAGTAGAGATGCAGAGGCGGAGATTCGGATGCGACGCAGCATAGGTATCCTTGCGGTGTGAGTGATGAGAAAGGATAGCGCGAGAGGGCTGAGTTGGCGGTAGGGCGTGGGATTGCTATACTTAGGATGCGTTTGCGTTGCTGGTTCCCCGCCAGTGGCAAGCTCCCCTGAAAAGGCCGGGGCAACAGATGGAAATTAGACGCGCGGTGGTTCTTGGCGATCCCCGATGACAAGCGTATGCCAAGGCCAGATAGCTCAGTGGTAGAGCGCGGCCCTGAAAAGGCCGGCGTCGGCGGTTCGATCCCGTCTCTGGCCACCACATTCTAAACAACTTAGCGGCAACCAAAGAGTTAGAGTTTTAGTCGCGCGAACAATACGCGAACATTGCTTAAGCGATGTTCGCTACGTCGCCATCTTCTTGCTGCACCTTCTTATCCAACATGCTCCAGATGACCTTGGCCGTGTCCCCGGTTTTCGCGATGTGCTTTCGGGCGAGTTTGGCATAACGTTCGGTCATCTTGATATTGGCGTGCCCGAGGAGTTTCGCCAATTCGTACAGATCGCCGCCGTTCATCATGTACCAGGACGCGAAGGTGTGACGCAGATCGTGGAACCAGAAGTCACGAATCTTTGCTCTGTCGAGCAGATCTTCGAAGCTCCCTTCGAGTCGTTGCCGCTTACTCGTTTCGCCACCTTTCGGTGGGAAGATCCGGTCATTGTCTATAACCGCCGGATAGTGCCGAATTTCTTCAGCCAACTCCGACGACATCGGTACGTAACGCACCTTTCCCTTCTTGAGCCTTGCCCGAACCGCCAGCAGCCCTTGGCTATACAACACGTCAGGCCACCGAAGCCGGTGAATCTCGGCTGAGCGCATCCCGGTTGATACGGCGATCAACACGATAAGCCTCATCCGAAGATTCGTCTTATTAAGGACCTTGGTGCCCTTCTGAAACATTCTTTCGTCCAAAGCAAGTTTCAATCGGTACAGTTCCTCTTCCGAAAGAAAGCGCTCCCGCGCATCATCGGGCCGGTCCACCTCAATCAGGCTCGCCGGATTCCGTTCGAGACCGGTTTCCTTGGACCAGATGGTCGATGCCTTCTCCATCATGTGGTGCATGACGTTGAAGTGGCGCACCGCGGTGTTCGCCGCCAGACCGCGCTTACCGGTAAGGTTTTCGTACCAGTGTTGGACGGCTACGCCGTCCACCTCCCGCACGAACTTCCGACCCAGTTCGGATCGAATCCCTTCCACGATGCTCTTCTCGCGATCCGCCGAAGCTTTCTTGCTTCCGTAGTGCGTCCAGTAACGATTAATCAATTCGGACATCTTGTAGTTGATCTCCTTCTTCACGTCGAGATGCCGGTTCTCATCTCGTCTGGTCAGCTTCTTATGCTGGACCTTCTTCGCGACATCGAAGCCGCGAATTCTTACGCTCTTCTGCCGTCCTCCTTCTCTCCAACGAACTTCAAATAGACCGTCTGCTTTCTTGTGAACTGACATATTGCGTCTCCTTAGTAGTCAATGGTTTTGGTTGAGTTTTGTTCGATGAACCGATCGAGTACATTCACATCGAACCGCAACGCACCACCGAGCTTGACCTTGGAAAGCACCCCCATCCTGGACCATTTGTAGACGGTGTCTACTTTTACTCCCAGGTATAGGGCTGTCTCTCCGACGTTCAGGAGCCGCCGGACAATATGTCTATTTGACAACATTTCGATGGGTTTTTCGTGAAACATATTTGCGCACCTCTGAGAAATTCCCATGTGGATCGCAGGCATAGCCTCTCTCGTCAGAAGAGCCTTGTCTAATACTTTCCATTTATCGGGTGATACGTTTCACGTATCACCTCAGGGCAACTTCGTCGAAAGCAGGCATCTCGCCGCGAGGCGTAATTATGGCCAAAATCAACTTTTCTGTTGATAACCGGGATTTAGATTGACAGAATTTCCACAGGCGGGGATGCGGTTAACCCGCTCGTTTGGAGTCGAGTCGAGAGCGCTACTACTTCTTGTCGAGCGGTGCGTTATGTATGAATGGGCCGAGCTTCGCCATTTCAGATATTTGCTGACGATCCTGGAGAGACAGGGATTCCGAGCTGCTGCGGAGGAGTTGCGTACCGCGCAACCCAATCTCAGCGTTCAGGCCCGACAGTTCCAGGAGAACGCTTCGGTTCGTCTCTTTCGTAAGATGAAGGGCGGACGTATTCGGCCTACTGAAACCGGCCTCGCCTTCATCGCGCTGGCAAAGCTGCTGCTGGAAACGCGGGATGAGGTCATCAACGCACTGATTGCGATTGAGCGCGGTGAGGTTGGCTCCGTTCGGTTCGGATGCACTCCTCTGGTTGACCAGGGCTTGTTTCGCACGTTCTGTGAGCTACACAAAGAAATCCTTCCCGTCTGCCCTGTACGGCCAACGCACGGAGACACAGCGCACCTCGCGGAAGAAGTCGTATCTGGAACAGTGGATGCCGCCTTTGTGACCTTGCCCCTGCGACATCCAGATTTACGCATCGAAGAATTGCGGCGAGACCGGCTCGTCGTCTGCCTGCGGCGAGACGATCCGCTCGCTGCGAAAGCCTCTCTGCAGACGTCTGACTTGCAGGGCAATCTTGCCGTCCTCTATCACCCGCAGCGGCATCCTGATGCTCACGAACGACTGCTGGAACTCCTCAGAGATACGGGTGTGCAGATTGAAGAATACTCGTGGGCTTCGCATCCTTCAGAGATGCAGACGCTCGTCAAAGGAGGGCACGGCTTCGCGTTGATCCGGGAGGGTATAACCCTTGATGAGGAATTAACGACCCGCCCCATCGCCGGCGTGGATTGGACGGTGGATACAGCCTTGATCTATCACAAAGTGCGTCATCCAAAGACCGTTCCAATCCTGGTCAAGCGGCTCAGAAAACAGCTTCCCCAGCATGGCAGAGAAACGGTACTGAACAAAGTATCCATCTCCATACAAGCCTCCACAGCAAACGGAAAGCGTCCGTCGCAACGCGTAAAAGATGAGCCGGTTCAGATGACGCTCATAGGTTAGAAGTTGAAGCATTCGTGCGAGATAGGACGAGGTGATACTTCGGAGCTATCACCCGATAAATAATATGTATTAGACGAGAACCAAGCGCGAGCCCAATCATCACGGCATATTCCCGACTGAGACCAGTCGATGGAGGTGCCGATGTTTCGTACAAGCCATGTCGAGATTCCCCGCAGCACAACCCACCTTGCCAAGCGATTGGCGCAGCCCTTCTTCAGACGCAAATTGCTCCACGCAACGCGCGCGCTGTGGCCGATGCTGGCTACACTTGCGTTCGCAAGTGTGGCCCACGCACAAGGGACCATGGACTTTTCAGGAGCAACCACCCTGATGTCCACTTTCAAGACCTTTGCCATTTTTGCCGGGGCCGTCATCTGCTTTGGCGGTCTTATTTTCGCCGGAATCCGGATGATGAGCGGTCGTTTTCAGGATGCGATTCCAGGACTCTTCGGCGCGCTGTTTGGTGCCGGAGTCCTTGGATGGGGCGCGGGCTGGATCGGTTCTCTGACCGGCCAGAACATGTGAGGTGCGCCCATGACCAAGCGAGGAGAGCCGTTGCCAATCAATCAGGCCATGAACAGACCGAGAGCCAAGCTTGGCCTCGACTTATCTGCATGGATGGCGGTCACTTTCGTGACGGTGACGGTTTTCCTCGTTGGGTTTCGCATGTTGGCGATCTTCAGCTTTCCCTTGATGGTGGGCGCAGCGTGGCTCATCGTGCGGAAACATCCCAAAATGTTCCAGCTCTGGGGCCTCAGCCTTGGACAGACGAGCTACTATGACCCGCGCAAACACTGAGCAGAGAAAATCCGTCCCGTGGTTCGCCAAGGCTGGCGCCGCGTGCAGCATCGTTCCGATTGCACGCTTCGTCGGTCCGAATATCTTCGCTCTCAAGGGCGGCGGCTACGGATGTCTGTTCGCGCTCATTGGCATCGACGAAGAAGGCTTGACCGACCAGGAACTTGATTCGCGAATGCGATCCATCGAAGGGGCGTTGCGTGGACTCCCCGAAGGATCGTGCCTGTATCAGTACACCCGCGTCATGTCAGGCTTCGATCTTCCCCGACAGGCAAAGTACGCGAATCCCGCCACGGAGGTATTCGCAAGTGATCGCCTCACGTTCCTTGAGGAGACGGCAGCCTTCCGCCGCATCGACCTGCATTGGTGCCTCACGCTGGAACCTTCGAAGGCGAAGGCGTTTGAGCGGAAGGCGCAGGAGGACGCCGTGGATACTTCGCGGATGCTTGCAGCGCTTGAGAAGACAGCGACCATTCTTCAGAGTCATCTTGCTAGCACACTCGGGTTGCGATTGCTCCCGAAGGCGGATGCGTTCCAGTTCTTCAGCTACCTGTTCAATCTTGAGGAATGGGCTGGAGAAGATCAGCTTCGCTGCGATACCGGCGTGGATAGGCAGATCGTGAAGAGTCCGATTGCCTGGCATAGCGAATACATCCAAGTCGGCAAGCGTCTTGTACAGATGTTCTCGCTCAAGACGACGCCGGAGGCGTCGAGGCCCTGCCTCTTCTCCGGCCTGCTCACGCTCGACTGCGATAGCGTGCTCTGCTCGACATGGCGGGTAAAGTCTACGTCAGCGGCCCGCAACGAGATCGACGCACAGGAAAAGTTCATCTCGTTCTTCAAGGTCGGCGTGTTGACGCGGGTGATGAGCGGGCGCGATACCGCGTCGCTCGAAATTGGGGCCGGGGCAAAGGCTGCCAACAACAGCGTCGAAGACTTGAGCGATGTCATTCGCTCGCTCGACAAGAAAGCCCAGGGTGAGTACTCGCTCCGGCTGCTGTTAGCAGGTCGCAACCCAGAGCAGCTTCGCAACACCGTCCCCGCCGTGCATCGCATTTTTGTCGATGCCCGCGCACAGGTGATGGAAGAGACACTAGGAAACTTGTCGGCGTTCTATGCCATGTTTCCCGGTAATCACAAATTCAACGTCTTTCCGCTGTGGCTTGCGGAGGACCACCACGCGCGGCTGTCCTCTGTATTCGCTCCACACATCGGCCATCCGCACTCGGAAGACCTCGACAACGAGTATCTAAACATCTTCGAGACCCGTACCCGAACACCGTTCTTTCAGGACGTGTATGTAGACGGCGTGCGGGTCATGCTCATCATCGGGCCTACGGGATCGGGTAAGTCTGTGCATGGTAACGCGGCTATTGCTCTGGAGCAAAAATACGGCGGTTTTACCTACATTTTTGACATTGGCGGCAGCTACGAGAACGTCGTGGAGTTGTACGGCGGGCGCGTTGACCGGGTTGGCAAAGACGGTCCGCGCGTCAATCCGTTTGCCCTAGAGCCGACCGAGAGCAACATCAAGTTCCTGTACTCCTTCATCAAATTGCTCCTCACCAATGGCGGCGCGGAGTTGGAGCCGGAAGACGATGACGTGATTCACAAAGCAGTGCAGGATATGTACCTGCTCGACCCTGAACATCGTCGTCTCTCGAATCTGTTCCTGCCAAAGAGACTCGACCGCTATCTCTCAAAGTGGGTTGGCAAAGGCATCTACAACGCTGTCTTCGATAACGTCGAAGACAGCCTTTCGTTGTCGCGTCTCCAGTGCTTCGACTTCCAAGGTGTGAATAACGAGCAGTACGCCGACCTGATCGAACCGTTGATGGTCTGGCTACTTCGGCGCATCAACGACGTTCTGTACAACCCTGCCAATCTCGGCGTTCCCAAGCACATCCTTATCGAGGAGATCTTCTCTTCGATGAAGAATAAGCAGCTCTTGGATGGTGCGCTCGCCTCCATCAAGACTGTTCGTAAGAACCTTGGCGGCGTGACCATGATAGGCCAGTCCGCCGACGATCTTGGTGCGAACGTAGACAGCATCGTCAATTCCTGCACCTCGTTTCTGTTCCTGAAGGACGCCACTTTCAATCGCAAGCGCTATGCCGAGCTGTTCAAGATGAACGAACAGCAGATTGCGCTATTCGAGAGTTTGCAGGACCGTGAGGCCCTGTACATGCGGCGCGACGGCATCACGAAGGTCGTCACGTTGAACCTCGACAAGCGCAGCTACGCTACGTTCTCCACCAAACCGAAAGACCGGGTACTCCGGTCGAAGTTGATCGAAAAGTACGGGCTCACCGAGGGCATCGCCCGTTTTGCCCAGGGAGAAACCGCGTAACCAATTCAACCCAGAAAGGGCCAGTGCCATGAAACCCCTCATCCCCATCGTCGTCTCCGCCGGACTCGGGCTGGCCTCTCTCCCTGGCCGCGCTGCCACCGACCCTCATCCTCTCCAACCCAACGCGCCGCGCACTGTCACCGTGTCTGAGGCCGACACGCCTCCTGTGATCCGCGCCGGCCTGATGCAATCGACCTTGATTGTCCTTCCCGCTGAGGAGAAGGTCGCCAATGTATTCGCCGGTGACACGGTGGATTGGGTTTTCGATGGAGGCCATGTCGCCAGCCGTTTTATTAGCGTGAAGCCCAAGGTAGCGAATGGATCGACAGACATTCACATCGTCTCCGATCATGGCAACGAGTACACCTTGCAGTTGCACGAAGTTTCAAGCGACACAGATCCCCACTTCGATTCAAAAGTCCTCATCAATCCCGGCGACAAAGCTGCGAAAGACCGGCTGGTTGCCCTGCCTGTCTTTGTTCCCGCCTCAGAGCTGGATAAAGCGAAGCAGGAGGCTGCGACTGCGAAGGCTGCACAGACAGCGGAACTAAAGGCCGAGGAGAGCAAGGCCGAGCAATATCGCAGTCAATATCCAGGCTCTCTGCATTTTGATTACGCGTGGGATCAGTCGAGGGGCAAGACACTGGGCCTCCAACAGATTTGGCGCGATGACAAGTTCACCTATCTGCGTGGCCACTTCCAAGAGACGCCAGCGCTCTACGAACTGAAAGACGGCAAAGGCTCCCTCATCAACTTCGATTTCTCGAATGGCCTCTACACCGTTCCGAAGCAGCTGGACAACGGCTATCTCGCGATCGGTAAACAGAAGGTGGCGTTTCATCGCGCGGGAGGGGCGAACTAGCCATGACTGACCCGAATCAGAATCCAGCCGCCACCGTGCCGGAGCAACCCGAGGCGAAACCGCCTCTGCGGAAGAGCGCGCCCGTGGTCCTCGCGCTGGTCGCCATCATTGCCCTTATTGGTATCGCGAATATTTCAAGCTTGCTTAGCGGCAACAAGAAGTCCGCTCCGGTAAGCACGCTGCCGATGCGCCCCGCTACAGCGAACCCGCAACAGGTCAATAGCTTTTCAACGCAGCAGCAGATACAGGCGCAGCGTGATGCCGAGGAGAGACAGCGTCAACAGGAGCTCGCCGCTGCCTTGCAACAGCTTCAGGCGGCGCAGAGCGTCCCAGGCCCAGAGTCGGCGACGACTCCACCGATGACAGCGGCCCAGCGGGATGCGATCTACGGGAGCAGCCCGAGTGCGCCGCAGCGCATCTCCAATGTTTCGCAGGCGCAGGCTGAGGCGAAACAGAAGGCTCTAGCCCGTGAAAAACAACATCAGGACGCTATCAACAGCGATACGGTGGCAATCGACTTCGCACATTCCAGCGGTGCAACCGGACCGGTTGCTTTGGGGGAACGTGAGGTGCATCCCATCGAGGCAACGGAGGTGGCCGCCGCAAAGTCTCCCGCGTCTGTGGCCGAAAAATCTGCAGCGGTGGCACAGCCGAAGCCCGATGCGAAGTCCGACCCGATGGCTGGATACGACTTCGACCACTATCAGGGGCAGCTTTACCGCGTCTTCGAGGGCACCGTGTTGGAAGGGGTCGTGACAAACCATATCGACGGCGGGCTGAGTGGCCCGATCCTCGTCATGCTCACCACCGACTATTACTCCCACGACCATCAGCAGCTTCTCATGCCGCAAGGAACCCGTCTCATCGGGACGGTGCAGAGTGTCGGAAATGCTCAGCAGCGCAAGATGTTTGTCAGCTTTCATCGCGCAGTGTGCCCGGACGGATTCTCGCTCGACTTCGATAAGTACGTCGGTCTTGATCCGCTGGGGACCACCGGGCTCGCAACCAAGGTCGATCACGGCTACCTGATGGCCTTCGGTGCAGCCGCCGCCATCGGAGGTCTCGGCGGTCTGGCCCAGATCGGCAACAACGGCAGCGTCCTCGATCCTTCGACACAGATCCGCAACGGCATCTCCGCCCAGACCTCGGCGGAAGGCGAGCAGGTCTTGAATCACTTTCTGAACAGGTTGCCGGTCATCACGCTCAAAGAAGGCTCGCGTGCCCGCGTTTACATAGGCCGCGACATCCTCGTCCCGTCCTACGCGGAGCATCGCGTCGATCCAATGCTTTAGCCGTCGTTTGCGAGAGAGGCCACTGAATGAGTGAGCGTGACCCAAGATACGAACACTTGCTTCGCAAAGCGCAAGATGCCAAGCGTGGCGGTCACGGTGCCTGGGCGGTGCAGTCTACCGGCGAACAGGTTGCCGTGGCTTTAGTTCTAAATCGCTTCGACTGGCTCGCGGAGCACGGGTACACCATAGCGGAAGCCATCGAGCGTGCCGGACGAGAGTGGGTCGAAATGATTCCGCAGGTTGCGAGAGAGCTTGCGGATGAGGAGGAGGCGCAATGAAAAGACAGCGCAAAGCCGTACTGGAAGCCAGAGCTGCGCTGTTGATCCTCGCTATTGGCATCACTCCTGCTGGACGGAGAGCTGCCATAAGCACGTTCGGCGAAAGCATTCGCATCAGTGAGACGGCGACAGAACTTCCGTGCAGGATCGTGACGGGATTCCGCAATCTTTCTCCGGACCGGTTGGACCCAACCTGTCCAGAGTGCATTTAACCATTCTCTCAATCAAGGAGGAGTTATGAAGATCACCATGAATCGGCGCAAGAAGTACCTGATGGCGGGTAGTCTCCTGCTGTTGACCGCGACACCGAGCTTCGCTCTTTTCGGCATAGGGGATATTGTCTTCGATCCAACGAGCTACGCCAGTCTTGTCCAGCAGGCGACGACGGCTCTCAACCAGCTCAAGATGATCGAGAACAACATCGCCCATTTCTCGATCAAACAACAATGGCAGACCACGCTTACCGCCCTCAAGAGCGCCAATGTGAAAAATCTGTTTGGCGAAACCAACGGCATGAACACTGCGCTGAATAGCAACTCGTCGACTGCATCGGCCACAGCGTGGACGGCTGCAACGGTTCCAGTAAATGGGAGTACGACGAGCTACCTTGCCGGGCAGACACCGGGTAGCAGTCAGCTCTCACAACTGGCTATGATTGAGTTGTCCGACTCTGTCTCCCCGGACTGCTTTACCGCGATCGGTCAATACCGGTCCGCACGGACACAGAACGCCACTGCAAACAGCACACTCGCTACGCAGCAGCTCGATAGCACGAGTGCTACGAATAGCGAGGTCGAACAACTGAACCTGTTGAACGCCGCTGAAGCGCAGAAAATGTCCGAGATGCAGTCCCAGGGAGTCTTGCAGACCTGCCTTGCGTCCCAGATGACCGTGGCCAATATGCAGCAGCGGAATGCGGCTGCGTTAGACCTCAATACCGCTGCTTTCGTTCAGCAACAGCGGGCCGTGAACGACGTGAGCTCCGCGAATGAAGGCAGCACCTGGCAGAACTACCTTCCATAAACGGAGGCCATGTGCTCAACGCTCTCAACACGAAACTTCTGATCGCTATCCTCGCGGTGCTGACGACCATCGCCGGCACCGAGGCTTACCGCGCACATGAAGCGCACAAAGCCGCAGTTGCGGCAGCCCAGGCTACCGCCATACTCCAACAGCAGCAGCGAGACGCCGCCGAACGTAAGAAGCAGGATGAGGCGTTTCGCAAACAGGTAGAGGACGCAAAGAAGCACCACAACTCTGCCGCCGGAAACGAAAGCAAGACCTGGACAACGTATGTCCCCTAGATGAGAGAGGCCACTATGATTTCTATTGCACTGCTCGCGCAGAGCCTTCCGAGTGCCGGATCGGGTGTCGATTGGCTCTACCAGTTCACCAATAATCTGACCAATCTCACGACCCAAAATGGTGGGGCGTTGACTCAGCTCGGATTGACGGAACTGAGTTGCATCGCTCTCTTCAGCCTCATCAGCATGTCGGTGAACTGGAGCACCACGGGCATGACCTTCCGTGTCCATCACGAGCATGTTCATATGGGCGATCTCACCAATTTCCTCCTCCGCTTAATTATTTGCTGCCTGCTTGAAAGTTATTGGGTGAAGCCGTTCCCCGGCGCAAGTTTCGGCATCAATCACTTTTTCTCATACATTGCGCAGGCGATGGTCGCAGCCTTCGATCAAAGCTCACTGGACCAACTCCTGCAGTTGCTCAAGACGGCTGGTGACAACACCACCATGCCATCTCTACTGGCGCCGACCCAGATTCTCTGCTACTTCGTTGTGCAGATTCTCTTGGGTCTCGCATCAGCCATCCTCTTCCTCATTAACTGCAGCGCGTTCATCCTATACGGGGTCACCGCTCTCTTTGGTCCAGTCTTCATCCCACTGCTGATGACGCAAACGTTTCGCGCGAAGTTCTTCCACTTCCTCGACGTGCTCATCGGCTTCGCCATGATTCGCGCCGTCGCAGCCGCGTTCATCTTTGTGTGGGCAGGGTTCATGAATACCTTCATTCAGAAGACCTTCAACGGCGACTATTCCATCGGTATATGGCTGGCGAATCTCATCCCCTGCACAATGGTCATGATCGCCTTCATCATCAACATGCTCTTCATCCCCAGCATGACGCAGGCTATTTTCGGCGGTGCTGCGGGGCTAGTCTCAGCAGCGCCAGGAGCTGTTGGCAGTACAGCCTTACTGCTTGCGAAGAAAGGAAAGGGGTGAGGCATGAATAACTGGTGGCTCGCACTGTTCCTGCGTAAGGAGGGGTATCGAATCTACCTCCCGGGCTGGGTATTCACACTTATTAAGATTCTGTTCGCGTTGCTCGTGATCGCGGTTTTGATCTACACCGTGAACCTGTTTATGACTCTTGAGAAAAGGACGGAGAGCCATCATGTTCAGTCACACCATACCCGCCCCTGAGCCGGTATTGACCCCGGAGCAATCTCTTCTCACCGACCACATCGGGAATGAGGTCTACGCGTCTCACTACGCAGAGCGAAAGGCGTACCGGCTCATCATCGCCTGCGGAACTATTGTGCTCCTCGGTTCCATGTGGCTCAATTTCTCTCTTGCTCATCGACCCATCGCCAACCGCTATATCCGCATTGACGAGATGGGCCGTGCCCAGGCGATCCAATACACCGATCTCAACTACAGCCCACGCGAAGGTGAAGTGCGCACTTACCTAACCGAGTGGGCGAACTATCGCTACACCATCAGCCGCGACACCATCGCCAAGAAATACCCGCTCAACTACTACTTCCTCTCCTCGACACTAGCTCCGCGCTTGATGGCTGATGACAGCCAGAATCATCTTGTCTCACAGGTGGTTGCCGGGCAGATCGAATCGAGCGATGTTCAGGTGCGGAATGTCACCATTACGTCGATGTCGGAGGAGATGGTTCAGGGCGCGCCTATCGCTCGTGGAACAGCTCTTGTGGCCATCGACAAACTCTACTCGCCGCAGAACTCCCGTGAGCCGCGCACCGAGCATTGGCTGCTCAGTGTCACTTACTATCTGAACCCCAAACAGGTGAGCGACCAGGCCCGTATCTTCCCGCAGTTCGAGACGATCAATCCGCTTGGGTTGACCCTCACGGAGTTCCATGAGAACCGGCTATCGGTCGATCCTATTGCTCCCGGAACCAATGCGGCGTCGCAGACAGTAACGGCAACGCCAGCTATAGGAGCTACACGATGAGCTTCCACCTCATTCTGCCGTTCTTCCCGGAGGAGTTGCGTGCGCTGCTCCTTGATCAGTCTATCTCCGACCTGATGATTAATGGCACCACCGGCGTCTACGCAGATCGTGGAGGGGTGGTGCGGCATATCCCACTCGCAACCCCATATACGAATGACCGGCTGCAGGCTGCAATCGAGCGCGTGGCTCGCATCCTGGGGCAAGACCTCACGACACAGAATCCGATCCTGAATACACGCTTGCCGGATGGCTCGCGTGTGGCGGTCGTCGGCGCTCCATCTTCTATCAATGGACCAACCCTTACAATTCGCAAATTCAACCGCTGGTACACGTCGGATGAGTTGATTGCCTCGGGCAGTCTTCCCGAAGACATTCGGGACAAGGTTGTAGGGTTCATCGCCAACAAGAAGAATGGCAACATCAGCGGCGGAACGGGATCGGGCAAGACCACATTGATGAAGGCTCTGTTGGATCACATTCCGGCAGATGAACGCTTGCTCATCATCGAGCAACCCGCAGAGTTGAAAGTCTCACATCCAAATGCCGTTCGCTGGGAGGCCGTTGAAGAGATTCCCGGACAGGTCGGGGTGACTCCCAGCGAACTCCTGGCCGCTGCACTCCGCCATCGTCCTGACCGCATCATCATGGGCGAGATACGGAATGAATCCGGCTATGACCTGCTACAGGCCATGAATACAGGGCATGGTGGAACGCTTTCGACCATCCACGCAAAATCCGCGCTCGACGCTCTGAATCGCCTTGCCAATCTTGCCCTGAGCGCGCGACCTAATCTGAACCACGCCTTTATGCGTTCCGAGACCGCACAGGCCATTGATTTCGTACTGTACTGCGAACGCGATCCTGCGGGCCGGCGCCGCGTACGCGAGTTGATTGCCGTGTCGGGTTACAGTCACGCAGACCAATGCTTCCAAACGGAGGACATCTATCGTGCTTCCTCTGCCTGACGTGCAGGTATACAGCTAGAGAACCAAACCCGAATCGAGGTCACTCCGATGTACCGTCATGCTGCCAATTCGGCCGCACAGCCCAACTCGTCTCTGAAAGCGCCCAGCATGGCATCGCGGAGTTGCCGCGAGCGCACGGTAGGGTGCTCTGGGCCATCCTTGAATGGAGCCTTTGCCGCGTTGAGAAGGGCTGCGGTTTGGGCGAACTTCCGCTGCCGAGATCGAGAGAATGACTTCGGTGCATCGGGGAGCCTTCCGCCTCGCATCCCGTCCTCTGCTCGGGGTCACGCTTCGGGCCTGTCCGCCGCCCTGCGGCAGGCTCGCTCTTCTGCTTCGGCTTCGCCGCCCTACGGGTTACGGTTTCCGTCTACGACGGACCCTCCGTAAATGCAGAGCTTCGGCCTTGGGAGGCGGGGCCTCTCGCTTGGCTTCGCCTAGTGTGACCCGAGCAGGATACGGGAAATTCAACGAAACGGAGATCACCACCATGTACTCAAACAAAGTCACCCTCATCGGCTTTCTCGGCAACGACGCAGAGGTTCGCACCAACAACGAACGCAGCCTCACCACTCTCTCGCTGGCAACCAAGTCTTCCTATAAGAAGGACGGCAAGTACATCGAGCACACCGAATGGCACCGTTGCGTGGTTTTCGGCAAGCTCGGTGAGTTCGCCGCCAAGCTCACCAAGGGCGCTCATATCCAGGTCGAAGGCGAGCTGCGCAGCCGGAAGTACGACAGCAAGAAGACGAACTCGGAGCAGACCATCTGGGAGATCCGGGTGAACTCCATTCTCAAGCTGGACCGTGCCGCCAAAGCGTCGGCGGAAGACGACGAAGATGTCACCGAGGAAGAGGCCGCATAGGCCTTTCCTCCCGAAAGAGGCCCGGCGACCACCGGGCTTCTTTCTCTGCTAATGCCCCGCAGGATCGCATCCTTCGTACCGCCCCAATGAGGAGGTGTTCATGAGCCGAATCGCGAAAGACTTTCTTGCCCGTTGCTTCGCTCCGGGGGAAACCATTGCTCTCCTGCTTCGCAGGGAGAACCCAGCTTCGACGCAGCAGCGAATTGTCTCACTGGAATCGGCGCTTGCCTCGCGATATCTCGCTTGGCTCGCACATGAGAACTCCACCGGCGCGAACATCTACGTCGCTGCCAATCCGCTTCGCCCAGGCAGCCGCAAACGCACCAAAGAGAGCATCGCCTGCATCCGTCATCTCTATATAGATATCGACATAGACGGGGAGGCCCGAATCGCTGCGCTCCGGGCCTCCGATGCCATCCCTGCTCCCTCCGCAATTCTGTCCACATCGCCCGGTAAATACCAGGTGCTCTGGCATGTCGATGGCTTCGACTTTGAGCGGCAGGAAGCTACCCTCAAGCTGCTCGCCCTTGCCTTCGGTGGCGATCCCGCTTGCACGGACTGCAACCGGGTGCTTCGCATTCCCGGATTCTTGAACTGCAAGTATTCTCCCGCTCACTCCGTTGCGGTCGAATACCCATGCGATTCGACGTGGAACCCGGCGGACTTTCACCTCGACAATGTCACCTCAAATGCCGTGCTCCCGCTGCGCGGAATCGCATGGCTAATCCGGTCCGAAAAGCACAGCCATTCCGAGCGGGATTGGGCATGGGTTTTGGGTGAACTTTCGCTTGGCATGGACGCCGGAAAACTGACCCAAGCGCTGGCTTCGCGCCGCGCCGACAAGTCCAATCCTCTCTATTACGCTCAGCGCACCGTAGACGTGGCTTCCGCCCGGCTCTTGCTTTTGGAAGGCGCACACATCGACGCCGTCATCACGATGCTTGAAGTCCGCCGCGGCTACGAACTGCCCACTGCACTTTGCTCCGCTCGTGCGCGAGAGATTGCCACCACGGCGCAGCGGATGATCGCTCGCACCAAGATCGCTTGATTCCTCACCCAATAAGGAGAACTCACCATGCCACTGATCGAAGTCACTCAAATCCAGCGAGTCACCGCCAACGTTCGCTTTGACACGGCCATTGTCACTCAGAGAGTTGCTTCGCCCACGGAAAGCGGCCCTTCCCAACGGGTCGAGGCCGCTGCCGAAGAAGCCAGCAGCCGTGCCAGAACCCTCAGCATCCGTGGCTGGATTGAAGGCATGATGCTCCATCCAAAGCTGTGGCAGGGCCACAGCGGTGCTTCGCACCGGAAGAAGATTGACACTCCACCCCTCCGAGGGTCGTGCGGCGGTGCCACACGGATTCGTGAATCAGCGCCAACGGACTTAAACACTTACCGGCACG
>JAOAPF010000296.1 GCA_025462755.1 Edaphobacter sp.
TTTCCACAGACTTCCACGGGTTTCCACAGGTGTACACACACAGTGTACCGCAATGGTTATCGGCAGACCTCCCTCAAGACGATAGTCCCTCGATGCCGGATGGATTCTCCTGAACACGATGATCCCCGCAGTACCCGCGCTGCTGTTCCCGACAAGTTCCTGCTATACATTCACGACTCGCCCACCGGGACAGAAAAAACGGGCGACCGAGAACCGTCGTGCAGCTTCGTGAGGATTGTGAATCGTAGCAGAGGCGAGTGGAAGAGCTTGAGACCGAGAGCGCATCCCTCCTCGAGCAAACGGGAGCCTAGACTTGTCTCATGTGCGGTCGATACGTCCGGCGCTCAGATAAGCAGCGCATTGCCGAACACTTCCGTGTACACGGTCCGTCCCGAATCACCGCACCCACCAAGAGGTGCAAATGCAGCAAAAAAACCGTTAGGCCCGCGAGAGTAGGAAAAGAGAGATCCGGGACTGCTTGGGGCTTGATTCTCAACCGATTCCGGTGTGGCCGACGCGGGCTCTATCAGATCTGGCCTGTCGTTCTTGACGTTTCCAACTGCGTTGTCCACCTTCCATGCAATCATCTTTTCCGAGTCGAAGGGCCGCAGGGCTTGAGCGTTCGTAATCCGTACAGGAATGGTGACCAAACAAAGAGAATCACGATGAGTTGCACAGGCTTGGATACTTAACGCTGCGCTTGGTCTTTAATTCAAGATTTTCGAGTGGCTCAGGACCTCAAAAAGTTGCAGCGATAGTCACCCAATAGTCTCGTTCCTTCCTCAAGAAGAAAGGCGGTAATCTATATCGCTATCAGGGTACTAGGGTAAACCTCAGCCTTTGTTCGGATGCTGTAGGTTTATCCCACCCCTTTATTTTGATTGCGGATCGATCCTGGAGACGATCATGGTCTGGTCCTTACTCCTCCTTGCTTCTATATTTCTTGCAATTAAGTTTCGCGCTTTCAGGTTTGCCTTACTTGCGACCATTGGACTAATTGTGGCGACAATAGCGTTATACATAGCTCATGACAAGACGGAGACTGAATCATCTAAACACCTTGTACTCGCCGACCAATTGGCATTTACGGATCTTCGCCTAGGGCCTGACAACTATGGCTCCTCCTATAGGCTCACTGGACGATTAAAAAATAAGTCGCCGTATTCCGTTTTCGAAGTCCGAGCAAGAATTCGCATTCTGGACTGCGACTCGCAGTCACACTGCGACGTAGTAGGCGAAGAAGAGACGAGTATCGGTCCCCTGATTCCTCCTGCCCAGGTTCGAGACATAGATGAGTCTGTTTATTTCGGAAGTGAGACCCGGATCAGGGGTCAGCTTCAGTGGAATTATGAAATCACTGAAATTCGGGCGCGCTCCTGACACTGGTTATAGCTCTAAAGCGGGGAGGTCAGATTGAGCAAGTGGAAGACGGATTGGAAGAACACGCCGAAGGGCGCACGGATTTTTCTAACTGTGATTGCCATCTTGATTATCCTCGCCTCAATCGGGGCGGCTGTTTCAAACCTTACATCCGGTGACTATGCAAACGCAGCCGGGTTCCCAATTGCAATTGCGTTGCTTGGTGCTCGCTTCGTTATCTGGCCTTGGCGTCTGGCTTGGGCGGCAACGCGACGCGGAGGAGCTTTCACCAGCTGGCTGGTCGGTGAATTTGTAGCTGGTTACGTCATCGGAGGCCTGGTTTATTTAATTGGCCGTGGCTGGAAACCTCTTCAAACGGACATTCAGGCCAGCCCAACCTGTGGAGCCCTTGTTTCATGAAATCGGCGGAGTGCATCTGGCATTACACGGAGTTGGTGCGCCAAAAAGAAGAGGCTCTCGGACATCCTGCGGAAGACGGTCCCAGCCTCCGTGACATGGAATTTCTCTTGAAGGCGTTTCAGTGGCTAGATACGGCAGATGAGAATCAGCCTCCTGCCGAGACAAACGCTTTGATGGAATTGATTGCCGACGTAAGGGACGCATGGGCCGATCCAGACAATGACCCTATCGGTCGTGAGCTCTTTCCTCTGTTGAGCGATGTGCATTGCGCTTTAGGCAAGGAAATGGATAAGGTGGTTCCCGAAGCCGCCGAATCCAGGCAGCGATTAGAAAGCCTCCGAGTTCTCCAGAGAGTACTTCGCAGAAATGCGGTGAATCCGCCGCCCAGCCTTTCAAGCCGAATTGCCTCAAAAATTAGGAGTGCCTGGGTTAAGCACGGCAAATGACCCACGCCGCTGTGCCCGGCGCTGCCACGAGGTCGAGACGTTCGGCCGGTCAGATCTCAAGGCGCCGAGATCATCCCGCTGCGGGACCTGCGGAACCCTACACTGGAATCCTTGGGCAGACATTTGCGATCGATGCGATCTAGTGTCAAGAGAGCAGAATCTGCGTCCATCGAAGAAGCCAGTGGCAAGCTGCATGCGTCCAGTCGGCCAGCTGGAGTTCTGGTCGTCTACAAGAAAGGCCTATAAAAGGCCCGTTGTGTGCGAAGCATAAGTGCTGGGCGGCTCGGGACCCCTGCACCAGCATTCCCGGATCGGGTCACAACATCCCGCGTATCGTCTCGAGAAGGCCCGCCCGAATGGAACGTATCCTCCTCGGTGCTATATTCATGCAACCATGAGCGTTTGTGTTGCCTTGAATCTTTCGGACGGCGTCGTCATCGCCGTGGACAGCGCAACGACAATGATTGATGCAACAGGTTCCATCTCGAAGGTCTTCCTCGATGCGGACAAACTCTTTCAGCTCGGCGACCTCCGCATTGGAATGGCCACCTACGGCTTGGCATCATTGCATGGCAGGACGATAGGGAGTTTCGTACGACAGTTTCTCCTCGAGCCAATGAACGCCGATATGGAGTCGCTGCCGCTGAATGAAGTGGTCGAAAGGCTCCGAACTTTCTTTTTCGATAGCTACCGTTCGTATTTCGAATCGCTTTACTCATTGCCATTCGAACAAATTTCTCAGAATGTCAAAAGCCAGCTTGGGCTAGTGGTGGGCGGGTTCTCTTCCGGATCATTTCAATCCGAGCTTTGGAATGTTGTCATCCCTTCTCACTCTGAACCGTACTCTGCACACCTCCAAAATGGAGCAGGGCAGATCGGTTTATCCTGGTACGCCTCATCAATCCCGATTAGCAGGTATCTGAAGGGTATAGACCCCGGTGCATCCGCCAGCGTGAGAGCAGTTTTCGAGGGAATTTTGGGCAGAACTCTTCACGACCAAGAGCTTGAACAGTTCAGTGATGCTCTGGCTCGGCACGAATATCCGATCCAGACTGAGGGTATGCCGATCCAAAGTGGGATCGCCTGTGCGAAATTCTTGGTCGATCTTGTACTAGGGCACTACAGGTTTTGCGAGACGCATCCGATAGTAGGAGGGAAGACCAAAATCGGGGTGGTGAGGTATGATCACAACGCCTTTCAAATCTTGGAATGATGCGGCGTCCGATAGAATGAGGAATATGCCGGTTGAAGAGAGTTTCAATGATCTCGAGCTCATCGAGAAGAGCTATACGACGGGCGCGCAAACCTTCGAGCTCAAGAAGGTGACGGACACTGGCACGCCCGAGGCGATGCAGCAGAGGCCACAGAGTCCTACGCTGACTCCAAGCCACTCCAATATGAGCATGAGCTGGAGACCGTAAGCCAGGAAGCCTTCCCGTTCGCCTGGCTTATGACACTTAAAGCTTCGTGTAGTCGATCCTGAGCAGGTTCTTCCGATGCGGCTGAATCGTCAGCTTGCTTGTGCCCTGTCCCCATCTCCGCATGCCGTCCCTATGGTGCTCGAGCTGCTCTGGAGTCATGCCCAGGTACACCAGCGCCCTCTCCAGCACGTCCCCTGATGCGAACACCACCCAAGGGCCCAGCGCGGTCTTCAGGTCCGTGTGGAGGCCGTGAGCGTGCTTCCCCGACCGGGTGAATGCCACGTAGATGATGTGTGGCTCGGTGACGAGGATCAAAGGCAGGCGGACTAGGCTGCCGAGCGGGTTCTTGTCGCCGCAAAGGCCGCATACCGCGCCCCCGTCCTTCAGCTGGTAGCGGTTCGGGGTGGAGTACGAATTGCACCGCCAGCAGTGCAAAACGTGAACAACCTTGTTCTCTCGCCGGTGCTTCAGCATCCAGCAGAGGGTAGAGCAAGCGGCTGTGGAAAGGCGAACGGATGGCGAATCCGGTTAGACCGCTATCTGCTTCTTACCCGGCCTTACACGTCTCACATCTTTCTTCGTGAGCACAAAGCTGTGCAGAAACCGCGGCTTCGTTAGCCTTCGCCTCCGCCAGCTTTGCTTCTGAGGGAGCTGTCCCCGTGATGCTCAGGATTGGGTCCGCTTTGGGATGGCTGTACCGCCATAGCCGCCGCCTCGCGTATGCGTGTAGCAACAGCAACGACTTGTATTCTCCACATCCCACTGAACCGTCGCATTCTTGCTTGAGTGAAACCGTTTGCGCTTACTTTCCACAATATCAAAAGCCCACGGGCACCCAAGCATCTGTCGGAGAGTGAAGCTAGCATCCGGGTGAGGGCGAAACATCGCGGCAGTGCTTGCTGTCAAAGGGGTGTTGAAGTAAATTCGATATCCGCTTGGGCCGCGCCGCGGCTGGGGAGGTGCAGTATGCAAGTCGATCGATGCAGCGCATCCGGTGCCATCGTGGCGGGACCGAGATCCAGAACGGAAGCGTCGATCGTATGCCCGGTCTGCAAGACTCCCACGCGAGTCAGAGCAGAAGAACTCGTCAGTGGTCGAGAGATCTGGCGACTCGA
>JAOAPF010000312.1 GCA_025462755.1 Edaphobacter sp.
TCTGTCTTCGTCATGGCATCGACCACCGTCTGACCCAACCCAACCATCCCTGGACCAACGGACAGATAGAACGGATGAACCGGACCATCAAGGAAGCCACCGTCAAACGCTTCTTCTATGACACGCACGAACAACTCAAAGCGCACTTGTCGGACTTCATCGCAGCCTACAACTTCGCTCGCCGACTCAAGACCCTTCGCGGCCTCACACGTTACGAAGCCATCTGCAAACTCTGGATCCACGACCCGGACAGATTTACACTCGACCCAATCCACCAAATGCCGGGACTAAACACTTAGCATGTCGGTTGGGTGGACTGGCTTGGTCAGGATTGTGAAGTCATGCCCGCGGTGGCGCGCCTTTTCGAGCAGATCGACGGTCGTGGCCTGTCCGGAAAACAACAAGACCTTGCATCCCGGAACGGTTTCGGTCACGGCGATTGCTAATTCGACGCCAGTCATTTTTGGCATCACGACATCCGAGATAAGAAGGTCAGGGTGGACAGCGAGCAAGCTCCAGGGCACTCTCCCCGTCGTAGGCGGTCATTGTGGAGAAGCCGCTCCTCGAAAGGATAATAGACAGGGTATCTGCTATGACTCGCTCGTCGTCCACAATGAGAACAACGGGCTGATTTTTTCGGGCATGGCTTTTTTACCGAACCACAGGTCGAAGGTACCGAGACTATTGCTACACTCTTTTAGGATATCGATTCCCTGTTCATTCGTGGGTCGGGGATTTGCAATGTGACCGAAAGCAGCGGTCGAAGTTTGGAACGCGCCCTTGCCAGACGAGACATTACGGAACCGACCGGACAGCCCAGAACACTCGCGATCTCCTGGTAGGACAGCTCTTCATATTCGCGCAACAAGATAACCTCGCGGAAATCCACGGGAAGGTGCTGGATCGCTTCACGCACCTGCTCGCACTCCCGCTTGCTCACATAGAGTGCGTGGGGGCCTTTCGAAGTCTCCACAAGGCGGAAGAACCCGGTCGAGGTCTGTTGATACGCTTCCCCTGTTGCTACCAGATGGGAGATCCTGTATGGAGGTCTTCAATTTTGTGGCGCGCCTCGCCTCTGCCGTAACAGATTTCGGAGCCCTGGAGACCCTGAGGAACGTTTATCGAAACCTCAACAAACGTTGTCTCTGCCTTAGTTCGGCTGAACTGCAAGCGTTCCACCCAAAGTGATGCAACTCATCGCCCCCGTTGGGCATGTCGGTTCGGCCGACTATTTGCCCATACTTACTCGAACCAGTGTCAACGTCCACCACGATCAACGCGCGTCCGGTTTGCCATTGCTCTTGGGGTTAAACGCCGCTACATATGCTAGTCTTTCATGCAGCGCCTGCATGGCTAGCTTTGGAGAAGAGTAAAATGTTGGGTCAGACTTCCATAGCATGGCGAATCCTTTCTTCTACGGCCGGACTGGTGATTGCGCCCGGACGCAACATCAAGAGCAATTACTGATCAATTTGCGGCTCCGTTGCAACATAGAGGTCATGCTGCGTTACTGAAGGTAAACCCGATGGCCGAATTTATTCCGATCTTGCCCGGCCGTTCGGCCGGGCCTGCGGGCAGCGACGCTTGGAATTTGATGAGCGCAGTTTCCGAGTTCCTGTGCATAGCGTTCATGGCCTTCTCCTTAGATGAGAATTACTCCTCACACGTGCGGAGCCGTGGTGTGAGGATCAACTGTCAAAACTGCAGTTGATCCCCACACCCAGGACGCTTTTTACCTTGGCTGCTCTGTTGTACGAAGGTAGGGCTTGAGAGTCTTGTAGCCCGGGAAAGCCGTCTTTGCTTCTTCATCGGAGACTGCACCGGTGATGATGACATCGTCGCCCTGTTTCCAGTCAGCCGGAGTGGCTACCTTATGCTGCGAGGTGAGCAACATGGAATCGAGCACTCGGATAATTTCGTCGAAGTTGCGTCCGGTCGTCATCGGATAGGCTAGCGTGAGCTTGATACGCTTATCTGGGCCGATCACAAAAACAGTCCGAACCGGTGCGTTGTGCGCTGGTGTACGGCCATAGGCACTATCACCTGCATCGGCAGGTAGCATGTCGTAAAGTTTGGCGACTTTGAGTTTTGGGTCTCCAATGATTGGGTAATTTACCTTGTGTCCGCTGACGTCCTGGATATCCTGCGCCCACTCTTCGTGGCTCTCAACAGGATCGACGCTTAGACCGATGACTTTTGCCCCGCGATCGGCAAACTGCTTTTCCAGGCCAGCGACAGCACCAAGCTCCGTGGTGCAGACGGGAGTAAAGTCTTTGGGGTGAGAAAAAAGGACTACCCAATTGTTCCCAATCCACTCGTGGAAGTGGACCGGACCCTGTGTGGTTTCAGCGGTGAAATCTGGGGCGACATCATTGATGCGGAGCGACATGTTCGATAGATCCTTCCGGGATTGTCCCAAAATTCGGATTGGAGTGGTTTACGTCTAGTAAAACCAACTGGTGTCGGTTTTATTCCCTTTAACTTTAAGGAATGCCTGATCACACAATGAATGTCTACGTGCGTTTCGTATCGCTGCATACCCTACGTGGGTGTGCTCTTCAAGCCCACAACTGACAAACGTTATGGATCGAGACGGCGCTATTTGTGAGATATAAAGACACGATCGTATGCTGTAGATCATCCATGCGGTAGGGATGAAGCTAGTCGCGATAGCTCAAGGCAAAGCGGAAGTAGAACGATACGCATTGTTCTCTCACTTAGATCGGGAACCGGTGCCGTCATCTAGTTGCTTCCAGTCGTGGTGGACTGCTCGTAGCTCTTTACATCATAGGCCACGATTAAGATTCCCAACCATGACGCGATGACGTAGAACGTGATTCGTGTCGTGCCATTCGTTGCGATCAGCACGGCGATCACTCCGATCGCTAGAATGATCGCCCAGTTGGTGTAGGGAGCACCCGGCAGTCGGAAGTTCACCCGTGGGGCCGACCCTTTCGAAAGCGCTCTCCAATAGTTGAAGTGGCAGAGCATGATGGTTGTCCAGACCCAAAGCACGATCCAGGCGACCGACGAAAATAAATAGCCAAAGATCTTATCGGGTGCAAGATAGTTGAACACAACCCCGAGCATCAAAACAGCGCCAGAGAGCGTCACGGAGAGATATGGAATCTTCCGATTGTTCAACATCTGCAATCTTGCAGGCGCGTCACCTGAAGAGGCCAGCGCGTGAAGGATCCGACTGCTTCCATACAGAACGGTGTTGCTTGAAGAGAAGAATGCGCTAATTGCTACAAAAGTTACCATCCCCGCAGCCGCGGCAAAGCCTGCCTGTTTCAGGACCAACACAAAGAGACTCTCCTTCGGATCGAAGCTGTTCCATGGATACAGCATCATGACAATGGCGAGAGAGCCGACGTAAAACAATATGATACGAAAGAAGACGCCGTTGATAGCCCGCGGCAAAGCATACTCCGGTCGATCGGTTTCTGCCGCCGCGAGCCCAATAACTTCCGTTCCGCCGAACGAGAAGATGACAAGCGGCAATGCGGCAAGTAGTCCTGAGAAACCTTTGGGTAGGATGCCTCCGTGCTGCCATATATTGGCAACATGAGCATGTCTACCTACATCGCCGATCCTGAACACCAGAATGGCCAGACCACACAGCAGCACGGCAATGATTGTGACGACCTTGATCATGGACAGCCAGTATTCCGATTCACCGAAAGACTTCACGGTGCGCATGTTGATGGTGTAGAGCAATAGCGTGGCGCATAGCGCGGGGATCCATTGCGGAATAGCTGGATACCAACGATGCAGAAGAAGCCCAATACCTGTTATCTCTGCTACGCCCACCAACAAAAGCGACAGCCAGTACGACCAACCCGTAATGAACCCGGCGAAGGGACCGACGAAGCGGGTGGTGTAGGCGGCAAATGATCCTGGTGAAGGGTGTGCAAGTGTCAACTCGCCAAGAGCGCGCATCACGAGATAAATCATCGCGCCAGCAAGAAGATAGGCGACCAGCAACGCCGGGCCTGCCTGACTGATGGCAACTCCAGAGCCCAGAAAGAATCCGGCCCCGATTGCACCTCCAATCGCCATCAACTGTAGATGACGATGTTTTAGGTTATGAGAAATGTGATCCGCCACCCGCGTAGGTTTGTTCAAAGATGCAACCGTTTGGGCGATAGGCTCCATGCGAGCGATCTGTAAAGCCGGAGTCGGATGACGTTTGCGTTTGACGTTACGGCTTGTATTCATCACGGCAGCTATCCCTGCTCCGGCACTGTTACATCAACTGTTCGAGTCACAAGCTGATCTAGGTGAATGACGTCGAGGCCAGCCGTTGATGGTCCCTTTCCAATAATCTGCTCAGCTATAGTTCCAGTCCGAAACCAGGAACCCCAGATCGAAGTAGTCATGTCTACGAGATTAGAATGCCAGTGAAATGACTGCTTGATGATTTCCACCTTTCTTGCGGGAAATTGTTATTGAAAGTTGGGCCGCAGGTTAAAAAAAGGATTCTGCGATTGGTTGTCAAGGCCCACTCTTGTCCGGTCGCTGTCGAGCACGCCAAATTACAGCGTGGATTTCTGCATACCAGTCATCGTGCCCCCGAAAAATACATCTCCGATGGTTGAAACACGTCAGATCACTTCTTATTCCAATAAGCTGCGAGGCGAAGGAATGGTAATCGCATGATTGGTAAATAGATTGTGACTGCTGACACGACCATGGCGGAACAACTGGCGCTGACAAGGGGCGCGCACGTCGTCGGAATTCGTCACGTGCGTCTGGCGGATGGCGTTTCCCATCTTCTTCGATCAGACCCTTTCTCCTCTTTGAGATCGGCAAGCAGATCATCACCAAGAACCTAAAGGTCAAACCTATCTTTTCGCTCCTTGAACGCAAATATGATGCGAGCGGCGAGTGGGCATCCAGTGAATGTGCTGGATGCTGTGCTGAAGAATTATTCACGCACCCCGACTTGTCCCCGATTCAAAGGCATGCACAACCGTTCGGAACTGTTGCCAGAGCCACACGATGCGTCTCTTCAAAACGCGGAAACCCTCTTGCGGTTTAAGCGACATGACTCAATCTTGAATGCTTCTACCTACGATTTCATACCAAAAATCAGCCCGCATACCAATCCTGCATTCTCCAAATTGTGAGGTCGTCACATAGTTCCTCCATTTGGTGTGGCTAATTCATTGAGGCCCGAATTTTCACGGGCAAGGATAGTCATGACTCGGCCCAATGATCCACTCGTAAAGAGAATCTCCATGGGGTCGCTCGGACACCTCGAAACACTTGGCATCATTTGTCCGCTGCTGTTTGGCGGTTCTGCCGAGATGCTGAAGTCTTTGCAATCTAGTGGTGTCCAGCCATGACGTGCGAGAGAGCCATCCAAAGGCGAGTCTTGCCAATCGGAACCCGAATTATATTGAGGACATACACGAGAGTTCCAGCCCAAAGGGTAGATCTGTGAACTCGGTGGAGTGAGATGAGGTCGTAGATTACCGGCAACAACAGAAAGCCAAGATACGTCCACGTATGCGCTGAGAAGTGCATCCCCATCTCCTCATAAGGCCATCGATCAAGTGCAGCATCCATTATGCTCAGCGTGGCGAAGAGCACTAGTCGCTTGTGCGCATCCGGACGGTGACGCGCCAAATACGAAAATAATGTCACTATGGCGAATGCGACCATGTCCATGACGGAGATGGCATAGGAGACACTCAAATCGAAAGAACCAATTGCAACACCGCGGCGAAGCGAGTCGGTCGCCGCCAGCACTCCGATTACAACCATCAGCGCCGCCACACCGTAACTCACCAGGCCCAGCTGACGGTGCCAGTGCACACGCCCTGCCGGGACAAGGAACGTTTGCAACATTAACAAGACGAACCACAAAGAAAAGACGGCCCCATGTACGTGGATCATCTTGCTTGGCAAGGGCGCGCGAACTATACCAGCGAGGAAGTAGGTTCGAAATCCCACTAGGACGGAACCTGTAAGCAGTATCGCCATTGCTCCGAAAAACAGGCGGTCCCATAGCTGATTGACTCGGATCCGTTGCGGTGAGCGAGCGGGGGGTACAGCAGGGATGTTCATCGGTGGCCCACCCTTGAAGTCTTAATCCTCCCGAGGTAGCGCACAGAGGAACTTGCTAATGGGGGCGTGGTTTGTTCCTTGGCAATAGCCCTCATGAATTCCCTTTCAGGGAATAAATCACTGCAGCTACGGCTTTATTTCTGGAAATGCCAAACCACTGCAAGCTTGACGTCGGCAGATACAGTATGATGGAGCGAATTCGATCCAGATGTGCGTAAACGGAACGCGGGCTGGATCGAGACGTGTTCTCGGACCGGTATAGGGCTTTGCTCACTGTTACAAGACCGGTGGAATGCGCCGCTGGACTCTTGCTTTGAAAGGTTTCTGCTGTGTAGAAGAGAATGGTGTGGCCCGCAGCAGCAAGGTGGCGGCTGAGAGTGAGCATCGGGTTGAAATGACCGGGATTCGGAAATGAGCAAACAAGAAGTTGAGCCATTAGCATCCTTCGCGGCACCTACAGTCTGCCGACTTAAGAGAAACACCGCCGACCAGGACTTATTCCGGTTCTTCCACATTTTTGGTGCGACAAAATCATGGTTTGTGAATAGCTCCAGGGCAGGACAGGAGCCTTCAGTAGTTTGCTGAGGCGGCGAGGCGAACTGGTCGAACGAAGCAACTTATCGACGATCGCCTTCATGTGCCCCCACCTTAGGCGCCTTGGGCTTCCGTGGCTGGAGATGTAGAAACCAGCGTACCCTTGACTTGATGTCGGAATGGCCCGCGAGCGCGCACCCTCCGCAGCCTTGCACGGACAGAAAAATATTTTCAAACGTCTGCTAATTCATGGCGGCGCGTTCAACATCAGCCTGCTGCTGCGCAAGACGGTGGGCGCAGGGACGCCGCGAGAGCTGAAAGACCGCACCGCAAGCCTCGCTTTACGTCTAATTGCGTGTCTCACGAACCACCGTCGTCGCATGGAGTACCGACGCCGCATAAGGTAGTTCGAACTAGGGTTGACGTTGGAGATAGACCAGTAGAGCCGGTGCCGCTGACTGCGTCGTCTCAACGTGCGGACCCATTGTCGCTGTACCTCGCGACGGACTCCATCGAGCTTCGGCTTGCAGTTTAATCCGAAATACTGGTAGAAGCCGCGCAGCATCCTCGTCAGTTGCTTTTGCTGATCCTGCCGCTTCCAATGCCTATGCTCTTTGACCCACTCCTTGGATTTGGCCAAGAACTTTCGGCGGCTTTTGCTGCACGGAATCCGCACCAAAGCAAACTTGCCGCCTCGGTCGGTGCCGCACACATGCTGAAAACCTAGGAAGTCGAACGTATCCGGCTTACCGCCGGTCTTCGCCAGATCCCCCCGGACAAATCGTCCGAAGCGCATCACCCGCGTCTTTTCCTCCGCCAATTCCAAGCCGAATTTTCCGAATCGATCCGTCGGGTTCTTTTGGAACTCATGCGCATCGCGCTGGTATTGGAAATTCACCACGAAGTCGTCAGCGAACCTCGTCAAGTACGCCTCTCCCTGACATGCCGGCCTCATCTTCTTTTCGAACCACAAATCAAGGACGTAATGCAGGTAGATATTGGACAAGATCGGGCTAATCGGACCGCCTTGTGGCGATCCTTCTTCCGTTCGGGTGACAACTCCTTCCACCATGAACCCCGCATTCAGCACTTGCCGATCAGGCGCAGGATGAGCGGGTCTGCAATCCGATGAGCAACCATCGCCTGTAGCCAATCATGCTGGATGTGATTAAAATAGCCGCGGATGTCCGCCTCGAACAAGTGTCCAACCTTCTTCGTGACGATGATCCTCCGTAGTTCCCGTAGGGCGCTATGGGGACTACGTCCGGGCCGAAATCCATACGAGCATTCCAGAAAATCCGCCTCGAACACCGCTTCCAATATCCGTGCAATCGCTCGTTGCAGTAAGCGATCTTCGGCGGTCGGAATTCCGAGCGGCCGCGTCCCTGCCTTGCCAGGTCCCTTCGGTATCTCCACTCGGCGCACCGGTGGAGCCCGATAGGACCCACGCTTCAGGCGTTCGCATAGCTCTTGAACTCGTGTGTCCAAGTCTTGTTCGAACTCCTTCATCGTCTCACCGTCGACACCGCTCGCACCGCGCCGATTCATCTGCTTCCAGGTATCCGCGAGGAACTCCGGTGTTAGCAGATGCGCCAACCATGTGAAGCGTAGCTTCGGGTTTGACTTCGCCTTTTCCATGATCTGGTCCAGTTACGTGAACATTCTTCTCCTACCTCTGGGTGCAGGGAATGTTTCCCCGAACCAGCAACTCGACCTGCCTCGCTGCTTCCCCATGCACACGGCTTTCCCGCGCTCCGAGTACTACCAACGAGTCCGACTTCCACCGTCGCATCTGTCTCCCTCAGTTTGAGCCATTCGGTTGACATACTCGGTCCATTGCAGCCGGACCAAGACGGCGGTGGATCTCCCAGGTGCCATGACGCTTCCGTTTCTGTCCATGCCGTGCTATTAGACCCCGCCGGAGTCTCCAGCGACCCTCGCCTCTTGCGGTCGCCTACTGTAGCCTTCCAGATTTTCGACCTTGTCGGCCTCCGGATATATCACGAGGCTCAATCGCTTCACTTGCGTTACGGCCTGGACATCGCTCTGTCTACACTTAACTCATGTCGTTACCCCATGAGCCCAAGACTCGATTCCCGGTGGGGCGGCTCTTCCCCTTTCCGGGGCGGGAATTGCACACGCTGGAAGCGCCGGGCTAATTCTGGCGCACTGAAAAAGCTAAGAATGTCCGCGTCGAGCACCCGGTTCACCCGCTTCCGTTGGATGCCCAACGTCAGCGCGTCCAGCGCCTGATGCGGCTGCGACCGGGCCGGAACCCATAAGAAAAGCCCTTGAAGTCGACCTCATAGATCTGGTTGAGGATCGTCACCACCGCCTGTTGGACGATTTTGTCCTCCAGCGCCGCGATGCCCAACGGACGTTGCCGCCCGTCAGCGTTCGGAATAAAGACTCGTCTCGAGGGTTTTGCCCGATACGTTCCACGATGAACCCGGCTGTGCAGATCGAAAAGCCGATCCTCTAGACCTGTTTCATACTCCTGCCACGTTACGCCGTCCACTCCGGGAGAAGCTTTACGCTGAAGCGCGTAGAAGCTCTCCCGAAGCAGTCCGACGCTCAGATGGTGGAGCAAAGCGGTGAACCGTTCCTGCTTCCTTTCCCTTGCTGCCTTTCGCACACCGTCCAACCCCTGGGACATGCGCTTCCCGCTCTGTGTCGGGTGCATGTGCGGCTGAACGATGTTCTCCTTCGTCTCTGCCCTTCCCTCCCCGACCTCCGCAGAAGGTTGCCCTTCCTTGTTTGGCTGGTTCACAGGTGTCGGGTCGGAGGAGGCGCGCTTACGCGCTAGCCTCCGTCCGCCGCTCAAACCGTGCATGCAGTTTTCCCGCACTAAATGTGATCGAACACATTTTGTGCGTTATGTGGCCTCCGCAAATATGTGGCGGCGAACTGGCAAACCCATGGCATCGCTAAGTGGGAACCCAGTCCAACGCCACATATGTGGGTTGCCTAAAGCGAGCGCAAGAAGGTCATCATTCC
>JAOAPF010000314.1 GCA_025462755.1 Edaphobacter sp.
CGGCAAATGTACGGTCGAGCCGGCTTCGACCTGCTCAGACTCAGAGTGCTCCAAAAGGCCTGAACAACAAGTAGCTCCAAGCAATCGAGAAGCCAGCATATGACTTCACCAAATGTACGGAAGAGCCGCAATAATGTCGTAGCTCTGCAAAGCCAAAGTGTCGCTGCCCCATCCTGAGATCAGGATTGGAGGCGACAGATTGGGCTGGGTGCAGATGAGCAGACAGAATTTGCAGCGGGTTGAGGTCTTGACCGAGGTGCTGGCGGGCCGGCGTACGACGGTGTCGGCGGCGGGCGTGCTGGGTGTGAGCTTGAGGCAGGCCCAGCGCTTGCTGGCCAGGTATCGAGCTGGTGGTGGTGGAGCGATGATCCATCGCCACGTCCGCCAGATCTGCATTCGCCTGTGGCACAGTCACCGCTGTCCGCAATCGTCCCACACCGTTCTTGGACAGGGCGCAATTCGTTGTCGCTGTCCGGATAAACAATTGAGAACATTACATCGACTCTCTGCAAACGTACATAAATTTCCGTTTCGTGAGGTGTCCCCAGCTAGCTCAAACCGGAAGTGGAAACCTCAACTTGCTGACTCTTCCGGTGCCTCAAGTTAGACCGAGCGCGCCCAAGAACTAGGCGTAATCGAACAAGGACATAAAGCCGTGGTCCATATGAAGTTGCTGGTGGCAGTGGAACAGTGTAAGGCCGGGATTGTCGGCGGTGAAGTCTACCTCCACCTCTTGATATCCCCCAACCATCACCACATCTTTCATAACACCCGAGGTCTGCCGTCCGGCGACTTTTGTCAGTTCAAACGTGTGGCGATGCAGATGAATTGGATGAATATCGTCGCTCGCATTTCTCATTCGTAGCCGGTACCGCTTTCCCTCTCTCAAGTGAAACAACGGAATTGCCATCATCTGGTCTGACGGATAGGCGACACCGTTGATTGTCCACCTATTGAAGCCTTCAACAGCCGCATTGTCTTTGGCAAACATCATGTCGAAGACCTCATCCGGCGCTTGAGCAGGAAGTTGGACCTGGCCGAAAGACGCATAGTTCCACTTGAACGGCTTCGGCGCGACCCACTGTGCCTTTCCCTTGTAACCCGCATATTCCACCACAATGCCCATCCCGTGATGCCTATCGTCGTCGCCGACGTCTCCCATGATCCAGACGCCGGGATGATTCATCTCGACAACCGCCGAAATTCGTTCCGCTGTTCCCAGCCAAAGCCCAGGTACACGCACAGACTTCGGAAGCGGATTGCCGTCCATCGCAATGACTGAAAAAGTATGGCCGGGCAGAGCCAGACTGCGAATCTCGCCCGCGCTCCCATTCAGTATGTGGAAGAGGACGCGTTCGCCTTTTTTGACTCGGACGGGTTCGCCATGACCCAACATGCGCCCGTTGATGGTGAAGGCGTCGTAACCTACTTCGTATCCTTTTGGCATTTCCCTTTGCAAGTGAAGCCTTCATGGCGCTCTCGCCGCTATCTTTAAGGCTCTTTACCGTTGCGGCAGGCGAAAGAAAGTCCATGTCCATATCTCCGCCCCGGCTGAATGTAGGCTCAAACTCCTTCATCGTCAGGAAGTCTTCCCGGTCGTACTTGCCAGGATTGTCCTTCGGTTCTATGTACGCGGGCCCAACGAGACCGCTGTATTGACCTCGACTGAGATCGTTCCCCGCTCGGACGTGCGTGTGGTAGAAGCGAAATCCTGAGGCCTTGGAACGAAAGAAATGCGTCGGCTGCCGTGTGGTGGGATGAACGGAGTCCCTTCTTCTGACGCACCATCCACGTCTGAAGGAATTGCCTGCCCATGCCAGTGGAGCTGTTCCGGGACATCCGTTTCGTTAAGCACGTCCACCGTCACACGCTGACCTTCTTTGAAACGAAGGAGCGGTCCCGGAAATTGGCCGTTATAGGTAGTCACGGACATAATGCGCTTCGGAGCAAGTTCTATTGGCTTGGTAGCAATGGTAATGGAGTAATCGGCTGCCACATCCGCTTCAGGCAAAAAAAGACCCGGCTCTCCCAATGCCGAATGTCCAGGCAGGAGCGTGCTTCCAGCGACTGCGCCCGCTGTTGCAAGAAAATCCCGTCGTGTCATGCCATTTTGGCTCATCTGTTTC
Source organism: Edaphobacter sp. (assembly GCA_025462755.1). Taxonomy (GTDB): domain Bacteria; phylum Acidobacteriota; class Terriglobia; order Terriglobales; family Acidobacteriaceae; genus Edaphobacter. The sequence continues at coordinate 2,127 of JAOAPF010000314.1, forward strand.
CTCGCGCTTCGCGCCCTCACATGCTTCGGTTGCGCTTTATCTTAGTCGCGTACGGAACGGTAGAGCTGCGCGCGCACAACTACTTGTGCTCCCTCGGAGCGAAGGCATGGAAATGAATCTGAAGGCAGAATCGGGCATAAAAGAACAAACGCGATCGAGACCGCACACCGGGACCCGCGTAGCCCTTCGCAATTTGTTGACGGCTACACGCGAGATGAATGTGTCCGAGATGAATCTCGCCGCTGGAATACGTGCGTCTCTTGGCATTGATCGTACCCGCTACCATCTCACTCATCACGCACTCGCCATTCGGCGGATTCGCTGCTCTCGGAGGCTTCTATACAGCTATCGCCGATGCCGGCGGCCTCTATTCTCCCTCATCACTCGAAGCATTTTAAGGGTACTGCTTGGCCGCTATCTGGATGTATGTCCAGTCGATATTCAACTGTCATACGGGAACAAGGGAAAGCCGAGATTGGCCGATAGAGGGTGTGTCGACTTCAACGTTTCACCATATCGTCCAGCCCAGCGCTGTCGGATAGGATACTTCTCCTGGTGGATCGGGCACTCTTCAACTCCATCAACTCTAAAAACAGCTTCTCCATGGACTTTTGCCAGGATGAGATATCCAAGAGGAAAAGAGATGACTTCTGCTTTTGGACTGCCTCAATGACGTTGGAGAGACCAAATACAAATCTAGGGTCGAAGGTGCCGTTATTGAGGGCCTCGCCAATACATCCCGCCTGACTTCAGGAAGCCTTAAGCTTCAAACTTATATTCAGGATCGGGAAGAAGTCGGCTGACGGAGCGATATTGATCATGCGAAACGGTGACACTCAGGTAACATTTGGTTACAAACAGGTACCTGGCATGAGAACTGGAGTGGCTCTCTTACTCCTGGTGTTGTGCTGCGGCAAATCTCTTGCTACCTCGCGGGCGCGGCCAAGCTCCACTCGCACTGTAGTACGGGTCTTATTGCTGAGTATCGATGGCATGCATGGGCTTGACTTGTCTAACTACATCCAGTTAAAGCCCGACTCCGCTCTGGCTAATCTAAGCAGGCACGGTATCACCTATACCAATGCACACAGCTCACTTCCGTCAAATTCCTGGCCAGGATTGCTGGCGATGGTCACCGGAGGATCTCCTATTTCCACGGGAGTGATATTCGAAAATAACTATGATCGCAGCCTTTCTCCTCCTCATTCCAAGTGTGCGACTGTCGGAACGGCGGTGGTCTATGACGGCTCCATCGACAACAAAGGCGGTGACGGAATCAATCCGGACACCTTGCCCCTGGATCCAACCAAAGGCTGCACCCCGGTCTTCCCTCACAATTACGTGCGGGTAAACAACATCTTCGAAGTCGTGAAGCAATCCGGCAAGAGGACTGCCTGGTCAGATAAGCACCCCGCATACGAATTTCTGAATGGACCTTCCGGAAATGGTATCGACGATCTCTTCACTCCGGAGATCCGGTCAACGATCAAAGCGCGAAGCGTTGCGAAGACCGAAGCCTACGATGACACCAAGGTGGCGGCGATTCTGCATGAGATTGCAGGCAAGGACCACACGGGAGAGCATGTCGTGGGGGTGCCGACGATCTTTGGCATGAATTTCCAAGCCGTAAGCATGGGACAAAAGATGGCGGGCAACGGGTATCTCGATGGGGAGGGCACACCAAGTCCTGGCCTGCTTGACGCTCTGGATCATACTGACCGGGCGATTGGCCAGATAGTAGATGCTTTACAGAAAGGCGGGCTCTTTGCCTCCACACTGATCATCATTACTGCCAAACATGGCGATGGGCCCATCGATCCGCAACGGCTGCGGCTGGCAGACCTTGACTGGATACCAAGCGTAGTAAAGAAGATCGATCCAGGGTTGCTACTTAACGTAGAGCAGGATGGAAGCATTGCCATGGTCTGGCTCAAGAACCACGAGCACACAGAGGACGTGGCGGCCGCACTGAGAAGATCGCAGCTTGAAGAAGGGATTCAGCAGGTGTTCTCTGGCACTTCATTGAGATTGTTGTTCAATGATCCTGCCAATGACCCCCGCATGCCCGACATTATCATCCAGCCCAACCAAGGCATGATCTATGCCGAGCCTGCGGATCGCTTCATCGAGGAGCATGGTGGTTTCACGGATGATGACACTCACGTTGCACTGTTGATGTCCCTACCTGGAACACCGCCTCGGCAAATTAAATCGTTCGTTCGCACCGCCCAAATTGCACCTACGATTCTGAGTCAAATTGGCCTCGATCCCAGGTCCCTCCAGTCAGTCGTGAAAGAGCACACCCCATTGCTCCCGGGATGGGAGGTCACCCCACGCCCCACCGCTGACGAAAGCGGAAGAATACGGCGCTAACCTTCAGCACTCCCGCAAATACCGGCTTCCAATTCAACCGGCTTACTCACTGGACCCACGAACCTGGAGGGGCGTGTCGCTGGAGTCTGTCCGCTTCGTCTGTGCCTGAAAAGGGCATCGGCCGACCATCACCGCGGCCGCGAACTGTCCCAAAGCAGCAACTTCGTAAAAGGACATTTATAGCTTTACTTCAGGTTCCCTTAATCCTAGGGCTCGTATCAATGGCTGCGGATTGAAAGAGCCAGGTTCGCTGTCTTCATCTTGAGTACGTCCCAAACGCGCTCGAATCGAGATCAGCCACTCCGCATACTATCGCCGTGGCATGTTGCGAACGGGCATATCAGGAGACGCAACGATGAACTTCCGGTTAACTACCATTTTGATCGTGGCCGTTGTTGGTGTTACATGCAGCATCGAGGCGGCTGCGCAAGTTGCCGGCGGCACAATCATGGGAACAGTCACAGACCAAACCGGGGCCGTCGTTCAAAATGCACACATAACGATCGTGAATACCGCCACCTCGATAACACGCGAAGTCACCGCGAATGACGATGGCGCTTTCAGCGCTCCAAATCTTACACCGAGCACTTACCTCGTTCGAGTCGAGGCCACGGGCTTCAAGACTGAAGTTCGGGAAAATATCCGTATCAATGTCGCCAGCGTCAACGCCCTAAATTTCGTGATGACGGTCGGTGTTACGACAGAGAAAATTGAGGTTACTACGGTCAATCCTCCCATCGAACTCGGATCATCGGCGATTAGCGGGGTTGTCGGCGGCGGGCGCATTCGCGAACTGCCGCTGAATGGTCGTGACTGGACGCAATTGGCCACCCTCGAGCCCGGCGTCTCTCAAATCCGCACCGAGAACGGACTTGGAAACCGCGTACAGCAGGGGGAAGGGGCCCAATTATCGATTTCAGGTGGCCGGCCCTGGCAGAACAACTATCGGCTCGACGGCATCAGTATCAACGACTACGCCAATGGAGCTCCAGGAAGCGCGCTTGGCGTAAACCTCGGAGTCGACGCCATCGCGGAATTTTCGGTAATCAGCAGTGGGTATCCCGCTGAGTACGGCCGGTCCTCGGGCGGCATCATAACGGCCGTCACACGCTCCGGCACAAAAGAATTCCACGGATCAGCATACGAATTCTTTCGAGACAGCGCGCTGGACAGTCGCAGCTACTTCGATACGGTGAAACCTGTGTTTCGCCGCAATCAGTTCGGCGGCACAATCGGAGGGCCGATCTTCAAGGAGAAGACCTTCTTTTTTGCGGATTATGAGGGCATCCGCCAGACTCTCGGTATCACCCAAACGTCTCAGGTTCCCACGCAAAGTGCCCGGGCGGGAAATCTTTCCAGCGGCCCTGTGACCGTCGATCCAACGGTCCTAAAATTCATCAATGCCTTCTATCCGCTTCCTAATGGGCAAATCACTGCTTCGGGAGACACAGGGCAATTCAAGTTCGCCGATCCCCAGGTCACATCCGAGAACTTTGTGACAGCGAAGATAGACCATCACATATCGCAAAGAGACACCCTAGACGGAACCTATCTATTCGACAAGGGGGATACAGCTCAGCCTGACGAACTGAACAACAAGCAATTCGGCTATTCCACCCACCGCAATCTGTTCACGGTGGAAGAAGATCATACTTTCGGCTCGTCGTTCTTGAATGCTGCGCGATTTGGTTTCAACCGTGTGCTGGCGCTTGAAGGCCAAACACCTTCGGGCACACCCGCTGCCGCCGATCTCTCATACGGGTCATCTCCAGGCAAAGCAGCTGCGCAGGTAACCGTTCCCGGACTAGTGACGTTCAGCGGAGGGCTAGGCGCGTTCTCCCAACACAACTATCACTTCAATGACTTCCAGGTGAACGATGACGCCTTTTTCAGCCATGGCAAGCATTCTTTCAAGTTCGGAGGGTCGATGGAGCGAATACAGAGCAATGAATTTGCCGTGGCGAGTCCAACCGGCGCCTTTTCCTTCGGTTCGCTCAAGAATTTCCTGACCAATCAACCAAAGCGCTTTCAAGGAGTTTTACCCGGCGCGCTGTCTGAGCGGGGCATCCGGCAGCTCATTGTCGGCGCATATTTTCAGGACGACGTCCGCCCCGTCAAGAATCTAATCCTGAATCTAGGGATACGCTATGAGATGGCTACCGTGCTCAGCGAAGTGAATGGAAAACTGGCCACACTTCGGACTCTCACAGACAGCACGCCGCACCTTGGCTCACCATTCTTTCAAAACCCTACCCTGAAGAACTTCGAACCGCGGCTGGGCCTTAGCTGGGACCCAACCGGGCATGGCTTAACTGCGTTCCGAGCTGGGTTTGGCATGTTTGATGTTCTGCCACTGCCTTATCTGTTCGAACTCGTGACTGAGTTTTCAGCTCCGTTTTTTCAGCAAGGCAACGTAACGACCCTTCCGAAGGGATCGTTCCCTACAGGTGCATATGCCCTGATTTCAGCTAACTCCAATACCTTGCGATCTGCTTATGTCCAACCAAATCCGGCCCGCAACTACGTCATGAATTGGAACGTGAACGTTCAGCAAGCACTACCGGTAGGAATCACACTCATGGTGGCCTATGTCGGTTCTCATGGTGTGCACAACGCCACGCCACAGGAAGACCTCGATACGGTGATACCGTCCATCACGCCGGCAGGATTGCTATATCCAATAAATGGGACGCGCCTCAACCCCAATTTTGGCCGCATCGGTGGTATCCAATGGCTCGGCAGTTCATCCTATAACGCATTACAAGTGAAGGTGACGAAGGCCCTGTCGCACGGTTTTCAGGCCCAGGGCTCTTACACCTGGAGCAAGAGTCTGGACACTGGATCAACTTCGGTCGGAACGGACGCCTTCACTAACTCTCTAACAAATACACAGTACATAGATACTGGCTTGAACCGTGCTCGTTCTGATTTTGATGTGCGTCACTTTGCGACGATACATTTCACCTGGGCTTTGGGAGGGGAATACCATCCAGGAAGCAGGAAAGGAGGGCTGGCGCTTCTGAAGAATGGATGGGAGCTTGGGAGCATCCTGCAACTGAGCACCGGCATCCCTTTCAATGTCATCCTGGGTGGAGATCCAACGGGGCAACAGACGGTCAATGTAGAGGATTTGCCGAACCGCATTCATTCAAGCGCCTGCAGCAATCCCATAAACCCTGGTAATCCAACGAATTTCGTCAAGACAGAGTGCTTTTCGTTTCCGAACCCCGTCAATCTTTATGGCAATGCAGGCAGAAACGCATTGATCGGCCCCGGGTTGCTGAATCTTGATGCTTCTCTCATAAAAAACACGCACCTATCCGAGAGGGTAAATGTACAGTTTCGCCTCGAAGCCTTCAACGTAATCAACCACACCAACTTCAATCCGCCGCTGGACAACAATGTCATCTTCGACGAGACTGGCGTGCTTGTGCCCGGCGTTGGAACTATCGATTCGACTCAAATTCCAGCGCGGATCATCCAACTCGGCGCAAAACTTGCCTTTTGACGTACGTCGTAACGAACCAACAAAGCGAAAGGGGCGCAACAGCTACATGAAATTTAATAAGCCACTGGTGCCGGTGAAGGCTGAAGCACAGAGCCTGACCCGTCGTCGCGTTTTTCAGAATTCCGGTTGGATCTTGGCAGCCTCCCTGCTTCCTCCCCGCATCGCAAAGGCAGTCGAGATGCAGGCGCAGGCGGATTCCTCTTCAACGCAATCTGTCATGGCAATCCTTAGTACCTACATGTGCGAAGCTGGCTCTCGCGATCTGCCTCCAGAGGTCATCGAGAAGACGAAGCAGCATATTCTGGACACGATTTCTGCGATGATCTCGGGTGCCGATCTGCCCCCCGGCAAGGTTGCATTGAAATTTGCCCGATCTTACGGCGGCGAAAAGGTTGCGACCGTCGTGGCCTCCGATATCGTTTGCGGGCCTATCGAGGCGGCGCTCACCAACGGCATGCTCGCGCAATCGGATGAGACAGACGACTCGCATGCGCCGTCCCATTCGCATCCCGGCTGCGCCGTTGTTCCGGCAGCAATGGCCGCAGGCGAACTATGTGGCATTGACGGGGTTCGTTTTCTCCGCGCTGTCGCCCTCGGCTACGATATAGGGCCTCGAGTGACGATGACCTTAGGGGGGCTGCCGTGGCAGATCGAGACGCACCGCAGTACGCATAGCATCGCGAGCAACTTCGGGGCCGCCTCCGCAGCGGGTTGTGCCTCCAGTCTCAGCGCGGAGCAGATGCGATATCTGCTGGACTACACCGCACAGCAATCCGCAGGCGTTGCGGCGTGGCAGCGTGATACTCAGCACATTGAGAAGGCCCTTGTCTTCGGGGGCATGCCGGCACGTAACGCCGTCTCGATCGCCATACTGGTCAAGAATGGCGCAACGGGTGTCGACGATATATTTTCGGGTGCAGATAACTTCTTCCTTGGGCTCGCACCGAAGGCGGACCCCGGAAAGCTGATCGACAAACTTGGGGAGCGTTATGAAGTGACTCGAACGAACATCAAGAAATGGACTGTCGGCTCCCCGATACAGGCGCCACTCGACGCGCTTCAGGCCATTATGAAAGATAGCTCGCTTAAGGGAAGTGACATCAGACAGGTGACCGTGCGGGTAGCCACGAGCGAGGCGAAGACGGTGAATGACCGCGCGATGCCCGACATCAGCCTGCAGCACATGATTGCAGTCATGCTGCAGGATGGAACGGTTTCCTTTCAGGCGGCCCATGACAAAGCGAGAATGCAGGATCCAGCGATTCTGCTTGCGCGAGCGAAGGTGCAGCTAATTCCCGATGAGGAGCTCGAGAAGATGTATCCGATGCGAGAAGCCATCGTAGAGGTCACGACGAGCGATGGGAAGCAGTTCACCAAGCGTGTTGACGCCGTTCGGGGTACGGCAGAGAACCCCATGACCACGGAGGAAGTGATTTTGAAGTGCCACGACCTTATCACGCCTGTTTTGGGAGCGACAAAATGCGATCGCCTCATCAGCACCATCATGGATATTGAGAAGGTCAAGGACATCCGGCAGATGCGGCCCCTGCTGCAACGCGCCTAACAGACCGCGCTGATCCCTCGGAGAGTACCGACTACTCAATATGAGGACGAGGAAGCCGGGAGCCGCACTTCGGGTTCCTCATTGTCCATGTCCAGGCATGCGCTCTCCACGGGCAGGCAGACCCAGATTTTCGTGCCTTCTCCGAAGGTGCTGTCTGCTTGAAGGGTTCCTTTGTAGGCTTCGACGATTGAATTTGCGATTGCGAGACCCAGGCCGAAGCCGCCGGTCGTTCTGGATCGGGATGGATCTCCACGGCGAAAGCGCTCAAAGATGTGCGGCAAGTCGCACTTTGCGATGCCGCTGCCTTCATCGGACACCAGCACCGTCGCGCGACTCCCCTCCTGGGTTACGACCACCTTTATTTTCGAGCCAGTGGAGCTTGCCTGAACCGAATTTTCTAAAAAGTTGAGCCAGAGTAGTTCCAGGTCCGCCGGATCGGCGCGCATCGACACCTGGTCAGATGCTACAAGCTCAACCTCGATATCCCGCTCATCCGCAACCTTTCTGATGCGGGCGATAGCCATTTCGCAGGTTGCAACCAGGTCGATGACATCCAAGTCCCGGTGAATACCGTCAGCGGCGGATTGCTCCGCTCGAGCGAGCAGCAGCATGCGGTTCAACAACTGCTCCAGACGCTCTCCGTCTTCACTCATCTCACTCAGCCCCAGCCGATACTCCTCTGCAGTACGTGGCTGGTTTTGCAGAGATTGCCAGCTCGATTTGAGGATCGTGAAAGACGTTTTCAATTCATGCGCTGCGTCTCCCAGGAATTCACGCTGGCGTTTAAAGGACCTCTGAAGCCCGGCAAGGACGGTGTCAATCGCATCAATCAGCGGTTGTAGTTCGCGGGCGGCTTTTGCCTCCTCTGACGGCCGGAACTGCCAGTTATCCACTGAAATCGATTGGGCTTCATCTGCCAGACTATTCAGTGGCACCAGCGTGCGGCGAATGCTCCCTATCGTAAGTAGCAAGGACGGGGCGACCA
>JAOAPF010000342.1 GCA_025462755.1 Edaphobacter sp.
ATGATATCGGGTCTGACTGCCTCGACCGCACGCGTCAATGCATCCAGTGGATGGAATGGGCGATACGAAAATGTCGTGCGAACGCCATGCGTTTTGAGCAGTGGGTGGCCGAAGCTTGAGCAGATCACCGACACTTCGCAGCCTGCCTCTGAGAGGACGATTGCGAGCCGAGCAGCATACGGACGCCGGTCGGTGTCCGTCAGCAAGACTCTGGGCTTTACCTCAAGTTGCCCACGCGAGTCCGAACTATTCAGTTGCATGCATGACTCGAACTGCTGGGCAACACTCATGTGCGAGATGACCTGGCAAAGTGTCCTGACAGACGAGCTGCGGTATATCCAGCTCCGAAAGCAAATCGCATCACGGGGCCAAAGGCATTCGCGGCTGAAGTTCCCACAAAATAAAGTCCTGGCACCGAACACTCGAAGTTCGACGACAGAAGTGGTGTGTGCTCCAGTGATCGAATGCCGGCTCGCAGTTCGGAGTTGAGAAATTTCAATCGTTCGAGATCGACTCTGTAGCCTGTCGCGGCTATCACATGGTCCGTCACAATTCTCTTTCGAGAGTTATTTCCATTCGTGAGTTCGAGGTGGACGCGGCCATTCTCCACGCTCGCCTTTTCAACACTGGTTCCCAAGTGGAACGGCAGTTTACCGACGACTTGCTCTTTAATGAACCAGCCCGGTGCTGGGCCAAGAATTTTCTTCACGGATTCGACCCGATATCCCTCTGGTAAACGGTGGAAGGCCCACGGAACATTCGCACAGAAGAACAGTTTCCAGCCGGGCCCAATCCCAGTCATTGGCCGGCGGAGCCGCGCAGATAGACTGGGAGGGGCCTTGCTAGGTGGATCATGGAATCGGATAGCAGGTTTCCGAGCGACTAATTGCACAGACGCCCCGGCTTCGTGAAGCAAGGCTGCGAGATCCAGCGCCGATGCCCCTGCACCAACCACTGCAACTTCGCGCCCTTTGAAATAGTCGACATCACCGTGCCCGGAACTGTGTGTTACGAACTCTTCCGGCAGAGTGGCAAGGACGGGGGGTACATACCCAAAATGGCAAATGCCAACGGCTACCACAACTCTATTTGCAGAGAAGACTTCCCCATCATTGAGAACGATCCGGAATCCTTCACTTGCTCTTTCGACCGAGGTGACGATCTTGTGTTCAAGCTCGGGCACAAGCCGCTTCTGGAACTCCAGGCCGTACGCAGTAAACGTGTCCAGCGGGACAGGAAGTCCAATCTCCGCATAGGGAATATTCCGCTCCTGGCAATAACGGCGCAGCGTGAATGAGGACTCGGGATCATACAGTGAGGAGGCGAAGCCTTCTGATTTCAGTCGCATGCCTTTCGGCATCTGCGTAATCCAGGTGTGCATCGGGCTTCCAAAGATGCGGAAGTCGATCTTGCGGGCCTTGAGGTGGGCCGCAATCGAAAGACCGTAGGGCCCCGCCCCGATAATAGCGATATTGGTGTTCTTCATTAGTTCTGTCGCCTCAGTGCTTTTTGTAAACGCGTGGTAAGGGTGGTGGTCTTGATGCAAATCTACTGGATATTAGAAGCCGTTCATTTCAGAATCGCGAGTCGTCAAAACTCTTGGAAGTTTCGGTTAGATGCTGAACATCTGCTGCGAGGAATGTGCCCGGCGGGCATCGAGCAACTCATATGCCAATTTGCCGTTAACATTGCGTGCAAACGCCAGGACCGCGCGATCCGAGCCCTTGCCTTCAATCCGCCAGGATTCTCTGTCTTGCACAACCGACATCCGGCTTCGTTCCCTCCACCAAAGGTCGACCTCACTGGGAAGGGCAGTCCAGAGGCCTTGCTTATCGCTCTCTTCGCGCAGCCAACCGAGCAACGATTCGTACACACGACGTGTATCAGAGCTGCGAATGTAATCGGGATGAACTATGAAGTGAGCCATGCCGTTACATGCAAGAATCAGGCCCAGCTGGTTCTTCCACAAATCAATCGATCGCTCGTTCAACAGGTGAAATAACGTGTAATCCTGCATCGTAGTGACCGGGAGTTCCAGCAGGTCACCAATGAAATAAGGCATCACCGTACAGCAACCACCGTGCTGGGGATCGAGATGCGCTACGTTGGGGATCGACATGTCGAATGACAGATTGATCGCGTCGTACCACTCAGGCTTGCGGTACAGCACCGCAGCCCGGAAACCCTTCGCACCGTATTCCTTCGCATACGTGTGAATAAACGCAACTCGGCGCAGAAATTCTTTCTTCTCATCAAACAGCCGGCCGTCGAGGTTCAGGAACAGAATAGCAATCTCACATCCCCGCTTTCGAATTGCGTCAAGAAAGCGTGACGAGACCGGGTAGCGTTACTCGGGAACGATTTGGAAGGATGCCTTGATCCCAAAGGAATCATTTATGTCGAGCAATTCCCCGCAAAAATCCCGGCCTGCCGCGGTTTCCACATCATGCGTCATCAGCACACAGCCTCGAGCGCCGAGTGGCCAAAACCAAACAAATGGGATCCTATCCGTCCTGTTGGATTCCAGGGAGAGCAACATGAGCGTTTCGCAAATGCTCTCCACTGTCGTGTCAACGGGCCATTGGGGAAAGGCTCGGGTTTCCCACTTACGGGCGTGGAATCTCTGGATTTTTTCCCGCAGCCACTGGTTAGTAAAGGGCCTGAGCTGGTAATAGAGTTTCTTAAGAGCGCTCTCATAGGCGTTCAGATGGGTGTGGGGATAACGCTCCAGGCGGAGATTGTCGATTATCTTGCTTGGATCAAAAGGCAGCGTGAGCTTGCCGCCTTCGATTACCGTGTCCTGGAGTACGTCGTAAAGAACCGATTGAGGACATTGTTCACCAGTTCCGGAACCGGACTGACCGTAACAGATCGCCTTCTCGCCAAATCGAAAGTATCCCTCGTCGGAGGATAATTCACTACGTAACTGAAAATCGAGGAAGCTCGCCGGACAGCGATATCGCTCGCTGACGGCTCGGCTCAACATGGATCCATCTTCTTGGCGCGCTCCATCATCTACGCTCTCGCCACCAACCATGGTGATTTCCCCATCCGGTCAGTGGCCCTAGCTCGGACCCATGACGGTCTTCCAGGTCGCGCTCTAAACACAGCGCAACGAGGGTTGTCCGATCCTCCGCCTGAACAGTTGCGAAAATGGTCCAGAAATTCACGTCACGCCTACCCGATGTGTCTATACAGAATCCTGCCGGCTGCGGGTGAAACGATCTCGGGTAACACTGAAAAAATCTGTCGAGCTGCGCGCAAACCCCAACTGGACTCAGCGTCTCGTCTTGTGGTCGGGGAATATCGGAAGTATGTTAGTGATTGCTTTCGCGTTCCGAACCTGTCCTTGAATCTAATCAGCCCTTCATTGTCCAAATCGGAACGGCCCAAGTCTATTTCTTCCATACCCAATGCTTTGCTTTCCTCGATCAGTCTCCAGAAGAGAAAGGGCACACCGCCAAGGTGGTGGGACCGTTCGTCGGAGCACCCATATTTGTAAATGATCCGGGATCGATGCTGCAGGGTCAGCATGGCCGCGATGCCTACACCATCCTTTCGAGCCAACCTGATCTGCAAATCCTTCCCTATATACTCGACCAAATTTCGAAACCAGATGCGCGGTTGTGGGATCAACCGCTGACGCCTTCTTGTCATTCGTACCAGACGGTAGAATTCAGATTGTAGCTGAGGGGATCGGCCGATCTCGTAGGTAATTCCCAGCTTGCCTGCCCGCAGAATTCTCCGCTGCACCGAATCTCGGTGAAGTGTCCGGAATATCTGCTCCACGCTCGGACTCAAATTGAGAGTATGGAAGCAGTACGAACAACTGCTCTTCAATATCCCGTCCGAAGACTCCTTCCATGACATAGGCCGCAGTTCGACATATCTCCACCGCTGACGGTCACACTCGGTTCGCAACCAACTGGAAAACTCTCTCGAGTCATCCATGGGATCTAGAAGCGGCTCACAATGGTCCGCGAAGGGTAGTGAAACTAGACGAGTGCCTGTGATCCAACTCGACACCCGGCATAGAACAATACCCTCCTGCATTGGTTCGCCAGGCCGTGCAGATGTCAGCACCAGTGGCTCGTAGCCATGCGTCCGAACCAACGCCTCGAGCCAACCTCGTGTGTGAAAAGCCGACGCTCGCGGATGGCGGGCAACCAGCTCATCCCAGCGGCTGTCCGAAAGCGGATTGGCAATGTTTATATTCACGTTCGCAAGTCTATCGTTGGCTTGCCAGAATGTTGAGATCGAAACTGTTGGCTCCGATTCTGTGAAAAGCCTCGGGCCTTAGGGCGAGACTGTCGCGGGGTACCTTCCGTTTAGCTCGGAACTGTGTCTCGCTCCTTCGTCCCCTTGAGGGAGGAGATCCCAGGTCCAATCCGCTCCAACCATATCTCCCGCCAGTACGGATAGATACTCCTGGGACAGAATCGACGATACTTGGAATAACATGCCAGACAAACAACGTTCTCCAGCATGACGCAATCGTTCCTCAGGTGCTGCATTTTTCCTGTTTTTTCGTTAATGATCCTATTAACCCGATCGAGCACGCGATAGGTGCCTCCGCAATAGTGAACCATCTCAGCATCAAACGACATTCCGCGGTTGTTTCCAGTTTCGTCAATCGTCGCCAGAATCTCCTCGTAGCTTCGAATCTTAACCAACTCGCCTGGCTGTACATCTAGTTTCGCCGAAGGGGTTCTTGCTCCCCGTGGAATCTTCCCCAGGCGCAATGGGTATGGCGTACCCTGAATCCGGTCGTAGGCCCAACGCAACGCTGTTCCCAGCCCAATCCCGGCAGACACCAGATGTGCATAGAGGAAGAACGCCAAGGAGACCAGCAATTGGGATAAGCGCACGTTTCGGGATGTGTAATCCTCTATATATTGCCGCAGGTTCCACCAATGCAGCAGTTCGCTCGCCTGTGCAATTTGTGTGGACTGGCACACCCAAACCGGATCCCCGGAATCCGTCTGGGGCGTAGTTCTGCGAGTGGCAACCGTCACATCCTGTTCGGTTGCGCCGCTGGAAGTACCGGATTCATGGCCCTTCCGCACGAAGCTCGACTCAGTCGAAGCCCGCTCCTCGGCGATCCTTTCGAGCCAAGATTCTTTCCAGAAGATCAGACATCGCGCCTGACAGCCATCATGAGCGTTCCCATCACACCGGGCTCCTTCCAAGTGGACTGTATGCAACATCCGGC
>JAOAPF010000324.1 GCA_025462755.1 Edaphobacter sp.
CACCGCACAATCCATCGCGGATGGCCTGCCCTCGCTTCACGATTTCTTCGCCCCCGGAGGAATCCTCTCCCAGTCTTCCCTCGCTTTCGAACATCGCAAAGGCCAGTACGAGATGGCCCGAGCCATCGAATCCGCCTTCAAAGAAAAGCGTCACCTCATCGTAGAAGCCGGCACCGGCACCGGCAAGACCCTCGCCTATCTCCTGCCCGCTTTACGTCTGGCCCGAGAACGCCAGCAGCGAATCATCATCTCCACCGGCACAAAAAACCTGCAGGAGCAGCTCTTCTTCAAGGACGTCCCCTTCCTCGAAACTCTTCTCGGCCCGCTCAAGGTCTGCTACATGAAGGGCCGCGCGAACTATCTCTGTCGCCACAAGCTCTACGCCCTGCGCGACAACCCGCTCCTCCACGGCCTCGAAGAGATCGACCAGTTCCACCACATCTCGCAGTGGGAAAAGACCACGGAGACCGGCGACCGCGCCGAGATCGACGCCCTACCCGAAACTTCGCCGCTCTGGGCGAAATTAGACGCCCGCACCGAAGCCTGCCTCGGCCAGACCTGCCCCGACTGGGAGCGCTGCTTCGTCACCACCATGCGCCGCAAGGCGCTCGAGTCCGACATCGTCATCGTTAACCACCACCTCTTCTTCGCCGACCTCAGCATCAAGCAGCAAGCCGCCAACGCCCCCGACGCCGGCATCCTGCCCGAAGCCGCCGCCGTCATCTTCGACGAGGCCCACGAGCTCGAAGAGGTAGCCTCCAACTACTTCGGCATCGGTCTCAGTAACCAGCGCATCGACGAACTCACCCGCGACGTCGACCTGATGCTGAAGGCAAAGAAGGCCAGCACATCAGCCATCGAAAGCGCCTGCGCTACGTTGAAAGATCGCTCGCGCATGTTCTTCGCGATCCTCCCCACCGAGTCGACAGGATCGCTCGGAGCCCCCGGCCGCATGCCCTTCCACAATCGCGAGGCCTTCCTCGAAGAGAGCGGCGACTACTACACCGGCGTCCTCAACGCGCTCACCCGTCTCGAAGGCGAACTCGATCACCTGAAGAACGTCGAAGAGTCACCCGGCCTGCGCAAGCGTGCCGCAGACATCCGCGCTCACCTTGCCTTCCTCCTCGAATCCCCGGACCGCAACACCGTCTTCTGGATCGAACGCCGAGCCGCAGGTGGAGTCCGCAATCTGGCCCGCGGCGCAGCCCACGCAGCCTTCCACACCCATCTCCAAGCCACCCCCATTGACGTCTCCGAACTCCTCACCTCCACCCTCTTCGACAACTACAACTCCGTCGTCCTCACCTCTGCCACCCTCACCGTCTCCGGAGGCTTCGACCACATCCGCCGCCGCCTCGGCCTCACCACCACGCGCGAACTCGTCGTCCCTTCCCACTTCAACTACGAGAAACAAGCGCTGCTGTACCTCCCGCCAAACATGCCCGACCCGCGCGAGCCAGACTTCCCGGAGAAAGCCGCCGAGCGCATCCGCCGCCTCCTCGAGATCACCAAAGGCCGCGCCTTCTGCCTCTTCACCAGCTACACCCAGATGCGCAACACCTACGAGCGCCTCCTCGCTGAACTCCCCTACCCGCTGCTCCTCCACGGCACCGCACCGCGCCACGTCCTCCTCCAGCAGTTCCGCGACACCCCCAACGCAGTCCTCTTCGGCACCTCCTCCTTCTGGCAGGGAGTCGACGTGCAGGGCGAGCAGCTAAGCTGCGTCATCATCGATCGCCTCCCCTTCGCCGTCCCCAGCGACCCCGTAGTCGAAGCCCGCATGGAGGCCATCGAAGCTCTCGGCGGCAAACCCTTCTTCGACTACCAGGTTCCCAACGCCGTCATCACGCTCAAGCAGGGCTTCGGCCGCCTCATCCGGTCGCTCTCCGACCGTGGTGTCCTCATGCTCCTCGACCCCCGCATCCAGCGCCAGCGCTACGGCCGCATCTTCCTCGAATCTCTGCCCCCCTACCGCCTCACCCAGAACATCACCGACGTGGAGCGGTTCTTTGAACAAACCTCATAGCGTGTCCTTCCAACATCGCCGCTACGACGTGCCGCGATATCCATCACCGGGCCAACTCCCCCACCACCGTTCACATCACATTTGACAGACTGCGCTCGCGGGACCAAGCCACAGGTAGTGCATTTTGGCGGCCCGGCAGCTTGGAAACTCTTGTTTCCGTGGAAAGGTTCAGCTCTATGACATTCTTACGATCCACCCTTGTGGCCTCGGCCGCAATCGCTCTCCTATGCCCGCCCGGCGGTTCGTCCGCGCAAGCATTCGCACAAACAGGGACCACACAAACGGCTCCCGACAACTCGAATCAGAATAAGAACCAGCCGCAAACCGCGGACAACCAGACCAACGCGAAGTCCGACCGACTCACGACCCAGAAGATTCGCAAAGCCATCATGGCCGACAAGACGCTTTCGACTTACGCTCACAACGTCAAGATCATCACCACGGATGGCGCAGTGACTCTTAAAGGGCCCGTCCAGTCCGAGGACGAGAAACAGAAGGTCGCCTCGGAAGCAGCCAGCGTTGTCAGCCCAGACAAGATCACCAACGAACTCACCGTCAAACAATAGTTGCGATTACGCACTACAAAACTCGCTGCAGCAGCAGCCAAGGAGCATCATCATGTCTACCAAAAATGTCGCTGTCTTCGGTATTTACGCAACACCCAGCACCGCAGAGGCGGCAGTGGATTATCTGCTCGCCAACGGTTTCACAAACTCTGCTATCTCCGTTCTCCTTCCCGATGATGAAAGCACCCGTGCCTTCGCTCACGAAAAGGCAACCAAAGCTCCTGAGGGCACAGCCACCGGAGCCGTCACCGGCGGCGTGATCGGCGGAACACTTGGCCTGCTCGCGGGCATCGGAGCTCTCGCCATTCCCGGCGTCGGCCCGCTGATCGCAGCCGGCCCCATCATGGCGACACTTGCAGGAGCAGGCGCCGGCGGCGCGGTGGGTGGTTTGGTCGGAGCCCTCGCTGGCATGGGCATCCCCGAATACGAAGCGAAGCGCTACGAAGGCGCGGTCAAGGGTGGCGGAACACTCTTGTCGGTGCACTGCGACACCTCCGAGCAAGTCGATGCAGCGAAAGCAGCCCTGAAGAACACCGGCGCTCGCGATATCTCCTCCTCCAGCGAGGCTGGCTCGAAGGACACCTCCGGCGGTCGCGGAACCTTCGGCAACATAACTGAAGGCGAAAGGATCTCTCATCCCACAGACCGCGACAGAGTCGTCGAACAGGACGACGCCGTCACGGCCGATCGCACTACAACCAGATACTGACATCGAATCAACCAGCCCGCACGTTGTCCAACGAGCCCACTCGATCAAAGAGCGGGCTCGTTTGCGTCGATCCTGGCTCCCGCGCCGTAAAATAAGACCAGCTCATGGGACGCAATCTCTACATCCTCGCTGGCAGTCTCATTCTCTTTGCAGTGATCTCCTGCGGCATCGCCTACACCAACATCGCGAGGCAGCCCGGCTCCCCGGGAGACATCGCTCTCTGGCGCACAATGGGCCTCGGTTTCCTGGTCGTCGGCCTCGTCGTAGCCCTTGCTGGCATCCTGTCGTCGTTATTCGAGCAGGCCGAGCGCCGTGCCGAAGACGCCCGCCGCGCCAGCCGCAAACGCTAAGCATCGGCATAAAACAGTACAATCAGATAGGGAACAAGCTGAAGCCGCGTGCCCCTCAGCTCCAATCTAAATCACAGGCGCGGCAACCGAAGGGATTCAAGGGTCATGTTTGAAGTAACCGTAGAAGCCGGCTTCTCCTCCGGCCACTACCTCCGCAATTATCGTGGCAAGTGCGAGAACCCGCACGGCCACAACTACAAGGTCTTCATCACCCTCCAGGGCAAAGACCTCGACGAGGCCGGCCTGCTCCTCGACTTCAAACTCCTCAAGCAGGTCATGCGCCCCGTCGTCGACTACCTCGACCACCAGATGATCAATGACCTCGAGCCCTTTACCACGCTCAACCCGTCAGCCGAAAACCTCGCCCGCTATTTTTACGACAAGACCAAGCTCCAGCTCCACGAGATGACCAAAGGCCGCGTCACCGTAAAGGACTGCACCCTCTACGAAACCGACACCAGCTTCGCGCGCTACTACGAATAGCTCTTAAATCTAGCGCCCAAAGCTTGTCGTTCAGAGCGGAGCGAATAACCCCCGCATTTTGTCAGACAGGCAAAGACACTCACGAAAAGACAGCTATTTCTCATGCACCTCATTGAACTCTACAAATCCGTCCAGGGCGAATCCTCTTTCGCCGGCCTCCCCTGCATCTTCGTACGCCTTGCCGGCTGCAACCTGCGCTGCGCCTGGTGCGACTCCGAGTACACCTTTACCGGAGGCAAGCCCTTCACCCTCGACGAGATCGAGCAGCAGATCAAAGCCCTCGCCCCCTGCACCCTCGTCGAGTTCACTGGCGGCGAGCCCATGCTGCAAGCCAAAGAGCTTCTCCCCCTGATGGA
Source organism: Edaphobacter sp. (assembly GCA_025462755.1). Taxonomy (GTDB): domain Bacteria; phylum Acidobacteriota; class Terriglobia; order Terriglobales; family Acidobacteriaceae; genus Edaphobacter. The sequence continues at coordinate 4,491 of JAOAPF010000324.1, forward strand.
CCGCCTGCTCGCCCAGAACTTCACGCTGATGATCGAGACCAGCGGGGAGCGCCCCTTAGCCGACGTTCCCAAAGCCGTTCACAAGATCGTCGACGTCAAATGCCCCGGCGCAGGCAGCGCAGCCAATACCTTCCGCCTCGAAAACCTAGAAGCGCTCACCAAAAATGATGAAGTCAAATTCGTCATCACCAATCGCGAAGACTACGACTTCGCCCGCGACTTCATCCGCACGCATGCACTCGACGCGAAAGCGGGGCAGATCCTCCTCAGCCCCGCCTTCGTCCAGATCCCCAGCCCCCAGCGCACCGCCGACAACATGGCCCTGGACCCTCGCAAGTTAGTTGAGTGGATGCTCGCCGACGGCTTGCCCGCGCGCCTCTCGCTCCAGATTCACAAGTTCATCTGGGAGCCGATGAAAAAAGGCGTCTAGCGTTCCGAGTCGAAATTCGCCACCTGGAATTCGCCACCTGGAATATGTCATCCCGACCGAAGCGCAGCGAAGTGGAGGGATCTGCTTTTCTTCGGCTAGCGTCGGAACTAATGCTGAACCTTACTGCGACGAACTTCAGACTGACCACACCCGCACGTCATACGCTACCATTTCCTATGCGCTCACTTTTCACCTTACTCCTGTTCGCAACACTCCCATGCGCGCTCGCGCAACCGCAGCAGAAGCCCATCGAGATAAAAGTCGTCGTCATCAACATGTTCGAGATCGGCGCCGACACCGGCGACGCCCCCGGCGAGCACCAGTACTGGGTCGAGCGCGAACACCTCGACACTGTCCTCCCCTTCCCGGCTGGCTACCACGACCTCCACCTCAATCCCAAGACTGGAATCCTCGGAGTCCTGACCGGCGTCGGCACCGCGCGCACCGCCGCCACCATCATGGCCCTCGGCCTCGACCCGCGCTTCGACCTCACCCACGCCTACTTCCTCGTCGCCGGCATCGGCGGCATCGACCCGCAAATTGGCTCGCTCGCCTCCGTCGTCTGGTCCGACTACATCGTCGACGGCGACCTCGCCCACGAGATCGACGCCCGCGAAATTCCCCAGGCCACGCCAGAGGATCGCAAGCTCTGGAAGACCGGCTACGTCCCACTGGGCAAGTCCACACCCTACGAGCAACCCCGCGCCGCCCGCTTCGGCGACGACGGCAACATCTACCACCTCAATAC
>JAOAPF010000364.1 GCA_025462755.1 Edaphobacter sp.
CAGATAGCACAGATCTATGGCTCCAATAAGGAGCGGCTGACGCGGATCAAGCGCCAGTTCGATCCCTCAAACCGCTTCATCGCGAACGGGCCTATCTCGCTCTAACGTTGCACCGCCAACGCCACCACGAGGAGGTCGCCTTGGCGATTGAAGACCGATACGTCGCATACGACGTATCGGTCTTCTGTATCTTGATCCCTAATTGGGCTCTGACGCAAGCTCGTGGCTGAACTTTTGACAACTGTATGGTGGGCGCAGCATCGCAAAAATCCCCGTCGGCGAAGCCATGATTCATCAGTTGCATCAAGCGGCAATCGTGAAGACGTCGAACAGCTTAGCCGTAGCCTGATCCACTCGGCGAACGCTGCGTCGGTAATGGCGTCGGGATGGTTCATGTGAAACACGGGGTCTTTGGAACAACTGGACGGAAAGTCCGGTTAGGCGTTTTGATCTGTTGGATCGCGTAGGGGCAGCAGTCCTCCCCGGGCGACGATGTCGGGCATAGCGAAGGAATAGCGCCCCAGCAAATTGATGTGATCGTGAATCAGGGGAGACAGTCGCGTGTTCGAGAGGGAGATGCTGCTCGAACGGCAACGGGAAGGAATCGCCAAAGCCAAGTCGGAAGTCCCTATAAAGGACGCAAACCCATCGAAGCGGAGCGTAGGAACAGTGTTCTCAAGCTGGCCGCCGAAGGCGCAACCCGCGCTGTCATTGCCACAAAGCTAGGTATTGGCGAAGCAACCGTGTACCGAATTCTCGCCTTGAACGAAGAGCCAGAATCCTTAACCGGACTTTCCGTCCAAATGTTCCAAAGACCCCTATTGACGATCTGCATGCGAGAGTTGATGTTGGTGGTGTGAGCAGGACGGTAGTGGCAGGAGTCGCATCGCGGTCAGCGGATCGCAACCTGGCGCCAGCACCCAGACCATGAACTTCATCAATTGAAGGAGGCAGGAACTTTCGCATTGATGCCCCGCAGTTTACCTGGTAGTTGATACTGATCGCAGAGTAGTTGCGGGCCAGGCTAAATAATCGACGCCGCCAGCTCCTGTCTCTCGCGAACCGCGCTGCCCGACAGCCCAAACCGCTCCTGCAGCACGCACAAGCTGGTCATATATGTCAGAAGCGGATCGCTCGCTGTTCTCGTCTCCGTATCCAGGTCCGGCAACCGATCCAGGAACGCCACCACCGATCTCTGGTCGAAGAACGGCAGATCTCGCATGGCCTCGCCCCGCAGCGTGTCCTGCATGAATGTGTGGAGCTCGCCGTTGGTGTTCAGCGTGGCCGGCGGGCTCAGGAACGGATGTTTCTGCCGCTTGTACACGGTGTCGGTAATGACATCCTTGACTGCCTCACGCAGAACATACTTTTCCGTCATTCCGCGAATCTTTTGGTTCACCGGATGCCGCGTGATTACTTCGACCACTTTGTGATCGAGGAATGGCACCCTGCCCTCGATCGAATGCCCCATTTCCATGCGGTCGCCCAGCATGGTGAGGATGTAGCCAGACAGACCACACTTGGACCACAGATACAGCGATTGGTGCAGCGGATCACGATTTCTTAACTGCTGGAGTACGTCGGTGTCGTCCAGGATGTTGTACTCGCCATCGCGATGCGTGTATTTCTGTTTGAACCATTGCGCGAGGAAAGGCTGCAGCTTTTTTGACGTTGCGGAGAAAGCCTCCATCCAGGACGGCACATAGCCAAGCACTCGCTTCACGGAGTCCAGATTGCCGCTCACGCCGGCGGGCAGCAGCAAGCCCCGGCTTACCGGGTTCTGTTCATCCAGTTGCTTGAGCAATTGTTCGACCAGCTTCGGATCTTGCCCGTCACGGTTGTAGAGCAGAACGTCGCGCCGGAAATGGGCATAGCCGCCGAAGATCTCGTCTGAGCCTTCGCCGGTAATGACCACCTTGTACCCGGCATCGCGCACTGCCTTGCTCAGCAGGTACTTCGCGACACCATGCCCATTCGGGGTTGGGCCTTCGGCCTGCTCGATCGCATCCGCGAACGCGTCGGCCAGATCCTTCTGCGTGATGGGAATCACATGAAGCTCTGCGCCCGCCTTTTGCGCCATTTCGTGCGCTATGGCGCTCTCGTCGTACAAAGCGCTTTCGCCAAAGCTCAGGGTGAACGCCTTCACCGGATCTGGACGGTTGCGCGCCGTCAGGCCAAGCATCGCGCATGAGTCGAGACCGCCGCTGAGATATATGCCCACCGGCACGTCCGCGCGCAAGCGAAGCCGAACGGCCTCTTCGAGCGTCTCGCGAAGCTCCGCTGCATAGTCGGCATCGCTCCGCGCCGCTGTCATCGAGTCTTTGGCCGGATAATTGAAATCCCAATACCGATTCAACTGCATGTGCTGGTCGGTCACCAGCATGAAATGCCCGGGAGGGATCTGGAAAACGCCCTCATACAGCGTTCGCAACTGAGGCGCGCCGAACGAGAGGTTGTGGTAGAGAGACTCTTCGTCCCACCGCGCCGGCACTCCGGCGGCAAACAGCGCCTTGATCTCCGAGGCCAGGTAGAGCGTGTCGTTATGCCTGGCGTAGAACAGCGGCTTGATTCCGAAGCGATCGCGCGCGGCGAAGAGCCGGCGGCGGTTTTCGTCCCACAACAGCAGCGCAAACTCACCGCGCAGGTGCTCCAGGCAGTGCACGCCGAAGTCCTCGTATAAATGCAGCGCGATCTCGCTGTCTGACTTTGTGCTCAGCCGGTGCCCGCGCGCCTGCAAATCTCGCTGAATCGCCTCGTAGCCATAGAACTCGCCGTTGACGATGATATGCTTGCGTCCGTCTTCACTGGCAATGGGCTGATCGCCCGTGGTCAGGTCGATGATGCTCAGCCGTGCGTGCCCGAGCCCTACGCTGCGATCGGGTGAGATCCACTGCCGCTGTCCATCGGGCCCACGGTGATGAAGAGACTGCGTAGCCTTCTGGAGTGTCGCTGCAGATACAGGCCCGCGGCGGGAAAGCATGCCTACGATTCCACACATTGAATACCGATTCCTTTAAAAAACTGATTTGTGCGTAATCGATGCCCTACGAGGGATCGTTGGAACGCACGGTGATGTCCTAAAGGCGCGGCCGCAGCGATTTCGAGCGCACTCGAGAATCAGAGCGGTGGCGCGCCCACGCCTGCTGGAGAAACAAATATTCCTGGTTTTTATTCCTATTCCCTCAGGATTCGGCCAAATTATCGTAAGACAAAGCATTACCGTCGCGGCATGTAGGACGCCATCGCGCTGATCTAACAAAGCTTCGCGTTGCCCTATGAGAAATGGAGTCACATGCGCTTGCGGAAGTAAACTTCCTGGCAAGGGGCGGTCTTGAGGTCTTCTATGCAGAAGGCACACTATCGGAACCGCAGGCGAAGTTGCCGATAACGTGACTTCACAGGCACAAGGATAGTTAGCTGAAGCGGTCAATGAGTGACTCGCCGATTTGCACTAAGCCGCTGGCGCGGCAGACGCTACGCGTGCGAGCGCCTTGGCATAGTTGCGCTTAGAATGGGGCGACTGCACTGCTTGCGCAACCTGGTCTGCGCCGGGGTGAGGGCGATGGGCCCCCCTTCCCTGCTTTCCGGTGGGACAGGCGCCAAAATGTTGCTTTCAGAATTATCTAGCGCACTATTTCAGAATTATTTGGCGTAATGACGGCTCGCCGCACAACAACGAGTCAGACAGGCCACTCAACTAAGATGCCTGCAATTCACAAGCAGAATCATGCACTTACTCCGTACGCTGAGCATCTCTCGCTCCTCGCAAAAAACCGTTCCCCGTCCCCATCGCTCGTCCCAGCTCAGCGGATACGTCAAATACCTCTGAAACATTACGCCAAATAGCGTTCAAAGCTACACAATTTCCCCGCGCGCTCACTTGCTCTTAATCCGCGCATTCGCGCATTTTCGCGCTTTTGCGAAGGCCTTCTTCCGCGAGTTGTGGCGCTTACAGGAGGAGCTTTGACTTCCCCAAAACCTTTGAAGTTCGAGAAGAAGTCCCGTGACCACGAGACGATCTTCCTGAATCACTATGACTGGCTGCTGGACTGGGCTCGTCAACATACCCAGGGCGCTTCTGAAGAAGCCGAAGACCTGGTGCAAGACCTCTATGTCCGTTTCGTGCAGATGAAGTCGGGTCCTGACTTCACGGATGACGATCAGATTCGCGCATATCTATATACCTCACTCAAGAACCTGTTCATCTCCAAGAAGCTGCGCAGCGGCAGGGACGCAGTGGCAGGGCTGCTCGCAGTCGACTTCGACTCCGTTGAATTCGCGATATCTGCCGTCGACAGGAGCCAGCTTCTGCATGTCCGGAGTGACTTGGCCGGCATCTGTGAGTACGCCTGCATCCGCAGAAGAACCAACCGGGCTGCGTCGGCTCTGATTCTGCGCTTCTTTCTTGGTTACCTCTCGACGGAGATCATGGCGCTACTTAAGGCGAAGCGGTCGAACGTCGATACGCTCATTGAAACAGCCCGACTTGAGGGCAAGGCCTACTTGAATCGGCCCGGCATTCTCCGCTTCCTGAACCGGGGCGAACGGAAGTCTCCCGCCTTTCCCCGCTACCTGCCAGAGCAACCGGAAGCTCTGTTCGCGGAACTGCGGCGGCGGATCTTTTCGGAGGTCGAAGGTACCTGCCTGCCGCCTGAGGAACTCCAGGATCGTTACCAGCTGGCAGAGGCACCCGCATTCAATACACAAGAGGTCGCCCACCTTGCCAGTTGCAGAACCTGCTTGAACCAAGCCAATAGGCTGCTGGGACTGCCGGACCTGACGCTTCGATTCTTTACCGAGGGCGATCCTCCACCGGACGCGAACCCGCCATCCGCGAGAACCGAAGACGAAGGCTTGAAAAAACTCCGCCGTGAGCTGCGAGAAACTTACGAGCACCGACCGAAAAAACTGCAGATCGTGGTTGATGGAGAAGTTCGAGGCGTGCAAACGATTACGAGTGCCTCAAGTAATCTTCAGATCGCACTTCCACCCTTGTCGCAACCGTGTTTCGTTGAAGTCCTCAGCGAACAAGGCGTTGGCCTCCTCTATTTCGATTTGCGGCAACAGATTCTCGAAGTACCTGCGCCGCGGGTGGCTGCCGTTAGTCTCAGCGATGATCGCCAGCTCTCGGTGTCTTTGACTCTTGCCGGCGGAGCGCCGGTCCTCGACGTCTCCTACTACGATCCTCTACTCGAAGTGGGCGCAGACGGCCCTCCATCGGCTCAGGCTCCGATCTTCGACCCGTCCGAACCCAGCTCAGGGGAGACCCAGAGGCTCGACATCGAAGCACCCGTTGAAGGTGATGGTTGGCTCTCGGGCCTTCTGTCCAACCTGAAGAGACGACGTCCTTGGGCCATCGCGATTGCGGTCGGCCTGTGCGTTTTGATTGTCCTGGGCCTTGCCTACACCCGGACACCAGGCACGACGAAGAAGCAAGTCACAGCAGCAGCGATCCTCGATCAGTCGATCGAGCGAGCCGCGGGTGCGGCCCCTCCACACGGAGCCGTTCACGAAATCTTTTCGCTTGAGGTCCACTCGGGAGAAGGCAAAACGATCGCGACCGCAGAGGTTGACTCTCTCCGCAGCGCCGACCGTCCATTGCAAACTCTCCACCTTCGCACGACCACCGGCAATGTGCTCGCGAGTCACTGGATCGATGTCAACGGGAAAGCTCGGGACTTCTCGAACATGGGGAAATCAAAGCGAGATGGCGCAGTTCACGTGATCGGCGTGCAGGACAAATTATGGCAGCGTCCGCCGAATACCGCGGATTTCGAGCAGTTGGCCGGGAACAACGAGAATCTGGCCCTACGCGAGTTAAAGGATGGGTATGAGGTGAGTTTCAAGCAGCCTGCTACCCCAAAGAAGGCGTCGATCGTCGAGGGCCGTCTGGTCATCGCCACCGCCACGATGCGTCCCGTCGCCGAAACCCTGCGTGTCCAGGATGGAGATGACACCCGTGAATACCATTTCCAGGAGCTACGTTACGAGGTTCTTCGTGCCGAGCAAGTCCGGGCAAGCGACTTCATCCCTGATTCTTCTACCCTTAGCCTGCACAGCAGCGCCAACGCGAGCGACGATGTGCACCTGGCCCTTCAAGCCATACAAGTCCTCAGCAATCAGCCACAGAACATACAGGCGGCAGTCGACATCATGAGACATCCGAACGATGCCGTCGAGGTCACAGGTGTTCTGCCGACTCGCCAGGAAGCGCGGTCGCTGATTCAATCACTGCGGGCTCTTCAAGGTGGCGCTGACCTCAAGATCGACCTACATACATCCGAGGAACCGCAGACTCCGCGACACATTCCAACAGTAGAGTTGAGCCCGCCGGTGTCGATCGCGACGGATCGTGTTCCTTTGGACAATATGCTCAGAGAATCCTTGGTGACTCGTCTGGCACTCTCCGGCGCTGAGCTGGATGAGCGTGTCCAAGAGGATGCACGCGAGATCGTTGCGAGAAGTGCTCGTGTTCATCGCGCCGCATGGGACGTCAGCCAGATTGGGGCGAGGGACTTCCGCAGCAGCGAGCTTGCCGCAATGGGCGCGCAGGACAGGCAACTCTGGCTTAGATTGCTTGCGCGCCCTCTGGCGATCTGCGACCTGGAATTGACCGCGATTATCACCACTCTGACAGGAGAGAGACCTCTCACCCCAATTCCGCCCCAACACGTAGATCCGATCAGTACAGTCACTGAACTCGCTACAACGGCTGATTCGCTCCGCGAGAATGCCGATCGTCTCGAGCGACTCGTGACTGCCGGTTTCGCATTATCGCCAGAAGGTTCATCCGCACCCGTTAGCCCAGATGAGTTGGCTAACCAGCTAGCCAAGGTGCAGCGCGAGGAGAGAAGGCTGGTCATCACTGTCCAGCGCCTCCAGCGCGGAGCTGCAGTAACTCGCATCGAGTAGCACCTAATTCATTGATAACCAGCTATCAGATGCCCCAAGGAGAAGTATGCCTAAAATTGAAGTCCCTTTCCGCCGGTCTGCTGTCTGGGCGATACTCGCAATGTTGTGGACCTTGGCCTCGTCTTCCGCATTCGCCGATTCAAGCACAGCTAGTCTTTCAGTCTCTATTTCAGATTCATCTGGGGCTGTCGTACCGGGCGCACACATTGTGCTGCGAAACGCTGAGACCAATCAGGAGCAGCAGGCTGCGAGCGGGATCACAGGATCGGCTACATTTACCTTCCTGAAGCCGGGCCTGTACGGGCTTACGGTGTCGAAAGAATCGTTCGCGGACGTCGTTGTTGATCACATCTTACTGAATGTCGCGGACGATAGGCGAATCCGGTTATCTCTCAAAGTAGGAAGCGCATCACAGACTGTCAATGTTGATGGCACCGGTCTGACTATCAACACTACAGATGCCTCAGTCAGCACCGTCGTTGACCGAAAGTTTGTCGAGAACATGCCACTCAATGGCCGGAGCTTTCAAGATTTGATTTCTATGACCCCAGGAGTTGTCACTCAAAGTCCTCAGGCCGCCGGAGGCATTCAGTCCAAGGGGGACTTCAGCGTAAATGGCCAACGGACAGAATCCAATTCCTACACCGTCGATGGGGTATCCGGAAACAACGGCACTGGTTATCCCACTGGGTACGGACAAGCTGGTTCTATGGGAGCAATTGCGGCATCAACGGCACTGGGAACCACCCAAAGTTTGATCTCGGTCGACGCGTTACAAGAGTTCAGAGTAATGAGTTCAACCTATTCTGCGGAATATGGCAGAACACCGGGCGGACAATTTTCGTTATCTACTCGCTCTGGTACAAACGCACCTCACGGAACGGCCTTTGATTATCTTCGAAACGATGCCCTAGACAGTAATGATTGGTTCAACAAGCACAATGGGAAAGCGAAAACGGCCCTGAGGCAGAATGATTTCGGAGGTACCTTTGGCGGCCCTGTACTTCTACCCCATGTTTACTCCGGTAAAGACAGAACTTTCTTTTTCGCTTCCTATGAGGGGCTTCGATTAACCCAACCGACGGCTGCGACGACACAGTATGTTCCGTCTCTTTCGGTCCGCACGGGGACAGTCGCGTCACTGCAGCCCATTTTCAACGCCTTCCCCCTGCCGACTGGACCTGAGATCTCGACGTCAGCAGGGTTATCTGGACTTGCTCCATTCATAATGCCCTATTCGTTGCCGAGCCGCATCGACTCGACATCCATACGACTGGACCAGAAGCTTGCGGCGAGGCATTCAATATTCTTCCGCTGGAGCGACGCGCCCACATCTACCGCGTCTCGAGTTCTGTCGAGCCTCTATCATCTGCACTTCGATAGCCAGACATATACCGCCGGTCTTACGAGCGCGTTCACAGGTAGTATCTCGAACGATCTGAGATTTTCCTACGCATCAAGTAAATCCTCGCAGTCTGTTGCTCTCGACAACTTCGGCGGAGCCACTCCCGTAGACCTCGTAAGTGCTTTCGGAATTCCTGGCAGCTACAGTTCCTCTGCCCCACAGCCGAACTTCTCAGTTGCTGGCGTGGGAACCAGCTACATCGGCCCGGTCATTTCTGCGAACTCACTACGTCAATGGAACCTCGTGGACATACTGAATCTGTCGATCAGACATCATATTGTTCGTGCAGGAGTCGATGAACGCCATATCACTTCACCTCTGACGCCTATCGAACTGGGGGTCTATCCAACGTTCACGACCAGACAGCAAATGCTCACAAATACAGCAAACTACACATCATTTCAAAAGCATGTTCCGGCTACCCCGATCATTAACGAGTTTTCAGCGTTTGTTCAGGATGAATGGCATGTAGTGCCGCCTCTGACCCTGTCTATGGGGCTACGGTGGGAACTCAATCCCCCGCCTACGGAGGCCAATGGAAAGACTCTCTATACTCTCCGGGGCGACGTGAACAACCCAGCCACGCTTTCGCTGACCCCTGCCGGAACTCCCGCATGGAAGACCAGTTGGTACAACTTTGCTCCCAGACTAGGATTGGCCTGGGTGGCTCACACTATTCCCGGCAAGGAATTGGTCGTCCGGGTCGGTGGCGGTGCATTCTACGACACCGGGAATCAGGTCGCTGCAAATGGGTACGCCGCCAGCGCTGGCTTCTTCGCCTCAAATATCACCTATGGAACTCCCCTGCCCATCTCAGCTTCACAGGTCGCCTTTAGCACTGATCCGATAGCCCCCTATACAGCTACCAACATCTATGCCTTCCCTGAACATCTTCAGCTTCCATATAGTCTCCAATGGAATGCCAGTCTTACGCAGGCGTTCAGCCAAGATCAGTCTCTTACGATTTCGTATGTAGCATCCAGTGGGCGCCGGCTGTTGCAGCAACAGTCTCGATATGTCAACGCCCTAAACTCTCAATTTGGGTACATTAGCTATTTCCCCAACGGAGCCACATCGAGCTACCAGAGTCTGCAGTTGAAATACCAGCGCTCCGTCTCGCATGGTTTACAGGCACTCGTTAGCTATACGTGGTCGCACTCTTTGGACTATGGATCAACCAATAGTTCACTCCCTTTGACCTATGGCAATTCAGACTTCGACGTCCGCCACAATTTCCAGGGAGGGCTCACGTGGGAGATGCCACGATATCAGGGATCGAAGCTTGCTGTTGATGTTCTAAATGGATGGGCAATCGACGGACGCCTGAACATCCGCACAGCATTTCCCATTTCTCTGACGGGAGCATTGCTGACCGATGCTGTGGGAAATCGCTACTACGGAAATGTCAATTATGATCCGTCCCGTCCCATATACCGGTACGGCAGCCAATATCCAGGCGGCCGGGTTATCAATGGCGGAGCCAACAATACTGCTACCCCTGCTTTCAGCATTCCCATTACCGGGTCAACGGGTACCGCTCCACGGAATTTCGTGAGAGGTTTTGATGCCAATCAGATTAATGTGGCGATTCGACGGGAGTTCAAGCTCCATGAGGGGTTGAACCTTCAATTTCGCGCCGAGTCCTTTAATGTGCTGAATCACCCGAATTTCGGATATGTAAATCCGACCTTGTCCAACGCATTGTTCGGTCAGGCAACGAGCATGCTCAACCAAAGTCTCTCGACCATGAGCTCGCTCTACCAACAAGGAGGCCCACGGTCCAGTCAGTTTGCTCTCAAGGTGCAATTCTAGTCATGTTGCGCTCTATCGCTAGACTGGCAACTGTGCTCAGCTACATTGAAAGCAGGCGCGTAACGTCGTGGATAAAGTGTTGGCTGCTCTTTCTCGCAATCTCCGCTGTGGCTGCCTCCCTACCTGCCATTGCACAAACTACGCTCTTAGAGCGCTCGCGGGACGTGACGGTTGACGATGCAATCGAAATGGTCAGACCAGCCTCCCAGGATTACTTTGTTGGAGCAGACATCGGTCATAGCATCGCCCAGTTTTCGCCTGACAAAAAACATTTCCTTGTAGTACTGCGGAAAGGGGTTCTATCAGCCTCATCGAATGAATACGCCGTTTACCTCTTTCGTACCGATGCAGTGTTTCGCTCACCGACACCCAGAGTTATAGCGCGATTGAGATCGGTCTCGAATGTACCTGCGATTCAGTCTGTTCAATGGAGCAGAGATAGCCAACAAGTGTATTTTCTCGGGTGTAACCAGTCTCAGCGGACCCAAGTATATAGTGTTGTCGTCCAAAAGGGCAGGTTGGTACGACTAACCACTCACAGGACGAACATTCGTGCTTACGGCCTCTCCGAGAATGGACGCCTGTCCTTCCTAGCAGATACCAGAAAACATGGAAAGCCATTCTTTGCGGAGAAGCCACTAGGTACAGCTATCACTGATCAGAACCTGGTCACCCTTTTGAATTACGCAAAGCGACCAGAGGATCAAGACGCTGAACTTTTCGTGATCGATCACCGAGCTGAAAGACAGGTTGCATTACCTAAGAACTTCCACGCGGATGGGCTGTGGCCCTCTCCCGAAGGAGATCATGTGATTGTGTCTTCATATGTGGAGACTGGGGAGCTTCCTAGGGAATGGGAAGGCTACAGCTTTCCAGGAGGAGCATGGGTACACTCGATGTTCCACAGCCGCTTCCTATCACAACGGACGCCTTTTATGCGCTACATCACAATCGATGTTGAGAGCGGACTATACAGATCTGTCTGGTCTGGAGCTCATTGGGCAGGCAGCCCCGTTGCTTGGTCGTCCAAGGGGAACTGGATTTACCTAAAGCAGATGTATATCCCCCTGGACGAGTCCAGCACAATCTCTCCGGCAGAGCGCCTCAAGACAGCCTTTGACATTCGAGTAGACATATCATCCCGTCGTTGGGAGATCGTGGCGCCCGGAGATTGGCCATCTGAAAAAGCCATCGGTATTCCTCTTGATATAGAGCTGCGTCAGGATCTCAATACACCACCTCGGCTTTTCGCCCGCGATGCGAAGTCAGGTCGAGATGCTGAACTCATGGACCTCAACCCACAGTTCAGGACACTTCTCATGGGTCATGTGGAGACGGTTTCGTGGACTGTCCACGGCGTGACAGTCAAGGCCGGTCTATATTTTCCTCCTAATTATGAGCCCGGGAAAAGATATCCGCTCGTCATCCAAACACATGGTTTCGACGAAAGTCGCTTTTCGATGGACGGTATGAATGAGTGGAGCAGCAGCTTCGCTGCGCGGCCTTTAGCCGCAAAGGGTTTCCTGGTCATACAGGCATATGCCTTTGCCGATCCGGAGGGCCACAAAACGATTGCTAATGACAGAAACCTTGGCAGTACGGAGCAAGAGTCCTTCCGATCTTTCGCAAAGCTTGTCTACGAAAGTGCAATCGATGAACTCGACCGGCGCGGTCTGATCCTTCCAGAAAAGGTAGGTATCAGCGGCTTTAGCCGAACCGTATGGTTTGTTGCCTACACGCTGACGCATACCGACCGCCGCTTCTCAGCAGCAGTTCTAACAGATGGTATTGACGCAGGGTATTTCCAATACATGGCGTTTCGACAGGCAGAATTCGATCTTGATAATGGTTCTACCCCATTTGGCGCAGAAGGAATCGAACAATGGGGCAAGGAGTCGCCTGGTTTCAATCTGGACAAAGTCCATACGCCGGTCCGACTGGTTAGTTTGGACAAGTCCCTGGGAATACTTGAGGTGTGGGAATGGTTCACGGGATTGACCATCTTGAATAAACCAGTAGACCTTGTCGTCATTCCAGATGGGGTGCATCTCCTGGAGAAGCCGCACGACCGAGCCATTGCTATGAATGGAGTGGTGGATTGGTTTCAGTTTTGGCTACAGGGAGAAGAGGATCCCTCGAAGGAGAAAACTGCACAGTACACACGATGGCATGTTCTGAAGAGTGCCGACAAATCACAATTGATTTCCGAAAGCTCGCAGGACCAATCCACAACGAAGCAATTAGTTGCCGCCGCGCGAAATTAAGCCACTAATCTCGCTCGGCGGCATCCAGGACAAATCGACGGTTCTATTCATCCGCCTCGTACGCAGACGCTGTGGCAAGCTGGGACGAACTCGAATCGTTGTCCGGTGCTTGGACACCCTTGATCATGCCCATGATGCTCTCATGTGCACATACGACGTTTAGAATTACCGGTTTGATGTATTTCATACTTTTCTCCTTTTCAGTTCTATTTTTCCGGTATAGACGTCCGCCCAATTGCAGCGGACGCCCATTCGGACCTATCTCCCCGGAAACACTCACGGGGAAGTTCGCATGAACTTCTCGTCTGACTCAAGGGGCAAATCATCGATGTGTCGAATCCATAATTCCAGTGCAATAAAGCGCAAAATGTGTCCCAGAGCGGAGCCTTCTGTGCCACATATAGCGGCTTCTATTCTTTCTCCAAGCATTCGAATATTGACGATGCCCATCTCCGCGAGGATCGAGTTGGAAACTATGCGTCTGACCCTCTTCTGATTTACCTGGAGGGCTCGCAACGGACCATGAGTCAAGAGTGCCTTTCGTCGCCGTTCGAGTATCTGGCTTGGAAGAAGATGCCGAAAACTGCGCCGCATCAAGGTTCTTCTTCGATCGGGCTGAAGTAGCTGCGAACGAGGTATTTGAAAAATCAGCTCCATTAGCTCTCTGTCGAGAAAGGGATATCGATATTCATACCGGCAGGTGTATTCCGGGTACTGATGCGGCAGAGTGTCTACAATGCTCCTCCACGTCAGTTTGTTGTGAATACGACTTGGACGCATAAACATTGTTGGAGGGCCCTGCCCAAGAAGCGCATCATCTTGAAGATCCGGAGAGTCTTTGCTATTTATCCATTTAGGCGCCGAATTGCGGTTTTCAACCGTCCCCACGTATAGAGAGGTTAAGTACCCTAAGAGCGAACGGACTTGAAAATAAAGCGGTTGTCGCAGAGCCAAACACCACTCGAATGAACGAATAAATAGCGCTCGCAATTCGAAAGAGGCTGCAAGGTCCGCCAATTCCGGCAACGGATCAGGACGACCGCCTAAGAGCTCATCACCGCCATATCCCGCAAGAATCGCTATATTTCCCGTACGGCCTACGGTTTCCTGAAAGTGTCGTTCTCGAATTATCGAAGATGCGTCCGCTCCAGGAAGATAGTAGTGTGCCTCTGACCATGGCACTACATCAAAACCTCGATCTGCGTAAGAACGATGTATGTGAAAACCGATCTGTCCGCGCCGTTTCTCTACGACAGAAAAATATGGTTCTTCATCCCAAGTAGGCTCGGACGGATCATAATACGAGATCGTTTCGATCTTCATTGCCGGGCGGTCGGTTTTATCATGATTGATCAGGTCAGCCATACAGACGATTGAACTGGAGTCCATACCTCCACTAAGGTGAGATATAACTCGACTGCCTGGTAAAACGCGCCTTTTGACTGCTTGCCGAAATGAGAAAAGGAGGGCTTCCTCATAGTCCGGCACAGATTTAGGTTGAAACGAGGTCCTTGCTTCTGGCGTCCAATGTGCCCAGCATGTCCGGCGTCGTTCTTTGAAGACCATGCAATGCGCTGGCGGCACTGCATAAACTCCTCTATAAGGAGTCAGGCTATGCGAAGAGAAGAAGGAGAGATATCGAGTCAAATAGTGGGGATCTAAGCCCTGACTCCTCGGTGCAGAGACTAGTGTTTCGAGAAACGATCCCCAATAAAGACTACCTTCGTTTTCCATGGCGAAGAGCGTCCTGGTTCCAGCGTGATCCCTGGCGAGAAATACCGAATGCGTAGTAGCGCACCAGATTGCCAGCGCCCAGTCCCCGATGAACCGGGAGAAACATTCCTCACCCCAAAGCCTAAAGGCTGCCAGCACAATGACGGAATCGGGTGCCTCCGGGTCCTCAATGTTCAGCAAACCACGAAGCTCTTTGTGGTTGTCAAGACGCCCATCCATGGAAATCATGTTCCGCACGTCGTCTATAGCAGGTTGTGATTCGAGGTTGGAGCGCTGATGTGTATGGTACGGTTGAAAGCCCATGCCGATGCGTCCCATCGCGCGTACAAAGGTCCCGTCTGGGGCCCAGCGGTTGGTTGCCTGAGCGACATTCAACAGCTGGCGCTCCTCAACCACATCTCCTTCGGGCTTTTTGACACCAAAGATTATGCTCATCCTTGCACCTCACATCAGCAACGTTCCAATACGCGATAGATGTCCAGCATGTAAGGCTTGTCGTTCACGACCGAACCCTCGATCTCCACCCATGCATGGGATTTGAAAGGAAGGATCTGGGCTCCAATTACCATCTCCGCCTTCCAACCGTGATGTCGTAATAAAAGGGTGGTAGCCGCAGATCGCTGTAAGCACATGACCCTCTTGAAATAGAAAACGCACGCGACATCCATCGCGTGACACAGAAGCGGACTGTCCACAATCGCCTGGGCGGGTCTAGAACGAACCTCTTCCCTGCGAACAATTTCGTTGAGGATCTTGAAGTCACGAAAGCGCATCACGCACTCAACGTATAGCAATAGAACTCCACTCTTAAGCACATATCGGATCATGGTTAACTCCATGGGCGATTCTGATGCCCATCTCTCGACATAGAAAAGCGATCCTTCGTGTCAGGGCATCAACACGTACTGATAGAGGCAGCACCGGAGAGTGGCCGCGCTGTTCGCTGTAGTCCACCACGACAGATGCATCCCGGCCGGGGAGTTCCTGCAGCTGCGCGGCCATTTTCCTGACATGGGCCGGATTGCAGCGGTCGTCGCTGTCTCCAGAGACAAAAAACACTGATGGATAGTCCGATTTCCTTTCGATATGGTGATACGGCGAATAGGAGTATAGCGCTGCGAAGTCGTCCGGATCGTTAGCCGCACCGTATTCCTGCCGCCACTTCGCAGACTGGTCGAAGTGCTCATATCGAACCATATCCAACAACGGAGCAATGCAGAGCACCGCCCGAAATAACTCTGGCCGTTGGGTCATGGCGACGCCTACGAGCAATCCTGAATTTGATCCGCCAAAGATTCCCAGCTGACCGGGACTCGCGATGCCCTCACTGAAGAGCCATTCTGCAGCTGCGATGAAGTCGTCGAACGCTACCTGACGATTCCTGCCACGCGCAGCATCGTGCCAGTTCTTGCCAAACTCTCCTCCTCCGCGGATATTTGGGAGAGCAAAGGCGGCACCTATCTCCGTCATAAGCGCCACGAGCACGGAGAACTGCGGTGTCATTGGCATGCCAAAACCACCATATCCGGTCATAATCACGGGACCCCGTCCAGAAGAGTCAGCCCGAGTTCGCGTCAGCAGTGTCAGCGGAATTCGTGTGCCATCCTTCGAGCTGTAGGTTGTCGCTCGAACATACAAATCGGTAGATAAAGTTGGGTGTTCCCGAAGATGCCAAGGACGAGTCCACCCGTACGAGATATTGTGTTCGAAAATCGAGAGTGGTTGGGTGAATGACTCGCAGGTGTAGAAGATGCTCTCACTATCGTCAGACTTGATTGGCAACAGCTGAACGGTTCCGCCCTGAGGGACATTCAGGCTACCCAGCCTCTTGCCTTCCAGATTCCAGCAAACGAGAGAGGGAGTCCGTTCGTTGAGACAATTGACCATGATATTGTGGCCGGCAATGACAACTTGACGAATCATCGTATCCTGCTCGGGGATAACAACCCGTAGCATTTCGCCGGACTGGTTTAACTCGATCAGCTGTCCGTTCGGAGACTCGTCGTAGTTAAGCTCGAAGATCCGACCATATTTCAGGATTGGACCAAATGGCAGAGGACGATTCATAAAGACGTACTGCCAATTATCGGGATCAGTCTTTAGTGCAATCCTAAAATCGATTACATCTTCGCTGTCCATTCTGTGTAGGTGAATCGCGCCCAGATGTGTGCAATCGGCAGCGAGCACCAGACGACTTCCACGGGTGCGGGGCACACAGAAACATACCTTGTCCTCTTCCGTACCTTCGAAGAGATGTAGACACACAGTGTGGTCCTCTGGTCTCTCAGGTCTTTCTTGGCAGTAAAAAAAGCCTCTGCGATCCGAAGTAAATGCGAAACCTCTTGCGTATCCAGTCTCGATAAGGTCTGGCAACGTAACTCCGCTTGTCACGTCCACAATATGCAAAGACTTCCGGTCGCCGCCTCCCTGCTTGAACTCGTAAGCCAGGAGTGTACCGTCTGGAGAAATCCAGTGAATACCTACAGAAGCGTACTGGCCGAACGGCGAAGGATCAACAAGGAGTCGTTCCTCTCCGTCCGAGCTTTCACGCACATAGATGCAAGCCTGCTCCTGGCCTCGACTGCGGCGGCGGTAAAAATAGCGGTCACCGACCTTCGTCGGCTGGTCAACCACTTCGACATCCAGGTACGCCCGTACGCGTTCTTCAATTGCCAGCAGGTTTTCGCATTCCGCAAAGTATTCGTCACAACGTCTCCGTTGCTCACGGATCCACTCCTCCGTTTCTGGTAAGCTGCGATCTTCCAGCCAACGGTACGGGTCGCGAACCAATACTCCATGAATCATCTCCTCAACAGGGGCTAGAGGCGGGCCAGTCAGAGACATAGGGCCCCTACAAACGCCGGCTCCCGAGACGCGCGGTCCATATAACGCGCAAGGCTCCGCGCATACGATCGACGGCGTGAATCATGACGAAGAGGTGAATCGAGCCAATCCCCTCGTCCATACAATGTCGAGGCGATGGCAAGCACTGGCATGTATACGAACCCTTCCCGCAGCAACTCGGGATCACAGTCCTCGGACCATACATCCAGGTATCGGTTCTTGAGGATCTCGTTGATAAAGTCTCTGAGTTCCCCACTACCGATTCTGTTGAGCATCAACAGATGTTGAAGGCTCACCAGAGGATTTCCAAGATACGCCTCACACCAGTCGATGAACTGACAATGACCAATGCCAGTCAGAATATTGCCGGTATTCAGGTCGCCATGGACAATACTTTCGCCGATACCGAGGGACCCCATGCGTTCGCACGTCTGATCGAAGATCCCGCGCATCTCGAGCAACCGCGTCTTGTCGAGCTTATGCGCTTTCATCGAGGTCTGGAGGCTCATCGATTCCTGGAGATATTCGAAGACTTCGGGAGAGCGTCGTAGAAAGGATTGCATCCCCTGGTCAAATGCTCCCGCATTCAAGAGTGTGGAGCCGTGACCTCGCGTTCTCAACTGGAGTTGGGCCATCGACTCCACGGCACTTTCCAACAATGTGAAGAGTTGAAACGGCTCCTGTGGCCATTCCGACAAGGCTGTTGCCTCTCCGGACATTAGCCAAGCATTCCACTCAGACCTAAACGATATGAACTCTGGAAGATAGCCTCCGCAGAGATCCGAGAGGACTCGTGTGATCTCAGGTTCATGCGCATTCGGGACGCCTGTTGCCTTCAGCCAGTAGTCCCGACCATCTTGCGTGCGGAAACGAACTAGCGAGAAACCGTCACCGGCGTTGTACTGATCAATCGTGTGCTTTGAAGAGATTTTTCTTCCGGTCTCCGACTCGAGCCACAAGATGGCTTCATCGATCCAGCCGATCTGCGAGAAGGGGCCACCAGAGCGGCGACCACCTGCCAACACAGACATAAGTTGCTCGCGCCACTGCTCATCAAGTGCGGAGATGTACAGCTCGCTCACTTCGATCGGCTGAAGCTCGCACTCTCTATTGGGAACGAGAACTTCAACAACAGCGCATGCTTGGGGGCGATCCAGCGATTGCAGAAAATCAAGAACAATGCCGGACACGCCCCATTTCGCTTTGATCGCTTGCTGCAACTGCTCGGCAGGTCTCGACCACGTTGCGATGTCGACAGCGGGAAGGCGGTAACCATCAAGGTCCAGGATCGCCAACACGTCTCGTGACTCGGGCAATACAAGAGCCACCAAGTAATCGACCGATTCGACAAACGTTTCTGGTGCTGGCATCGTGGCTCTCCGGGTTAGCGCGGCATCAGATGCTTCTGCTGAAGTTCTGCGACGAACTCCCGCACGTCGGGTTCGACGAGTAGACTATCCTCGCCCGTGTCGCGCGAGAGATTTGCAATGATCGTATCGATGGTTTCGCCTCGCCGCAGTCCTTGCCAGACGTAAGCTCCCGTAGGATTGAGCGCTGACATCAAATCGTGTTCGATATCGAGAATCACAGCTCCGTCCTCGTTGACAATTGCCTTTAGGTTAGGAGCTTGAGACACCATGGCTATCATCCTTTGGTTGGAGTTAAGTGGATCGCAATCCGAACGGCACGACTCTGTGCGACATCAAAAGAACAGCGAAAGATGCTTGCATTGCTCGATAGACGACCAACGCGTGCCCGGCATATTCGTATCAACCGGTCGGTGAAAGAGAGTCTGGCACTGGTTGAGTCAATGTGCAATCGAAACCGTATTGCAGAAGGCGACAATCTTTCGAACTCCTCACGCTAAGGCCAGACATACGGAGTTGACGGTAGCCAGCACAACCCTGTTATTCACTCGAGCCTCTATTGCGGAATTCACTCGGGAGGCGACGTGCCCGCTCGGTCGCACTCCACGCGTGCGGACTAGCGTCAACATGATCTCGAAAGAAACGTTCAAAAACATTCGGATCGTCATAACCCAAGTGTTTCGCAATGACGCTCATCTTGACCTTTGGATCGATGGACAAGAGATATTGAGCGAACCTGAGACGTCTATCGATCTGATAGGCCTTCATGGACATCCGAAACATCTTGTGAAAAGATCGCTGCAAAGTTCTCATGGACACACCGAGTTCGGACGTAATCCTCGACATCCGAAGCTGCGCGTGTCCGTGATAGAGCGTAATCACATGATGTGCAAGGCGTGCGGGCAGGTTGAGCTCTTCGGAGAGTCTACCCTCGGCAATCTGGCTCCGAAGTTCTCGAATCAGTACGAGCGCTTGTTGCTCAGCGCCCGTAAGGATGGTCTGATCACGCCTCGTCACGACCGATCCACGAAGCGGACATTCCAGATGTTCTCGGATCGAGGAAGAACGTCATGGGCAAAGCCCTCATGAGGTCTGTCCCGCGCCTTGTTGGCGTTTGCGTCGCCGAATTTACGAGGACGTTCCCCGCTTCAAGAGTGGACAGGCTTGAAGGACAGAACAACTTCTCATCTAGGTCTGTGTCATAAACGACACTCCTAGACCCAGATCACTCAAGGAGATTGGATCGCTCATTTAAGCGGACTGCAGGCTTACTGCTTTCTTACCAATGGCGTCTCGTAATCAAAGACATGTTCGAAGCGCTCGTTGTGGCTGTGGTCACTTGGCGACCTGGGTTCGACGTTAGTGGCCTTATCGACACGGAGCCGCCTGTCGCGCATGTCTGCTCGATCCACACGCCTTTTTCAGGCCGCGTCTGCGCCCGAGCCATAACACATTCCTACTCAATGTTCTGGCGAAAATGCGGGTTAGATTGTGTCAGGACTTCAACTCTCTCGCTTGTGGCGGAGTTCTATTAAATCGCGGGTACACTCGGCGCATTTGAGAATGTGCAGTCCGTTTAGGTCTTCGAGCGTAACTCCTGCAGGAGATTCTACGAAGGCTTCAAGAATGGCATGGGGAGGGCAGCCAACTCGCTCTGGGTTTGGACAATTCTTGAGTACCTGCCCCTGAAGACGCTCGAACAGAGCCGTATCATTGTCGTCGTCTTCCAGAAAATCCTGAAAATTGACCACTGCGCCCTTCCATCGTGCCCTATCACCGGGATCCCGGCTTACTTCCGTTCTTATTGGCCCCCAACTTCAGGCGAAGGCGATCAAGTTCACGCTTACTCGCCATGCGGAGAGAATCTCTTGATCTGCTCAGCTCCGCCGCGACGTCGTCCCATCGACGTCGGGCTCCATACCTTGCCAGTAGCGCGTAGCGCATATCCGCTGGCGTATCGCGGAGTATTGTATCCAAATCCAGATGTGCGTCGACTCTATCAGCAGAGGATATTGGAGACGGAGCCAAGCTCTCGAGATCCGCTCCGGTTCCACGCAGAACGAGCCTGGAGTTAACCCGTTTGTGCCTTCTCACTCCGTTGCGATAGTGAATATTGAGAATCTTTCGCGCCTCGTCGACAGTAGCCTGAAGCCGGTCTGCGAGATATTCATGGGTCCGCGCTATGGCAGATTCCATGAGTTCGCGTGCTAAGGCTTCGTCTCCCAGCTGCGCTCGTGCGATTTGTTGGGCCGTCGCCCACTCGGCTCTAACAGCCGCGCGCACGATCGGCACAATCCACTGCCCCTGGGGCGTAAACCCGATAATCCAGAGAAGATCGGAAGGTGATGGTGAGGCCATACTCTTCCCCGCTGTTGGCTTGATGGCGGGACTGCGATCGAGCTGCAAGGCGCCAATCTATATCGACAACATAGCGCACCTCTTCTGAAATTTCCACACATGAGCACATTTTTCCGCATTGACCTGTTCGTTTTTCTCGTTTTCGACGGCTTATAGGTGTAGGGAAATTATTTGCAATCGCTAATACCTTTGCGGGGTAGCCATGGGACGGCTCATCCAAGCTTCGATAAAACCGACACGATGGGGCGCAGAAGCGTTCACGCTCGTAGCACATGCCAAGGTCCTCAGCGGTAACAAACTCGAACAACTCGTTGTTCGGCTTCAACGACACTCGGGGAGGCCGAAGCAAGAGTGCTGGAGATTTGTAATTCAGCACGGTCTGAAAAACGGTGTCGATCATCGCCGCTGGACAGAAGAAGAGATCGAGTTCGTGCGCGAAGAACTCGTGAAACGTCCGGTTGAGGACATCGCAAAGAAACTAAATCGCACGCCCCGAGCAGTTCGCAGCATGCTCGTGCGAAATCATCTGGCCATAAAAGAGATTCGCTGCGATCGCTTCTCTGTAGAGAGCCTGGCACGAGCTCTGCGCGTTCGAGCTGATGAGATCCACTACTGGATCGAGCAGGGATGGCTGCAGGCGACCATCTCAGCAGAAGGAAGGCGATGCGCCTACAACATCACCGCTGAAGCTCTGGCGCTTCTGTACAAAAACCATTTGCCGAAGATTCTTGCTCGCGGCGGCCGCAATCAAGCTCTTTTCGAGGCTTATCTTCAATACTGCTTTTCCCCCAAGCATACAGTCGGCGAACAGTTGTTGGATGTTCGTCGCGATAAGCGTGAACGGGAGGCATACGCAGTTTTGAACGGAGGCAGTCAGGACAACGAGGAGGACGATGATGACGAAGACGATGAAGAGTACCGATTTGATCTCGAAGCCGACGTCGGAGACGGAACAGACGGCTGAGGGTGATCCGCGCTGCGAACAGTGCGGAAGAGCACTCAATTCCTCCAAGCCGTCCGTACGCGAGATATTTATCAACGGCGTTTCTGCTCTGCTCTTGGCGGCAATCCTCGTTCAACTGGGATGGCAGATTAACAAGGCCGAGAAACGCCTCTCTCATCGGTGGTCTTCCCCTGTTGACCAAATGGGGGTTGAAACTGATCTGCGAAGTGTCCACTTATTTTAGGTGGACACTTGGAGAAGTTGTTAAGAGAGTGCGTAAGTGTCGGTATTGTCTACGGCGACGAGCGTTCCAGGGGAGCAGTTTGTCGATGCGGTTTACCGGGTGCTCGGCGATGCGGGTCAAGACTTGGCGAAGATAGCGTTCGAAAGGCACTCGATGCAGGCTGATTTGAGGCCATCGAGGGACGCTGCGACAGTGTAGATGCGTTGTGCAGTTCCTGCCTCCGTGCCACGTGCCACGCTGTCCTTCTTGAAGTGTGTTGCGCTTTCATACGGTGCGTTCATAGTGCCGCTCCTTTTGTGAGATTGGTTTGTTGAATGTTTCCCGTCGCCAAGCATATTTTTCATTGGCTGCTGCGGATTGAGCGGCGTTCTCCTGCGGATGTACGATCACGTCATATGTCTCGGCGGGACTGATGCGGAATTCCCCAGATGGATCCGCGGCCGATGCGCACCATGGCCGATATGGGCATGGCCAGCGAGTTCCGATCATCAAGCCGCCGTTTCTTCTTACAGGGATGCACCCGATGCAAATCACACGAAACAGACCGACTGCTAGATTCCTGGCTGTGATTCACCTGTTTGAACGGATTTGCCATAAATGCCTCAATCCCCTTTGTATCTCTCGAAATATCAGGTAATGAGCATTTCTTGCGAACTGTGGGCCTGCAATTGCTACAAACAAATACGTCGTCTGGCAGCCTCTCGGTTATGACGAATAGCTATCCGGAACGTGCATTCCGGCTCCTCATTTTCGTACGAGTCTGCTTCTTTCACGGGAAAGGCGCAAAATATTAGGGTGTGAGGATTTGCATGAAGCGCATCTCCGTTATTCGGAATGAGCAGATCGTCCCGCCCCTCTCCTCTGTGCTGGCATAACGACCTACAACGCATTGCGTAACGCTGGCTTGCGCGCGGGCGATCTGGTTGGCATTCAGGGGATTCGGCGGGCTTGGACACTTGGGAGTTCAGTTTGCCCGGCGCATGGGGTTCCGCACCGTGGCTATCAATAACGGACCGGAAAAAGCGGCTGGCCAAGGAGTTGGGCGCGCATTCCTACGTGGATACTGCGGCAGAAGATGTTGCCGCGGCGTTACAGCGAATGGGCGGCGCCAGAGCGATCTTGGCAACCGCTCCAAGCGGCAAAGCGATTGCCGCACTTGTCCACGGCCTCGCAATTCGCGGCAAGTTGATCGTGGTTGGAGTCGCGCCCGACGGTATCGAGGTCTCCTCCTCGTCCCTGGTGTTCGGCGGGCGCTCGATTTATGGCAGCTTGACGGGCAGCGCCATCGACACCCAGGACACACTGGCGTTCAGCGTACTGCAGGATGTGCTCCCATGATCGAAACGCTTCCGCTTGACAAGGCACCCAAGGCTCTCGCTCGCATGATGGATGGAAAGGCGCGTTATAGCCGACTTCAGCAAATATCTGGCCGGCAGATTCAATCAATTTCTGACGGGTCTCTTCGGTCTTCATCGCCAGGGTCATGGGCCTTCCATTTCAAACGTTAATATCAAACAGTCGTTTGATATTAAAAACCCTCATGGATGCACTTTTTTAACCTACGGCATTTCAGGTTAATTTGAGGCCAATGGAGCGCGGCGGGAGGTCTTAAGTAATAGTTGACCCCACGTGAGGCTGGGAATAGCCGGGGAATAAATACCTCTAGTATGTGTTCCTTGAATATGCCGTTCATTGCGAACGATCAGATGTCCGGTTAGTTCATAAGGTAGGTAGTCAGCTCCCGCCATAATCGGATTCCTGAAGAGCATCGGTTTGCAAGTTCGCCCTATTTGGGTCGATGCCCGGGCGAACGACAAACAAGACTGTAACAAGGGCGGAGGTCCATGTAATGCTCAACGAATTTGCGACTGCGAGTTCTCATGTTGGTAGGCGGGCAATTGTAATCGGCGCCGGGGTTAGCGGGTTGTCTGCCGCGAACGCACTTGCCGATCATTTCGAAGAGGTGATCGTCCTTGAGCGTGACGAGTTGCCGTATGGCGCCACACCTCGGCCGGGCGCACCGCAAGGGAAGCAGGCACATGGGTTACTCGGGGGCGCCATCAAGGCGCTTGAAGAGCTGTTTCCGGGCTTCGCCCGGGATCTTGTCCAGGCTGGAGCGGTGCCGGTCAATCACGGTTTCGAAATTTTGCTGGAATTTCCTCGCATGGATCCCTTTCCACGGCGGGAGTGGAGTTGGCTCACCTACTCGCTGAGCCGGCCACTGATCGAACTGACCATGCGCCGACGTGTGGAGCAGCAAGGTAACATCATGCTACGCGGGGGATGCCGTGCCCTTGAGATCATAGGGACGACGGATGGCAGCGACGTCACGGGGCTGTGCTGCGAGACTGAAGACGGGAGTCCGGAGATCATTTCTGCGGACATTGTCGTCGACGCTTCCCAACATGGAGCGCTCAGCTTGTCGTTCCTCAAGTCGGCCGGGCGACCTGTGCCCAAGGAGACTACGATCGGCGTCGATATCCGTTACGCAACAGCACTCTTTGCCCCTTCCCCCGGAGCACTCGGCGAGTTCAAGGCTATTGTGACCTTTCCAAACGCCCCGGAGGGCGTGCATTATGGATATCTGAGTCCCGTGGAGAATAACTGTTGTCAGCTGCTCCTGGTTGGCCGGGGCGACGACATTCCACCGGTAGATGGCGATGCATTCCTGGCATACGCGCAGAAGCTCAGCACACCCACAATCTACAACGCGATGAAGGGCGCAAAACGCCTGAGCGAGGTAGCGCGGTATGGCTTTCCGGAGAGCAAGTGGAGACACTTCGGGCGGCTCGATAGTTTTCCGCGTGGACTGCTTCCCACCGGCGACGCAATTTGCTGCCTAAATCCTGTCTATGGTCAGGGGATTACTGTCGCCGTTCAGGAGGCAAACATTCTGCGTCGTCTACTCAGTACGAATGCCCTGGAGCCGGACCCGCTTGCCACACTGGCACAGGCGTTCCTGGCTGAAGCTGAATCTCTCATTGAGGGACCATGGGCCATATCGGCCGTCCCGGACTTTATCTATCCCCAAACCCGCGGGGAGCGCCCAGAGGACTTGGAAGACAGGCTCAAGTCTCAGGCTGCTCTCGCTCGTCTCGCAACCCGCGACCCTGCCGTTTGTGAGTTGTTCGCCGAAGTCCGGCACCTGCTCAAACCCCTGAGCGCGTTAGACAACCCTGAACTGGTACGCCGGGTGGAAGCGGAAATGGCAACGGTCTGATCATCCGCTTTCTCAGCCATGAAGACAGCAGAGATGATGCTGGGCCAAACTTTGTTGCGAAGTTTGAGAGAGAACTCCATCGATGGTGATGATCTGAGTCGCACCCGGGCTCTACAGTCCGCGCCCGATCCGAATCCAATCGCTCCAGGCATGGTGGAAGAAGCGCGTTCCATTGTGACCCAAAACCCAAAAACTAAGCCGCTGTGAAGTTGAGGGATGGCAGCCTGCCGTGGTTCTCTGGAACAAGAGAGGAGAGCCGGAAGATGGCGAAGCGAGGACACGGCGAAGAGGAGATTTTGCGAGTGTTGCGGGAGGCGGAGTCTGGGGACACGGTGGTGGAGGTCTGCCGCAAGCATGGGATCAGCCAGCAGACGTTTTACCTGTGGAAGAAGAAGTATGCGGGGTTGGGATTGCAGGAGCTGCGCGAGCTGCGACAGTTGCGCGATGAGAA
>JAOAPF010000383.1 GCA_025462755.1 Edaphobacter sp.
TCCGGGCCACGGTTGACGAAGTCGTTGACCCGGGTAGTCGAACTGCCGACCGCGAGGTCGTCAGGAGCGGCGCTGTCTATGGCTGCGTCATAGGCGGCGGCTAAGAGAGCGAGTTCCCCGGCCGGAATCGGACCCGGAACGACGCTGAAGCCGGCCTCATCCAACTCCTGACGGACGCGGGCGGAGAGCTCAAACCTATCCGTTATGGCGCTGAGGCAGTCCTGCATTCGCTTGTCCTCCTCGCGGTGGCGTATAGTCCTTTCGATACGGATTATTCTTCCATGAAAAACGGATGAGTCATTCGCTATTTTACGTTCGCACTCGCAGTGCTAACTGCCTGACCGGCCGGGAGCCGACCTCGCCCCTGCGGCGCCGAGGTTAGTCTGGCGGGCTTGGGCAGACCTTTTCATGCGAATGGTGCATGCGTATGCCTTGACCCTTGAGTTTGTGTAGTAACGCGAGAGAGGAGTAAATCAAAGGAATTGCAGGCTAGCCGCCTTTGGCGTGGACCAGAAGATGCGCAGCTATCGCAGCGCGTCCTCTAGTATGAATTCCTCAGTCAATCTGTTATCGTCTTTCCCGGTAATCCTTTGACAGTTCAGGAATCGATCCGAAGAATCGCGCGCCTGGTCGGAATAGTGGCGGGTTCGTGCCTGTTGCTCTTGCTGGCATTGTCGCTTGGGAACCTGGCAATTACGAAGTGGCAGCATGCGCAGAATCCAGTGCCCGGTGATTTTTACTCCGTCTATGGGAAGCAGATGCACTTGTACTGCTCAGGCACGGGCTCACCTACGATCATCATCGAGGCTGGGGCCGGCGCCGATTGGCTGGGCTGGCAAGGAGTGCAGCCGAAGCTTTCGCAGTTGACGCGCGTTTGCACCTACGATCGCGCGGGACATGGCTGGAGCCAGCCTCGCGACGGTCCGCGGGATGCAGAAGCGATTGCGCGGGAACTGCATGCGCTGCTTGACCAGGCCGGCGTGCAGCGACCGCTCGTGCTGACGGGCCATTCCGCCGGTGGGCTCTATGTCCGCGAATACGATCGAGAGTTTCCGGCCGAAGTCGCGGGTGTGGCGTTGATCGATTCGAGTTCGCCCCAGCAGATCGACGAGCTTCCAGGCTGGCGACGAACCTATGAGACGGACAAGCAGGACATGGCGGGCCAGCTTCGGTGGGAAGAGCTGAAAGTATGGTCCGGATGGGAGCGTTTGACGGGCAACTGTCGCAACACGCCGTCCCCGGAGCTGCGGCACCTGGCCGGCCAGTACGATGCCGAAATGTGCCGGCCGGAGTATGTTGGCGGTGATGACAACGAATTCCCATATTTCGAGACGATCTGCAAACAGGCGGCACGGCTTAAGAGCTTCGGCAGCGCACCGCTGCTGATCATTTCGCAGGATCCTGACCGGCGAAGGGAAAAGATGACGGCGAATGCCATTGCCGGACTGCCTGTGTGGGCACGAGAGCAGGAGGCGTTAAAGTCGCTCTCGCCGCTGAGCTGGCGAGTCGTCGCGCGGGGTTCGGGACACGCGGTCCACCACGACAGACTCGACGTAGTTGTGGAAGAAATGACGCGCCTGATTGGTTACCTGCGCGGTGGACCGGCGCCGGCTTTTGGAAACACGGTGATCGAGTAGACGGTTGGCACCTATGATGCGGACGCTCGCCAAGACGGTAGCGCAAAAAGCTCTGATCCAGCGCTGCTACAATTCTGAACGGTGATCGAACACTCGCAGCAAAGCAGCGTTGACGCAAGCGTAAACAGACCGTCTGCGCGAATCATCTCGATCCAGCGTTGGTCTATCGCCCTCCTCGTTGCGGGGGGCGCACTGAATTACATCGATCGAGCTACCTTGTCCGTAGCCAACAAACTGATTCAGGACGAACTCGGAATTCCGGTGGCGAAGATGGGCTTGCTCCTTTCCGCTTTTCTGTGGGCCTACGCTATCGCTCAGCTACCGGTGGGGGGCCTCATCGACCGTTACGGCCCGCGCAGACTCCTCGGGTTAGGGCTGTTCAGTTGGTCGGTAGCGCAAGCGGCCGGCGGCCTGGTCACAGGCTTCGGCGTCTTCATCGCTGCGCGCTTCGCGTTGGGCGTCGGCGAAGCACCCCTGTTTCCCGGCGGAGCAAGAGTGGTGCGTGACTGGTTCGGCATCCGTGAGCGGGGGTTCGCCACCGGTCTTTTGCAGTCTGCCTCGTCCCTTGGCAACTTCATCGCAGTCCCGTTACTTACGTTTCTCATGCTGAGATTGAGCTGGCGCTGGATGTTCATAATCGTCGGCGGGGCGGGGGTGGTGCTCGCGGTTGTGTGGTGGAGCATTCACCGAGATCCATCAGAGGTTCGCCTTACTCCGGATGAGCGTCGCTACTTGACGGAGGGCGACGAGAATACCACCTCGCGTCCGCCGTCGTTCGCCGAATGGAGGCAACTCTTCGCTCACAGAACCACGTGGGGCATGATCGCCGGCTTCTTCGGAACCATCTATACGCTTTGGCTGTATACCGGCTGGCTGCCGTACTACCTTGAGCACGAACGGCACATGAGCGTCGCGCGGGTGGGAATTGTTGCCGCCATCCCCTACTTCTTCGGCTGTGTCGGAGCGGTGTTTGGGGGGTGGCTCTGCGACTTCCTTACCAGGAGTGGATGGACACCGATCGCGGGCCGTAAGCTGCTGGTCTCATGCGCCCTCTGCGGCATTTCGTTCTGTACCGTGGGGACAATGTTAGCGCAATCAAATGCAGCAGCCCTCGCCTTCATTTCGGTTTCGCTGTTCCTTATTTACATCGCGAGCAGCGCCGCATGGGCTACCGTTCCGATTGCCGCGCCCAGCCAATACACCGCGTCGCTGGGCTCCATTCAGAACTTCGGGGGCTATCTGGGGGGCGCTCTCGCCCCGACGGTGACCGGGTTCATCGTGCAGCGCACGGGCAGCTTCTCGCAAGCCCTGATGTTGAGTGCCGGACTGAGCTTACTTTCAGCGGCGGCGTACCTGCTGCTTGTGCGCCAGCCGATCCAGGCTGGTCCGTCGGATTAGTTCACTCGCGAGGTCTGATGCGACGCCCTATTGCTCTTCTGGTCCTGGCTCTCCCGGTCTGCGGGGCCGAACTCAAAATCGATCACGTCACCGTTGCGGGCGCGCGTCTTGAGGCGATGCGCGAGGCCTTCAGTGCCGCGATCGGAATTCCGACCGAATACGGCGGTCCGCACTCAAACCAGCCAACGGAGATGGCACTGGCCAGTTTTCCCGATGGCTCCTATCGAACTGATGGGCATGCAGGAACGGGCCGATCCGGCGGCGGTGATGAAGCACACGTGGAGTCAGTTCCTCCGCAATAACGGCGGTCCCTGCGCCTTCGCGCTAAGGGTGACGGATGTGAACGCCGAGGTCGAGCGGCTAAAGAGCGCGGGCGTCCGCGTCGGCGCAACCGAAAAGAGCGGGCGCACTCGTCCGGACCGGGTGGTGCTCTCGTGGGAAATGGCGGAGGTGGGCCAGGGGCCGCGCGGGTCGTTCTTCCCGTTTCTGATTCGCGATTTCACGCCGCGTGAGAGCCGGGTGTACCCGTCCGGGAGACCGACCACTACACGTTTCCGCGGCATCGGGCTGGTGGTGATCGGGGTTCATGATCTTGAGGGATCGATCGTTCAATACCGGAAGGCCTTCCGTCTGCCGCCGCCGCAGCGTCAGCGGGATGCGACTTTCGGAGCCGATCTCGCGTGGTTCGAAGGAACCCCGGTCATACTCGCCGCAGGTCTGACCCCTGACTCATGGCTCACGCGCCGCGTCGCGCAGTACGGAGATTCTCCCTGCGCATTCGTTCTCACAACCACAGGCGGGATGGCCGGTCAGAAGCCTTCGAACTGGTTCGGGCACCCGGTCTTCTGGTCCAGCAACGCGAAGCTCGGCTGGCTGCTCGGCGCGCAGGTCATTTCGTAAGCCTATAAACCGAGAGCCAGGCGCGTCTCGGCCCGTGCCGCCCCAACTCTTTTCTGAAATACGGATTGTTCATCATGATGCCGATCATCGCGTACGCGACGGACTTGCTTGCCGCCACATCGGTCGGGTAATGAACCCCGCATTCAACCCGGCTGTGAGCGTAGTCGTCCGCGGGGGCGAGAATCACGTCGCGCTTTTCGGAGACGATCAGGGTCAGGATCAGTGAAGGGCGAAGCCTGTGAAAAATACTTCTTTGCGGGCCAACCGCAATCGGATCTGCGGTTTGTCGACTAACTCGGATTTGGCCATTCGCCGGGCGGGTAGGCCTGATTTTCCCTTGAGTGAAATGGCCTGTTTGCGCCGACTGGCCACGAAAGCGATTTGTCCCAACCGTCAGCTGCAAAGAAAAGTGGAACCGTCGGGCAACGGCCCCTCGTATGTCCCTCTAAGCAGGGAGCGCGGAAGCACGCGATTTTCGCCCGCATTGGTTTGTCGTATTTGCTCTGGGACCTTAGAGTTGCTGTAAGGTACCGGCATCACGTGGCTGGAAACTTATTCGTCATAACAATGCGGAGCATCTCCGCAAGCGGCTCGTATCCGCAGTTCATGGTGGCAACGGGCATTTTCGACTTTGGTGCTCTTGCGGTTCCTTTGGCGGTCGGAGCGACGTTCCGCGAACAATCACTGCCTGGAGGAGCAAAGGTTGTAAAGGTCGGGAGAAACACAAATGACAGACCGCACCATTGAAACATCGGTACAACTTTACGCAAGAATCGGCGGCATGCTGTACCTGATCATCATTGTCGTGGGCGTCTTCGGTGAGGCGTTCGTCCGGGACAGGCTGATCGTATCGGGCGATGCGACGGCCACAGCGGCCAACATCAGGTCGCTAGAGTCGCTGTGGCGCTTCCATATCGCTGCCGAATTGTTCTTGCTCATTTGCGCGATTGCCCTGCTACTGATCTTGTTTGTCTTGCTCAGACCGGTGGGCAGAGATCTCGCTTTGCTGGCGGTATTCTTCAATCTGGTATCGATCGGCGTCGAGGCCGCGACTACGCTGTATCTCCTCGAGGCGTTGTTTCCCCTGGGGAATGCTGGATACCTCAAAGCATTTGCGTCGGAGCAGCTCTACGCCATGGCGAGCCTCTCGCTCAAATCGCACAGCTATGGCTTTGGCGTGAGCCTGATCTTCTTCGGCTGTTTCTGCCTCGTTATCGGCTACCTGATCTTCAGGTCGGGCTATCTTCCAAAAGCTGTCGGCGTTCTGATGCAGATCGCCGGTTTGAGCTATCTGACGAATAGCTTCGCGCTGGTTCTGGCCCCAGCCGTCGCAAACCGGTTGTTCCCCGCCATTCTTCTTCCTGCCTTTGTTGGGGAGGCATCACTCTGCCTTTGGCTTCTTGTAAAGGGCGTGAACGTAGAGAAGTGGGAAGAGAAAGCAAACGCCTGGCGATCCAGCGGTGAATGACGCAGGCTCAGGCTGCGGCAATTCTTGGAATCGATCAGCCCAAGTTCTACGCGCTTAAGCAGGGCAGGCTGTCCGGTTTTCTCGATCGAGCGCACATGCGGCTCGGCCGCCGTACTCCGGGTCGCGTGAGAGTAGTTCCTGCCGGGCCAAACTTGGGGAATCGCGAAGATGCGTTCGATTCATCACTAGTCGTCCGTGCGCCGGCACCAGTCAACGCGTAGGACGACAGGCCACGAAAAACGATGGCCTGTCCTACACTTTAAATTGATAGCCGACTTTTTCGCGAAAACCGGCGTCACTAGACAAGGAGCCGGAATTTGATCTTTCGGGCGGTTGAAGATGCCGACC
>JAOAPF010000385.1 GCA_025462755.1 Edaphobacter sp.
CAACCTCGTCACCGGCCCGGCATGGCCCGCTCATCCCGCCTGGCTGGCCAAATTCCTGGAGATCCTGGAGCAACATTTCAGCAAATAGAACCCGATGTCCTGCCGGACGGGCCCACTGCGCGTGAGGTGGGCATTCACATGCCCTTTTAACTTGTCTAGGCGGCTTAAACTGCATTGGTCCCCCCGTTGGTCGGAATCATCTTTCTCCAACCAACGGGAGGACCAAAAAAATCATCTCGCCGAGACAAGGTACACACGCCACGAAGTGGCCGCTCCACGCGCAGTGGGCCCGTCCGGCAGGAGATATCTTCTAAACAGCGCCCTAAATCGAGCTCATGTTATGCAGAAACTCCTGATTATTCCGGGTCTTCGCCAACTTATCCGTCAGCAACTCCATGGCCTCAACTGGTGACAGCGGATTCAGCACCTTGCGCAGAATCCATGTCCGTTGCAGGTCTTCCTTCGGAATCAGCAGCTCTTCCTTACGCGTGCCCGAGCGCTGAATATCGATCGCCGGAAACACACGCTTATCCACCAGCTTCCGATCCAGGATCACTTCCATGTTGCCCGTACCCTTGAACTCTTCGAAGATCACTTCATCCATCCTCGAACCAGTATCAACCAGCGCCGTAGCAATAATCGTCAGCGAACCGCCTTCTTCAATATTCCTTGCCGCACCGAAGAACCGCTTCGGCCTTTGCAGCGCATTCGAGTCCACACCGCCTGAGAGCACCTTGCCCGAAGGCGGCACAATCGTGTTGTATGCCCGCGCCAGACGTGTAATCGAGTCCAGCAGAATCACCACATCACGCTTATGCTCCACCAGCCGCTTCGCCTTCTCGATCACCATCTCCGCAACCTGCACGTGGCGCGCCGCCGGCTCGTCGAAGGTCGAAGAGATCACCTCACCCTTCACCGACCGCTGCATGTCCGTCACTTCTTCTGGTCGCTCGTCGATCAGCAGAACGATCAGCACCACCTCAGGATGGTTCGTCGTAATGCTGTTCGCAATCGACTGCAGCAGCATCGTCTTGCCTGTACGCGGCGGAGCCACAATCAATCCACGCTGCCCCTTGCCCACCGGAGTCAGCAGATCCATCACACGGCCCGAAATGTGCTCGCGGACAGTCTCCATCTTCACCCGCTCCTGCGCATACAGAGGAGTCAGGTTGTCGAACAGAATCTTGTTCCGCGTCTCTTCAGGCGACTCGAAGTTGATCGCCTCAATCTTCACCAGGGCGAAGTACTTCTCCCCCTCATGCGGCGGCCGCACATTCCCGCTGATCGTATCGCCCGTCTTCAGGTCGAACTTGCGGATCTGCGAAGGCGAGACGTAGATGTCATCCGGGCCCGGCAGGTAGTTGTAATCAGGAGACCGCAGAAACCCGTAACCATCGGGCAGAATCTCCAGCACGCCTTCGGCGAAGATGTGCCCTTCCTTCTCGCTCTGCGCCTGCAGAATTTTGAAGATCAGGTCCTGCTTCCGCAGACCGCTGGTGCCGGCAATGTCAAGGCCGCGCGCAAGCTTAGTAAGCTCGGCAATATTATGTTCCTTTAATTCAGAAATAGTCATGTTTTTACCTGGGATTTGATTTTTAGGAGGGATGTTTGGAACTTCAGGCGGGATCTGCTTGACGAGGGGGTCGTGCGGAAGGCCAGAATTGAGAGAAACCTTTGTAGTGCGGATGGGAATTGTGATGCGGGTAGAGAGGCTGGAGGTTGGTTGGATTGAGACGAAAAGCCGGGGGTGAAACAGCCGCGCGTTAAGCCGCGCGGCGTTCCTGCAATTGTACCTTCTCGACAACAGCGTCGGAATCATCCATCGGAACTGTGTCCTTGAAGCGGTCCAACACTTCGTTGGTCGTATCCTGAAGCCGAGTGTTGGGCTTGTGCAGCTTACGCGTCGCCTTCGACGCCAGTTGACAGAGTTCGTATCGGTTGTTCACGTGCGTGAGAGCTCCAAAAATAAGATCCGAGCGCATAGTTTTTCTCCCTTTCCTTTTTGAGACGTAAGCGTCTTGTTAGCGCTCACTCGCCTGAGATACAGCAAACAAAATGGCAACCGCATCGATCAACCGCTGCCGTGACTGAAACTACATTTGTTAGACGCAGAATAACCCTGGGGAGACTCTACAATCCTTCTACAATCTTCTCGGTTTAAGGTCGTCGGCCTGAGCAGACAAACCAAACCGGAGCTGGCCGAACCCAGCAGATTCCACGAACTGTCTCTTCCGCAAGATTCAGCGCATCACCGCGCCCAGGCCTGAAACAGAAAGCCAGCCGGTATCCTGTATCCAGGAATCCGGCGAGCCAAATTCACATCGCAACTCACCCGGCCTTTTCCAAATCCTGCCAGCCAGACCAACTGCGACACTCATGGAAAGTAAACTGTCTGGCGCCCAAGGTCAATCCTTTTTTTGGGAGCCTGTTGATAACGATATTCCAGAAACAGAATTATCTCAACATAAAAAAGTGACAGGTTCCTCGCTCGAATACCACCTAACTCACGACCAATAGCTACGATCCAAGGTGCGGTATTGAATCGCTTCAGCAATATGTTTCACCGCAATGTCCTTCTCCCCACCCAGATCAGCTATCGTCCTTGCTACCTTCAAGATACGGTCATGCGCCCGGGCACTCAACCCCTGCTGCTGCATCGCCCGCTCCAGCAACCGTTCGGCCTCGGATGACAACTCGCAGTAAGCCCGAATCTGCTGGGTATTCATCTGAGCATTAGCAAATATCGGCCGCGAGGCCGCTTTCGCCGACCCCCCCCCATTGCGCCCGGTCCGATCCCCCGCCTCCCCAAACCGCGCATGTTGCCGCTCCCGCGCCGCCAGCACCCGCTCCCGTATCTGCTCGGAACCCTCCGCCGCCGCGCCGCCCCGTAACTCCTTATACTGCACTGCCGGAACCTCAATATGGATGTCGATCCGGTCTAGCAGCGGCCCCGAAACCTTCGAAACATAGCGCTGAATCATCGGCGGCGTACACATGCACTCCCGCGACTTATCGTTGAAATACCCGCAAGGACAAGGGTTCATCGCCGCCGCCAGCATGAACCGCGCCGGAAAGCTCAGGCTCATCGCTGCCCGCGCAATGGTCACATTGCCATCTTCCAACGGCTGCCGCAGAACCTCCAGCACATTCCGCGGAAACTCCGGCAGCTCATCAAGAAACAGCAACACCACACGATCTCGGATGCGGGACTGATCGGCGGCGGGATGATACCGCGGCCCGGCGAGGTTTCGCTCGCGCACAACGGGTTGCGGCGACCGGAACGGCCGATGCGACACCAACCCTTGCTCCGCATCCAGCACTCCCGCAACCGAATGAATCTTCGTTGTCTCCAGCGCCTCCTCAAACCGCAGCGGAGCCAAAATCGAGGGCAACCGTTTCGCCAGCATCGTCTTCCCCGACCCCGGCGGCCCGATCATCAATATATTGTGTCCACCCGCCGCCGCTACCTCCAACGCCCGCTTCGCCACCTGCTGCCCGCGGACATCTTTGAAATCGAACGGAAAGTGCTGCATCTCATTCAGCAGATCGTTCGTCGCTACCTTCAGCGGAGCCGCCGTAATCCCCCCAAGCGCCGCCGAGTTCAGCAGCTCGCGCACCTCCAGCAGCGACTTGACCGGATAAACATTCACGCCCTCCACCACCGCCGCCTCCCGCGCGTTGCTAGCGGGAATGATCAGGTTTTTTATCCCCTTCGCTCGAGCCGCCACCGCGATCGGCAGCATCCCCTGCACCGCCCGCAGACTGCCGTCCAGTCCCAACTCCCCCACCAGCAGGTAGTCGCTCACATCTTTGATATGCAGCCCGCCATAAGCCCCCAGTATCCCGATCGCAATCGGCAGATCGAACCCCGAGCCTTCCTTCTTCAGGTCCGCCGGAGCCAGGTTGATCGTGATCCGCGTAGGCGGAATTTCATACCCTGAATTCTTGATTGCAGACCGCACCCGGTCACGGCTCTCCCGCACCGCCGCGTCCGGTAGCCCCACCGTATGGAACTGTTCCTCGTTTAGTTTGACGTTGGAAAAATCAACTTCAACTTCGATAATGTGGGCGTCAATCCCATAAACAGCAGCGCTACGAGCGGTAAAAAGCATTCTTTGAGCCTGATAAACCCTTTAGGCAGTCGATTTTCGCGAGTATAGCATCCCATCTAAGGGGGTGCGGTCTTTACCTCCCGACGGAGCAACATCGAATGTACGCACAACTCAGCCTGCGTCTCTCTATCCTCACGGCAGTTTTCACCACAGTTCTATGTTTGGGCGTCGCCACTCCATCCTGGACTCAGAACCCCGCTGCGCCGCACGACCAGGAACCAACGGCACCGGACGACACAGAGACAGAGGTCGTCCCCACCGATCGCCTCCACCGCACAGTCGCCGAGAACACGGCGGAGGCATGGAAGACCCTCACCACCGCCCTCGAGGATCCCAAGCATCCCGACGTTCGCATCCAGGCACTCGCAGCTCTCGGAACCCTTAGCAACAATGCTCGCGCAGAAAACCTCATTGCAGCCACAATGAAAGACCCCGATTTCGACGTGCGAACCGCCTCCATCCTTGCTGCCGGACAGACGAAAAACCGCAATCTCACCACCCCCATCCGCAATATGCTCGACGACAACGTGCCACAGGTCGCCTTTATTGCCGCCACCACGCTCTGGAAGATGAACGATCACTCCGGAGAAGACATTCTCGTCGCAGTAGTCGACGGAGAACGCAAGGCCAAAGCCGGCCTCAAAGACAGCACCAGGCATACCATCAGCAAGGACCTCCACAGCCCATCGACTCTCGCCCGCATCGGCGCACTGCAGGGAGCTTCGATGCTCCTCGGCCCCTTCGGCTTTGGCATCACGGCCTTCGAGTACATGCACAAGAACGGAGTCGACACCTCCCGCGTTACCGCCATTGAGCAGATCTCCGAGGAGAAGACCATCCCCATCCGCTCTAAGCTGATCGACGCGTTGAGCGACAAAGACCCGGCCGTCCGGGCCGCAGCAGCCAAGGCCCTCGGTACTAGCTATCACGACAAGGAGATCTCCAACGCCCTCCTGCCCGTCTTTGATGACAACAAGACACCGGTCCGGCTCACGGCTGCTGCTGCATACATCAACGCCACCTCGCCTTCTCCCCACGCCCGCAGGCGAAGCTGAGAAAATTTTGGAATGCTCCCTCCAAATCCAAATTCGACGCTCAGATCGCTCTGTTCCGCACGCCGCCTCTCAGCCTCAAAGACGCCATCCAGCACGCCCAAATGGGCCAGTCCCGGCTTCCGCCTCAACAACCGTGCCTTCGCCACGCTCTCCTATCAGGACAAAGGATTCGGCGTGCTCAAACCCACTCCGGAGCAGCCGGAGTCGTTCGTTGCCGAGCGAAAGAACACGCGAACTCAGGAGCCAAGCCCAAGGACGACAGCGAATCTCCTCGGCCGACGTCAACCATATCAAGGTTTCCCGTAGAGGCCGCTTTCGTTCTATCCTGACGCTACCCCCATGGCCACCACTTCCCATATCGTCGGCCAGTCGCCGCCGCGCAAAGAAGGCGCAGCCAAGGTCCTCGGTCGCGCCCAATATGTGGACGACATCACACTCCCCGAGATGTGGTTCGGCGCCACGGTCCGCAGCACTATCCCCCGCGGCCGCATCACCTCCATTAATTTCGACCCCTCCCTCCCCTGGCAGGAGTTCACCATCGTCTCCGCCGCCGATATCCCCGGCGAAAACACCATCGTCCACCTCAGCAAAGACCATCCCTGCCTCGCCGTCACCCACGTCAACCACGCCGAAGAGCCGATACTCCTCCTGGCCCATCCCGATCGCTCCCTCCTCCCCGCCGCCGTAGCCGCCGTCCATATTACTTACGAAGAACTTCCCGCCATCTACACCATCGAAGACTCGGAGAAAAAAGAACAGATCATCTGGGGAGAAGGCGAGCACGCCAACACCTTCAAGACTTACCTGATGCAGAAGAACCAGACTCCCATCCCGGAAGAGATCTGGGAAAAAGCCGACTTCATCGTCGAAGGCGAGTACCGGACCGGAGCCCAGGAGCAGCTCTATATTGAAAACAACGGCGTCATTGCCGAATACTCCGCCGCCCAAGGCGTAACGGTGCGCGGCTCGATGCAATGCCCCTTCTACCTCGTCCACGCCCTCGAACTCGTCTTCAACCTCCCCGCCGAAAAGTGCCGCGTCATCCAGACCGAGACCGGCGGAGCCTTCGGCGGCAAAGAGGACTTCCCTTCCGTCATCGGCAGCCACGCTGCACTCCTCGCCATGAAGTCCGGCCACCCGGTGAAGCTCTGCTACGACCGCGCCGAAGACATGGCCGCGACCACCAAGCGCCACCCAAGCCGAACTCGCCATCGCACCGCCGTATCAAAGGACGGCAAGCTCCTCGCCGGAGAGATCGACTTCGCCATCGATGGCGGGGCCTACGCCACCCTCTCCCCCGTAGTCCTGTCCCGAGGCACTATCCACGCCCCCGGCCCTTACCACTGGCCCTACATCACAGTCCGTGCCAAAGCGATGGCAACGAATATTCCGCCACACGGAGCCTTCCGCGGCTTCGGCGCACCGCAAAGCATCTTCGCACTTGAACGCCACATGGACAAGATTGCCAAGGTCGTCAGCCTTACCCCCGAAGAACTCCGCCGCCGCAATTTCCTCTCCACCGGCGACCGGACCGGCACCGGCCAGCTCCTCCGCGACCCAGTCGACATGCAGCATCTCCTGACGCGAGCTTTGGAAGAGTCCAACTACCACGCCAAACGAGAGCAGTTCGACCGCGAAAACCCGGCCAGCACCATAAAGCGCGGCATTGGCTTCGCCAGCTTCTTCCACGGAGCAGGGTTCACCGGCTCCGGCGAACGCCGCCTCAACTCCGTCGTCGCCATCGAACTCACCCCCGAAGGCCAGCCTCGCATCCTCGTCTCCTCCACCGAGTTCGGCCAGGGCACCAACACCATCCTCTGCCAGGTCGCCGCCGAAACCCTCAACCTGCCTTACGACCAGATCCTCATCGCCCAGCCCGACACGAGTTACGTCCCCAATTCCGGCCCTACCGTCGCCAGCCGCACCGCCATGATCGTCGGCAAACTGGTAGAACGCGCCGCACAATCCCTCTGCGCCACGCTTGCACCTTTTTTGTCATCCCGTAGCGCACCTTTTTTGTCATCCCGCAGCGAAGCAGAGGGATCTGCTGTTTCCTCTGGCGCTTCTCCAAACTACACTCCCGAAGAATTCCGCCGCGCTGCCCTCGACTATCTCGCCCGGCACGGCGCGCTCAGGTCCGAAGCCCGCTATGAGTCCCCAGAGAATATCTTCTGGGACGACGAGACCTACAGCGGCGAAGCCTACCCCGCCTACGCCTGGGCCGTCTACGTCGCCGAAGTTGCAGTCGACACCACAACCTACACCGCCACCGTCACCAACTTCCATACCCTGCAGGAAGTCGGAAAAGTCCTCCACCCCATCCTCGCCGCCGGCCAGATCGAAGGCGGCGTCGCGCAAGGCATCGGCTACGCCCTCTACGAGAAGTGCCTCTGGCAAAACGGCCACCTGGCCAACAACCAGCTGACCAACTACATCATGCCAACCAGCGCCGACATCCCACCCATCCACGTCAGCTTCGAAGAGGTCCCTTCGCCGCACGGACCGGGCGGAGCCAAAGGCATCGGCGAACTTCCCATGGACGGCCCCGCCCCCGCCATCCTCAACGCCCTCGAACACGCCACCAACATCGTCTTCACCGAGATCCCCCTCCTGCCCGAAGACATCTTCGAGCGCATGACTCACGTACATGCCTCCGGCACCGAATCCCTGAATCCTGACATCGCCGGCCCGATCTTCAGCGAGGCCACCGTATGACGATCCTGCCTACACTCCGCGGGCCGATACTCTGGGTGTCCCATCCTTTGCGGTCTCATCGCAAAGGGTGGGTAATCGCGCAAGAGCGCGACCGCTTTCCTTTTCCAGTCAACAATCTCCCGGAAGTACGCCGATGACCACCATCCAACTCACCGTCAATGGCCGCGAAAAAACCATCGAAGTCCCACCGATGAAACGCCTTCTCGACGTCCTCCGCGAGGATCTGCACCTCACCGGAGCCAAAGAGGGATGCGGCGAAGGCGAGTGCGGAGCCTGCGCGGTCCTGATCAACGGCGACCTGGTCAACTCCTGCCTCGTCCCCGTCCTGCAAGCCAAAGGCGCCGAGATCACCACTATCGAAGGCCTCGTCACTGACGAAAAACTTCATCCCATCCAGCAGTGCTTCCTCGAAGAGGGCGGAGCCCAGTGCGGCATCTGCACCCCCGGCATGATCCTCGCCACCCATCACCTCCTCGACAAACATCCGCAACCAACACTGTTACAAATTCAGGAGGGCCTCAACGGAAATCTCTGCCGCTGCACCGGCTACATCCGCATCTTCAACGCCGTCCAGGCGGCCGCTTTGACCGGAGTCGCCGAATAATGCGCTCCAACATCGCACACTACGACCTGATCGCCCCCAACTCCCTCGACGCAGTCCTGCAGATCCTCGCCGACTCACCTGATCACTACACCCCCATCGCCGGTGGCACTGAATTGATGGTCGCCCTCGGCGCAGGCCGTCTCCAAGGCAAAAAACTCATCTCTCTCTGGAATCTCGAGGAGCTCCGCTTCATCGAAGTCACCCCCGACGCCATCATCATCGGCGCCGGGACTACCTTCACTGATATCCGCCAACACCGCGTCATCGCAGCCGAATTCTCCATCCTCGCCCAGGCAGCCAGTTGGACCGGCTCGATCGCCAATCAGAACCGCGGCACCCTCGGAGGCAACATTGTCAACGCTTCCCCTGCCGCAGACTCGCCACCGGCCCTCCTCGCCTACGACGCCGAGCTTACTCTCATCTCCACTCGGGGCCCCCGTACCCTGCCCTACCGCGACTTCCATCTCGCATACAAGGAAACCGCTCTCGAACCCGACGAGCTCCTGCACAGCATCACAATTTCACGTAACTACAAGGGTTACAAAACCTACATCCGCAAAGTAGGCACACGCAACGCACAAGCCATCTCCAAAGTAGCCATCGCAGTCCTCGCCCGCGTGAACAAGGGACGCATCGAAGATATACGCATCGGCGCCGCCAGTGTGCGCGAATACCCTGCCCGCCTGACGGCCACAGAGAAATCCTTAACCGGCAAAACCATTACGCCAGAGAGCATCGCCGCCGCCCGCGCCACCATCCTCACCGAAGTCCGCCCGATCGACGATATCCGCAGCACTGCGAAATATCGCGCCGCTGTAGCTGCGAACCTTCTCGAGGAATTTCTCCTCTCTTTAGGTTAATTTTTTTTGAGGGTGGTTTTTAAGGGCGGTTTTGCGAAATTGCGGTGCAAAAACGTGGTTTTTGGATGGAAACAACGTGGTAAATGCGTGGTAAATCGTGGTGAATTGGCGCGGTTATTTGTGGTGAGAAAAATGCGCCAACCTTTTAAAATAAATCTGTGGAAATCGTG
Source organism: Edaphobacter sp. (assembly GCA_025462755.1). Classification (GTDB taxonomy): domain Bacteria; phylum Acidobacteriota; class Terriglobia; order Terriglobales; family Acidobacteriaceae; genus Edaphobacter. Next base: position 9,517 of record JAOAPF010000385.1, read on the forward strand.
ATTCGGAAAAACCGGGGAGACCACAAAGCCGGAGGCTAACCAAACAGCTCCCGCGCCCGCTTCAAATCTTCCACCGTATCCACGTCCAATTCCCCATTCTCCAACTCCTCGTATCGAGCGTCTGCCAATAGCTCCCGCGCCCCCGCATCTCCTTCCAACTCCATCAACCGATCGAAGTACTTCTTCGGAAAGAAAGCAGGAACCCCATTCCTGCCCGCATAGCGTGAAGCCTTCACCTCGGCCCTCGTCATCAACCGGCCCAGATGCTTCGCCGTCACAGCCGGCTGATCGCAGGTCATCAGCAACACACCCTCCGCATCTCCGGCGGCGAACTCCAACGCCCGCACACCAAGCCGGATCGAGGACGCCATTCCCTCCTCCCACTTATCGTTGATCACCGTTACAGTGTCGCCAAGCACGCTATTCCCCAGCACATGCCCATATTCAGCCCCCACCACAACCACCACAGGCAAACACCCGGCCTCACGCGCGACCCGCACCGCTCTCTCCAGCAAAGTCTCCCCACCAAGCGTCGCCAATTGCTTCGGCTCACCCAGCCGCGTAGAAGCGCCTGCCGCCAAAACTACCGCAGCAATGCTCATCAGGCGATATCCAGCGCACACTGCGACTGAAGATACCGCGACGCCCCGCCTTCTCGCACATGCCTCTCGACATCCTCGGCTGATAGTCTCCGCGAAGCTCCCAGTTTCCCCATGCAACACGCCTGCGCCTCTGCGATCACCGCCAGTGCAATCGCCTCCGGCCCATCTCCACCCAGGTCAAGCCCCACCGGAGCGTAGATCTGCTCACAGCACGAGGCGATCGTTCGCCCCAGCTTCACCGCAACCTCGCTCACCAGCAACGCACTCCGATGGCGAGCTCCCAGCAGTCCCAGGTACTTGGGCCGCAACGGCAACACCGCCGCCAGCAGCTCCCGGTCCTGCTCGTAACTGTGGGTCATCAACACCACAGCATCCTCCGGCCGAATCCCCAACACATCGGTGGAAACAGAGGGAATCGCCACCACGCGCTCGGCATCGGCAAACCGTTCCGCGCGAGCCAACTGCGCCCGCCCGTCCATCACGGTTACGCTCCATCCCAGCAGAGCGCCCATGCTCACCAGCGGCTTTGCATCATCTCCCGCGCCCAGAACAAAAAGCCGTTGAGGAGCGGCAATCCTTTCGACGAATATTCCTTCCGGCATTGTCTCGACCCAACCGCGCCGCAGCACACCCGCCCTCGCATCCACCAGTTCAGGCTCAGTCAATCCGCTACTGGCGAAGAGGAAGTCCCCATCAGCCGAAAGCACTGCACGCGCCAACTTTCTGTCCTTACGCGGCAACCAGGTCAACACCGTCACATCCTCCCCGGCGAGCGCCCCCTCCATCGCCCCGATCAGCGCTCGGCACTCAGGAGTATCCCCGCGCTCCAGCAGCAGATCGACCACTCCACCACAGCCCAGCCCAAACGGAATCTCCGCGGTGTCGTCGAACATTGTCGAGTAGCGCTCCACCATAGCGCCATCGCGCACCAGCCACGCCGCCTTCCGGACAACCTCGGTCTCGAGACAGCCGCCACTGATGGTCCCGGCATACTCCCCTCGATGCCCCAATAGCAAACGAGCTCCCGGACGCCTGTAACTCGACCCTTCCGCCCGCACAAGAGTTACCAGCACGGCGGTACCGCCGCCCTGTTGCCACAGCCCAACAATCTGCCGACGTTCCATCATGGCAAGAATCCGTCCCCTTTTAAGCTTAGTCCATTTCACGGCACGAAAGAGCGGGTGTCTGTTGAGACGCTCGATCGCGGGCGACGAAGAAAAGTTTTTCCGGGTTCCCCCTTCCCGCCCCCGAAAGAGAAAAAGTTTTCTCTCCTCCTTCCGGCTGGGTACACGCCATTACTCCAAAGGCAGTAACCACCTGTATTCCAAAGTCCCTTCAATTTCATTGTTTTAGAGCTTTCCTGCCGGATACTTCTCTCTATGTCGCCAACAATTTGTGGATGGTCGCAATCAATCTGCGACCCGTGCCTCTTTGGTACTCGCTTTGCATGAGAGGGGATATCACCCAACCCTGCGGAGGCTATGACCTCCAAGAAATCTTTCTGTTTCACGAACTAAGTCAGCACCTCCGACCTGATTCACTTTGCAGCACATCTACCTAGGAGTTTCACCCATGCGCGTCAATCGTCTTGCCGGAGTTCGAGTCCTCTTCAATCTCGTCTCATTTGTAGCCTCCACGCTGGCCCCCACCTTCGCATACTCCCAGGCTTTGACTCTGTTGCAGAGCGGTACCCGCTACGCCGGCACCATCACGCCGGGGTTCAATGGGGACTTCGGATCCGCAACGACGGTCAATCTCAACTCGCCCTCCTATATTGTCTTCGACTCGCAAGGGAATCAGTACATCTCGGACACGCAGAACAACTGTGTCCGCAAGATTGATCCCTCAGGCTCGATGAGCACAGTTGTCGGTCTCGCCGTCTCCGGCCAGGGTGATACGTGTTCCACGGCCTCGATTCCCTCTCCCACGCCCACCCAGGGTCTTTATCAACCCACCGGCCTCGCCGTCGACAGCTCCAACAACCTCTACATCGCGGACAGCAAACACAACTGTGTTCGCATGCTTGCCAACGGCGCGTCCGGCGTCGCCTCTCTTACTACCGTCGCTGGCACCTGCGGCTCTGCTGTGTCTCCGACGCCTAATCCCAATGGCCTCGTCCTCGATGCCGGCAACAATCTCTACATCTCTCTTCAGGACACCGAGGTCCTTCCCGCCGTCAGCACCTATCAAGTGCTTCGTCAATCGCCGGGTGCAAGCCTCTGCGTCATGGC
>JAOAPF010000421.1 GCA_025462755.1 Edaphobacter sp.
CCGGAAAGCCGTACGAAAAGCTGGTCCAGAAGACTCAGGGCATCAAAGTGATGGCCAAGGTCTTCACCATGCCCGACGTCGAAGTCGGCAGCATCATTGAATACCGCTACCGCCTGCAATACGACGACAGATGGCTGCAGTCTCCCGATTGGTACATTCAGTCCAATCTGTGGACCCGCAAAGGCCACTATCTCTGGAAGCACATCGACCTGGGTGGCAACATGACTGTCACGACTTCGCGCGGGGCGGCCAGCAACACGATCGCCTGGATGCCGATCCTGCCGGCCGGCACATCAGTCACAGAGTCCCGCCTTCCCGGCACCGACGGACAATCTATTCTCGAGCTGAATGTGCATGACATTCCTCCTGCTCCCGAGGAAGACTTCATGCCTCCGATCAACAGCTTCACCTATCGCGTCCTCTTCTATTACTCCGCCTATCGAACCTCGGAAGAGTTTTGGAAGAATGAAGGAAAATACCAGTCGAAGACCTGGGACAAGTTCATCGGGCCCGGGCCGATTGTAAAGGCAGCGGTCAACGGCATCACCGCCCCCACCGACACTCCAGACCAGAAGCTCCGCAAAATCTACGCAGCCGTTATGCAGCTCGAAAATACAAGGTTCACCCGGCAGCATTCCACCGAGGAGGAGAAGGCGCAAGGCTTCAAGGAGGTCCAGTCTACCGACGACATCTGGACCCGTAAGCGCGGCACCGACGATCAACTCACCCAGCTCTTCGCCGCCATGGTCAGGGCCGCCGGTATGAAGGCGTACATCGGCGCTGTCACCAGCCGTCAGCGCAGCCTGTTTCTGCAGGGCTTCCTTAGCGCCTCGCAGCTCGACGACCTCATCGCCATCGTCAACATCGACGGAAAAGATCAGTACTTCGATCCCGGCTCACGCTATTGTCCCTATCAGCATCTCAATTGGACCCACACCCTCGTTGCAGGGATTCGTCAGACCGACAAAGGCACCGATTTCTTCGGCACTCCGGCGGAGCCTTACTCCTTCGCCCGAACCCAGCGAGTCGCCAATCTCAAATTGGACCAGCAGGGCGCCCTCTCCGGTAGCATCACGATGACCTACACCGGCTTTCCCGGTCTCCACTGGAGGCAACGCGCACTGCAGGGCGACGCCGCAAGTCTCGAGCGCGAGATCCGTACCAGCCTCGAGCAACTCATGCCTCCCGGAATCGAGATCAAGGTCGCTTCCATCAGCAAGCTCGAGGAGTATGAGCAACCGCTCGTCGTCAAATTGGATGTCAAAGGAGGGCTCGGCACCTCCACGGGAAAACGCCTCGTGATTCCCGGCGATATCTTTGAAACCAATTCCAAGCCCGCCTTCCCCCACGAGAAACGCGAAATTCCCATCTATTTTGAATACGGCCGAGCGATTCAGGACGCCGTTCGCATCAACTTTCCAGCCACGCTCAAAGTGGAATCGCTCCCCACCGCCGAGAAGACCGTGTATCAGAAAGCCGCCCTCTACGACCTCACCACCGAGTCCACGCCAACCAGCTTCACCGTCCGCCGCAACTACGTCCTCGGCGGTATTATCTTCCCCCCGTCGGAATACGCCGGCTTCCGCAACTTCTACTCCAAGATGGAGAACAAGGATCAGGAATCGGTTGTCCTCACCACCGCCCCCGTCACAGCCAGCGCAAAGCCAACAGGGAACTGACACGAACCCGCCTGCCCGTTGGTATCAGAGCCTGATAAAAAAGTCCGTTTGCTTAAGGGCACGGCCTCAAGCCGTGCCGAAAGCACTCTGTTCGCAACGCGGCTTAGCCGCTGAGGGCCGCTTTTTATTTCGCGAGACACTTTTTCAGCATCTTCTTTAGGGCAGGCGGCAAACCTTCACCACCTCATTCGCATAAGGACAAGCGAACCCCGTCACCGCCCGCCGCTCCAGCACCACCCAATCCACACCCAGCGGTCTCAAGACAGCAATCCGCCGCGCATCCGGCTCTGTGTCCAGCCCCGCCTGCGCCACCTGTCCCTCCAACCATTCCGTCGCAAGCTCCGGCTTGTTCGTCACCACGCCACCATCTTTCGAGAAGTCCGGCAACACGCTTCGCCCCGCAATCGCACGAAAGCTCTGCGCGTCCTCCTCCGGCTTCGTAATGTAGTGCGCATCCATCGCAAAGAACGCCTCCCTCGGAGTATTCCTTCCGATCCACGCAAATGCCCGCTGATAAGCATTTCCCCGATCCGCTGAATTACGTCCTGTCAGCCCATACGGCAGTTCCAGGTGCTTCGAAGCGGGAAACGTCCTCCGTTCCACCATCACCATCACCCCCGACAACACCGCAAGCGCCAAGACCCACCGCATCGGCCTCCGCTGCAACACGCGGCTCCCGAGCCAGGCCCCCACCACAAGAGTCATCACCACATACACCATCTGAAAGATACGCAACGGTTGCATCCTCGCCACCAGATGCGTCGCCACTCCCGCGTGCGCAAACAGCAAAGCCACCACCATCGCCGTAACTCCAGCTATCACTGCCATGCGCGCCAGCCCCACTCGCGCCGCATCCCCCTCTCTTCGCTGTCCCATCGCAACAACCGACAGAATCACCAGCGGAGCAACCAGCCCAATCAACTCATACCATTGCCACTGACTCAAAAACCAGTAATCCCGAGTCATCACCACTCTCTGATACGCGTCGCTCTCCGGCGGAGCAAACAGTTGCAGCCCAGCCGCCATCACCACCGCGGCCAAAGCCAGACCCACCGTGCCCCACACCCGCACTCTCCGGCTACGCGACAGCACCGCCCCCAACAGCACCACAGCCTCAAGCCCATACGCCGCCATAAGAGGATGCATCACTCCCGCCCCCGCCAGCCCCGCGCAGCACAGCGCCAACCCTCGCCATTGGTCGCGCCTGCCGTCTCCCTCCATCTCAACCGAAGGCAGCAGAAATCTCAGCGCGCCCGCCAATGCCAACAGCAAACACGGAGTCGACAAACTCCGCGCCGTCACATAAGGATCCATCAACATCAACGACGTCCCGGCAATCGGCAGCGTCATCCACACCGCCAGCAGCGCCACCGCTCCGCCCCTCGCCTCCCGCGACGCAAAGCACCGCGCGGCCAGCAGCCACGCCGCAAATAACGTAGTCCAGAACGTCGCCAGGTGCACCAGCACCAGCACCATCTCCAGACTGAGATTCGACTCGCGCACCAGCCCCGCCATCATTGGCGCAAACAGCGAGAACCGCAGATGCCCCACCACAAACTCAGCCCCATGCGGATACAATCCCGGATCGAGCAGCCGCTTAATCTCCGGCAGATAGACACCGCCGTCTTCGGCATACGGGTGGTAACCATGCACCAGCAGGGCAAGAAACGTCAGCGCAGTCACCAGCCCAGCCGCGAAGCCTCGCTCCCTCCGGTACTCGTCGCGTTGCAGCCGCTCCGAAACGGGTGATGTTAAAACTGTAGGCAAATGCCTTTCACTCCCGCCGCAAAATAGTTACTGCACTAGAGTGCCGATCTTACATTGTCTCCTACGTCACACAGCCAACCCTGTTCGCAACGCGAAAAGCTGCCTCACCGAGACATCGCGACAAAACAGCTTATACAAACTTAGATGGCGAGCAAACTTCAACGTCTACAAGAACCGCACGCTTTTCCGTGGCCAACCCATCGCCATCCAACCGCAGAAAGGGACGATACAATCAAAACTGCATGCCGCATCGTCTTCCGCTCCAACCTCACCATAGCGCAGCCACGACCCATCCTTCCTTCCCGGGCCGGGTGCTCGCATGAGCGTCGCAACCACAAGCAATCGCAACCTGCTGAAGACCATTCCCGGCCTGCTGATCAGCGGCTTCTTCCTCTGGTACACCTTCCGCGGAATCTCCTTCAACCAGATCCTCGCTCTGCGCGCCGTACATCCCGCATGGATCATCGGAGTCCTCGGCTTCACCCTCGCCAGCTACACCCTGCGCTGCGTCCGCTGGAGCCAGATGATGCCTCGCGCGCAACGCTCCCTACGCGATCACTTCCTCGTCTGTGCCCGCGTCCTCATGACCTCGCTGGCCGCCAACAACATCCTGCCCCTCCGCATCGGTGACGTCATGCGCATCTTCACCTACGCGGGCGACCTCGGCGCCTCGCCCTCCATCATCCTCAGCACCGTCATCCTCGAAAAGCTCCTCGACATCTTCGTCCTCGTCCTGATGTTCGTCACCACCGTAGGCCGTGTAGCCACGCCGCATCTGCGCCTCATCGCAAATATCTCCCTCGCGATCTCCGCCATCGGCCTGCTCGTCCTTCTCGTCGCCGCACGCAGCCTCCAGGCGCCGATACGACGCCTCTTCACCCGCTTACCCGTAAACCCAAAACTCGCAAAACTAGAGCATTGGATCACCCTCGCCCTCGACGCCACCGGCCGTCTCGGCGTTACCGGCTCGCTGCTTCTTCTCCTCCAAACCGCCATCATCTGGACCTGCGAAGGTATGATCTTCGCCTCGGCGATCTTTCTTCTCGGCCTGCCTGTAGATCGAATCGCCCCTTGGCTTGCAGTCTCCTTTGCGAATCTCTCCTACCTGATCCCCAGCTCCCCCGGAGCGATCGGACCCTTCGAACTCGCAGTCAAAACCTCGCTCGTCGCCCACGGTGCATCGATGTCGCAAGCCGCCGTCTTCGGTCTCGCCATTCACGCCTGGATGCTCATCTCGGTCACCGGCGCGGGCGGAATCATCTTCCTCACGCACCGCATCCGCATTCACAATCACAGGCCGCTATTCGTGGAAATCGAAGAACTCCCCACCGAAATGCCCTAGCCAAGCCGACGGCATTGCCGCGACAATCATTGCCGTAAAACGATCCGCTTCAGGAAAGCGCACCTAACTGCAGCTGAATAGTAGCCTGATCGAAGTACATCTTCTCGCAAACCAGGTCGTCGCCCTCAAACAGGAAGATCAAGACACTCTCAACTTCCATCGCATTTCCCGTCGGCTGAATCCCCGACCACACACCCTTGTGCGTCCCGCCGAATCGGGCCTCGACAATCACCGCGTCATCGGAGTGATAGAGCGCAGTCTGATGCAGATAGAAATCCGGAAAAGCCGACAACAAGTGACCCACCACTCCCTCAACAGCTTTCGCGCCATCTGCAACCGCCGCAAGCGCGGGCACTTCATACCGGGGATGCCGGAATGATGCCACCACCGAGGCGACGTCATGGTCGACCGCCTCTGCTTTAATATGCGCCCGCACAACCGCTTCTCTGCGTGTTCGGATGCTCTGCGTCGTCGAGCTAGCCATGTACACCTCCATTGGCCATCAACTAGAGTCTTTCAATCTCGAACCGGCAGCGAGGTCTACGCCGATTCGCCTTGCCTCGAAAAATCTTCGTCATTTCTTCCGTTCGCTCTCGTTGAGATGCCGAATGCGCGCGTCCTGGCTAGTCACGGCCCGCTCCGTCAACCCGCTCCTCTAGTAGACTGAATCCAGCTCCAGACCTTTTCCAAGCGGTGAACTCCAAAGCATGTATCGCACAATCCAGCAGTCCCTGTTGGCCCGCATCCAGGCCATCCTCCTAGCGAAGTACGACATCACGCTAACAAACCTCGTAGTCGAGCAGCCTCCCAGCATCGCCCTCGGCGAACTCGCCCTTCCCGTAGCCTTCGAACTAGCCAAGCGCCTCCGCAAAGCTCCCCGCGCCATCGCAACCGAACTCGCAGCCGAACTAACCGCCGCGCTGCCCGAACTAGAGGGCGTCACCAGCGTCGAAGTCGCAGGAGCCGGCTACCTCAACATCCGCCTCGACCGCACCGCCGCCGTCCGCCGCATCGCCGCCGACCAGCACGCCGACATCGGCGGCCCCGGCTTCCGCCTCGTCGAACACACCAGCATCAACCCCAACAAAGCCGCCCACATCGGCCACCTTCGCAACGCCATCCTCGGCGACACCTTCCAGCGCCTCCTCCGCCCCGACAACTACAAACGCGGCTACGAAGTAGGCGTACAAAACTACATCGACAACACCGGCGTCCAAGTCGCAGATGTAGTCGTAGGCCTCGTCCACCTCGAACGAAAAAATCTCGCCTCCATCCGCGAGCTCCTCACCGAACTCCTCGAGACCAACCAGCGCATCGACTTCTACTGCTGGGATCTCTACGCCCGAGTCTCCCAGTGGTACACAGCCGACTCAGAACAGACAGCCGCCCGCAAACAAATCCGCCTAGACACCCTCCACGCACTCGAAGCCGGCAATAACGAGACCGCCGAGATCGCCGACCTCATCTCCACCGCCGTCCTCCGCCGCCATCTCGAAACCATGCAGCGCCTCAGCATCGAGTACGACTTCCTCCCCCGCGAAAGCGAAATTCTCTCCCTCCACTTCTGGGACGCAGCCCGCACTCTTATGATCGAGCGCGGCGTCCTCTACCAGGAGACCGAAGGCAAGAACAAAGGCTGCTGGGTCATGCGCCGCGCCGGCTCCGACGTCGGGCAGGGAGCCGGACAAGGAGACGGCCCCGACGAAGACGCCAAGATCATCGTCCGCTCCAACGGCACCGTCACCTACGTCGGCAAAGACATCGCCTATCACCTCTGGAAGTTCGGCCTCCTCCCCGGCAAGGACTTCGGTTACAAAAAGTTTTACGAGTATCCATTCGCGGAAACTCCGCCGCGCACCTCGGAGCCGCTTCCTTCCGTTCAATCTCCTTCTCGCGCCAATCACACCTGCTGGATCTCCACCGTCCACGGCGAAACCCCGCACCCCTTCTTCGGCCACGCCGACCACATCTACAACGTCATCGACTCGCGCCAGAACGATCCGCAGAACAACGTCATCGCCGCCCTCCGCGGCATGGGCTACACCGCGGCCGCCGACAACTACACTCACTTCAGCTACGAGATGGTCGCCCTTACCCCGCGCTGCGCCATCGAACTCGGCTACACCCTCAGCGACGAAGACCGCGGCAAATCCTACATCGAAGTCAGCGGCCGCAAGGGCTTCGGCGTAAAGGCCGACGACCTCCTCGACCGTCTCATCGCCGCCGCCAAATCCGAAGTAGACACCCGCCACCCGGAAATAGAAGCCGCCGAACGCCTCACCATCGCAACCCAAATCGCCGTAGGCGCCCTCCGTTACTTCATGCTCCGCTTCACCCGCAACACCGTCATCGCCTTCGACTTCAAGGACGCCCTCAGCTTCGAAGGCGAGACCGGCCCCTACGTTCAGTACGCCATCGTCCGCGCCGCCAACATCTTCCGCAAGGCCAACACCACCGAAGCCGAATCCCTCGCCGCCATCGCCACGCTCGACTTGCGGAACCTCCTCGACAGCGAAGAGGGAAGCAGCCTCTGGGAGACCTGGCTCCTGGCCTCCAAACTCACTCTTCTCATCGAGCAATCCATCGCCACCGCCGAGCCAGCCTACCTGGCCAAATACGCCTTCCAGCTAGCGCAGCAGTTCAACAACTTCTACCACCGCCACCACGTCCTAAACGAAACCGACCCCACCCGCAAAGCCCTCCTCCTCGCCACCGCAGCCGTAGCCCAACGCGAGATGACCCGCGCGCTAGGCTACCTCGGCATCGAAGCCCCACCTGTTATGTAACTAAATCAGGAACAAAATCTGTAGCAGGAAACCATGTCCTGCCGGACGGGCCTCCTGCGCGGAGTGCGGGCGTTCGCACGCCTTTTTAACTTGTCAAGTCGAAATAGACAGCAAAGGCCCGGCCGATGGCCGGGATTATTCTCCCGCCGAGCAACGCGAGCCCCATGCAATTACCCCGTCGAGACCGGTACACGCGTCACGAAGTGACCGCCGGAACCGGGGTCCCCGCAAACAGGTCTTCGTTTGTGGGGTGGCCTGGCGCAGTGGGCCCGTCCGGCAGGACATCAGCTCTTAAGCCGAGTAACTCCGCACCCACTCCAAAATCGACCGCACCGCAATCCCACTAGGCCCATTCGCAATCCACGGCTTACCCTCATCGTTCCAGGCGCACCCAGCGATATCCAGATGCACCCAGGGAGTCTCCCCCACAAACTCCTTCAAGAACATCGCCGCCGAGATCGCCCCACCCCAGCGATTCTTGCCCGTATTCATCATGTCCGCAATCTGGCTCTTGATCTGGTCTTTGTAATCATCGGTGCAGGGAAGCCGCCAGAACTTCTCCCCCGAAATCTTCGTAGCCGCCTGAAACTTCTCCCAGGTCGTCTCATCGTTGGTAAACAACCCAGCATTCAAAATCCCCAGCGCTACAACACAAGCCCCGGTCAGCGTCGCGGCATTAATCAGATGCGTACATCCCAGCGTCTTCGCATAGTGCAACCCATCGGCCAGCACCAGCCTGCCCTCGGCATCCGTATTCACCACCTCAATCGTCTTGCCCGACATCGCCGTCACCACATCCCCCGGCTTGAACGCCTTCCCATCCGGCATATTCTCCGCCGAGCACACCACCCCGATCACCTTCACCTTTGGCTTCAGCTCCGCGATGGCCCGCATCGCACCGATCATCGCTCCCGCGCCCGCCATGTCGTACTTCATCTTCTCCATGCCATCGGCAGGCTTGATCGAAATGCCGCCAGTATCGAAGGTCACCCCTTTGCCCACCAGGCCGAGATGCACATCTTTCGCCGCACCGG
>JAOAPF010000426.1 GCA_025462755.1 Edaphobacter sp.
CGCAACATGCTTCGGTGGCGGTGACGCGTGGGATTCTGCAGCTGCTGGATGATGAGGAGTTGGAGGGCGTGCTGGCGCATGAGCTGGGGCATGTGAAGAATCGGGATATTCTGACGAGTTCGATTGCGGCTACGCTGGCTGGGGCGATCACGATGGTGGCGCGTATGGGGTATTGGGCTGCCCTGTTTGGCGGAGGTGGCGGTGGGCGCGATCGCGATCGAGGAGGCGGTGGGTTTAGCGGACTGCTGATGATCATTTTGGCGCCGATTGCGGCTGCTTTGATTCAACTGGCGATCTCACGGACGAGAGAGTATGAGGCGGACGCGACGGGTGCGGCAACGACGGGGAATCCGTATGCGCTGGCTCGGGCGCTGCAGAAGCTCGACGCTTATTCGAAGAGGATTCCGATGCAGGCTTCGCCTTCGACGGCGCATTTGTTTATAGTGGCCCCACTGCTGGGGAGCGGAGGGATTGCGAGCCTGTTTTCGACGCATCCTCCGATGAAGGAGCGGATTCGACGGCTGATTGGGAGGGAATTCGTTTAGGATGCAGACTTTTTTGCGGGCCGTGCGGTTGTATGCGATGGTGGCGTGGGTTGGTGGGTTGGCGTTCTTCGCTTTTGTGGTGGCTCCGGTGGCGTTCGGCAGTTTGCCGAGCGCGCATGAGGCGGGAATTGTGGTGGGTGGGACGTTGCGGATGCTGCACTGGATTGGGTTGATTGGGGGTGCAGTTTTCTGTCTCGCGACGGGGTGGTTGTGGCTGTGGGCTGAGGTGCCGGCGCGGATTGGGTTCGCGCGGCAGCTTGTGCTGACGGCGGTGATGCTGATGGTGACGGCTTATTCGCAGTTCCGGATACTGCCGGCGATGGAGGTGGATCGGGCGTTGGCCGGCGGCAATGTGGAAGCGGCATCGCTGGAGGATGCGGGGCGGGTGGATTTTGAGCGGTTGCACAGATTGTCGGAGCGGCTGGAGGGATTGGTGCTGCTGTGCGGGTTGGGCGTGGTGTTTGTGCTGTCACGTGAGTCACAGTGGCCGGAGACGGGCAAACCGAAGACAGATAGAATCGTTAGACCATGAAGATTGAAGCGAATGGTTTGTGGCGCGGTGCGGTTTTTATTTTTGAATTGGTGGATATTCAAACGACCAATTCTCAAATGACCAAGGGCGATGGTTCGAACCTTCGCCCGAACGACTAGCTGTGTCCGCGCTTTGGTTGAGTCTGACGCTGGGGCTGGTGGCTGGGCTGGCGGATTTTCTGGGTGGGTTCCTGCTGGTGCGGCGGTCGCCTTCGGCGAGGGCATTGCGCTATTTTGTTGCGCTGGGCGCGGGATTCATGCTGGCCGCGGCAGTGCTGGAGATGATCCCGGAGGGCTTGCATTTGAATCCGCAGTGGACTCCGCTGCTGATTCTGGCGGGGTACTGTGGGGTGCATCTGCTGGAGCATACTCTGGTGCCGCACTTTCACTTTGGCGAAGAGACGCATCCTCATGAATTTCTTTCGGCGAGAAAGAGCTACTCGGTTTTGTTCGGATTGGCGATGCATACTTTCTTCGATGGGGTGGCGATTGGGTCGGGGTTTGTGGTGTCGCACTGGCTGGGATGGGTTCTGTTCTTTGCGGTGTTTCTGCATAAGCTTCCCGAGGGTTTTACGATGGCGAGCGTGATGCTCGCGGGTGGGCGAGGTTCGGCGATGGCGCTGAACTCGGCGTTGTTTCTGGGGGCGATGACGCTGCTTGGGGTGATGGTGATCAATGTTGAGCCGAGTTGGGTGCGGCTGGGGTTGCCGCTTTCGGCTGGTGTGACAATCTATGTGGCGGCGACGGACCTGGTGCCCGAGGTGAACCGGGAGCCTGGGATGAGAATGGCGCTGGTGTTTTTTGCTGGGGTGGTGGTGTTTTTTCTGCTGCGGCTGGTGGGGCCGGGGAAGTAGTCGGGGACAGAAGCAGGCCCTTCGGAAAATTTGATTTCGCCTTCGTATTCGAGTTGAATCCCCCGTCGAACGGCACGACTCCAGCCGTTACGGATGCCCAACCGGAGTCGTACGGATTGACGTTGAAGAAGCAGTGGAGAAGCAGCTAGGGCTGACGCTTAAATCCACTAGCTCTCGTTGACATTCTCGTCGTCGATCAGGTCGCGATGCCTTCGGAGAATTAGCAGCACCGCTACCTGCTACTTGCCCGCCACGGGCGCCGGCTGCCCCGGAGCCGCTGCAGGTGCAGCCGTGGGTTCAGAAGAGGGTGCGCTGGGCGTCTCCGCAGCCGGAGGAGCCGCAGGGGCTTTCGGCACAGCGATGCCCAAATAACCATCCACCGTCGCAGCCGATATGCCAAGGTTTGCCGCGATCTGAGACGGACTCTGGCCCCGCTGCTTGTACAGGTGGACCTGCGCCGCCTGCGATAATTTCACGCTATCGCCGGGTGCCTTTGTAAGATGCTGCGATACTTCCAACGGCTGCGCCTTCGTTGGAGAGGGGGTTGGCGGCGCCGGTTGAGTCAAGCTGGAGTTAGAGATTGACACGCTCATGGCTGATCTTCCTTTCGAGACTGCTCTGCTTGGCTTATCGACGAATCCTTGACGCGCGAGAATAGAGAAGCAGTTTGGGACACTTGCGATGCGTCCGCTAGCACCATGGCTCCGAAGCTCAGCTCTGCGGCTGCGAACCACTCCTCGCCGGCATCCTCTGGTTCGCCTTCATCTTTCAAGCCGAAAAAGCCAGCATTCATTTCGCTGAGCTGACCATCAAACTTGTTCTCCATTCCAGGAGGGGATGATATGATCCGGCAAAATCCTTTATTTTTTGTAGCCGGAAGGAAGCCGCAGGGCCGACGTTCGCTTACCTGGGAGGCCGGAGACTAGCTCTTCGCCGGTGCTGACGAACGCTCGAGCCCCTCTGGCGGTGCTGTTTCTTCATAACTTGGAAAACGAGGAATCGATGATGAAGCTGACGCGGCGTAGATTCAACGGGATGATTGGGACGGCGTTGTTGGCAGAGACATTTGCGGCTGCGTGGCCGGCCATGAGTAAATCGGCGATGGCCGATGCGCCGGCGATTCCTGTGGAGAGCGACAAGCTGGCTTCCTTGAGCCTTACCGAAGTCTCGGAGATGGTTCATGCGCGGACGGTGACTTCGACGCAGTTGGTCAAGGCGTTGCTCGACCGGATCAACGTATACAACCCAAAGGTGAATTGTTACATCACGGTGATGGGCAAGGAGGCGCTCGCGCAGGCCGAGGTGCTCGACGCCGAACAGAAGGCGGGGAAGTTTCGCGGACCGCTGCATGGAATCCCCATCGGGCTGAAGGACAACATCGACACCGCGGGGACGCGTACGACTGCGGCAAGTCCGATGTTCAAAGACCGCGTGCCAACCGAGGATGCCGACATAGTGGTGCGCCTGAAGAAGAGCGGCGCGATCATTATGGGCAAGCTGAATCTTCATGAGTTTGCTCTCGGATGCACAGGTGACATCTCTTATTTCGGCCCCGCGCGAAACCCCTGGGCCTTGGATCACGTAACCGGCGGATCGTCATCAGGCTCGGCGTCGGCGCTGTCCGCGGACCTCGTGTACGGCGCGCTGGGAACCGATACTGGCGGCAGCATCCGCTGCCCCTCGGCATGGTGCGGGACCGTCGGACTCAAGCCAACCGCCGGTCTGGTCTCCATTCGCGGCATCATCCCCTGCCGCGCCTCGGTGGATCATTGCGGTCCCATGGCGCGCACCGTCGAAGACTGCGCTCTCATGCTCGGCCAGATGGCCGGCTACGACCCGCTCGACATCTTCAGCGTCCCCAGCACCCCGGTAGACTACGTCAAGGAGATGCATCAATCGGTAAAGAGCTTCTGCCTGGGCACTCCCGCCAGCTTCTACGATCACGTCGAGCCCGAGATCGAGAAGGCCGTCAAAGCCGCGCTCGAAGTCCTCATCGGCCTCACCGCTGGTGTTGCCTCCAGCGCACCGCTCTGGGATGGCCTCCCCGGAAATGGTGTCGGAGACACCGATTTCTATCATCACGATCTCATCCAGAAGTACGGCCTCAACTACATGCCACTCGACCGCGCCCGTTTCGCGCGGATCGATAACCCGCCCGCCGGAACCAAGCCCGCCACCGCAGCCGACGCCGCACGCGACCACCAGCTCCTCGCCACCACGCGCCGCCTCATCGACTCCCACTTCAACGGCTTCGACCTGGTCGTCGTCCCCACCACTCGCCAGAATCCGGCCAAGATCAACGACTCTCTCGCCCGGGAAGCAAAGGCCAATCCCTCCGGCGAACCAGGCGGGAGCGACAACAAGGTCTACGATTGGTTCGCGCCCGGCGGTGGCTGCACCAACACTTCGCCATTCGACGCCTACGGCATCCCGGCGATCTCTGTCCCCTGCGGATTCACCTCTAACGGTATGCCGATCGGGCTCATGATCGCGGGACCGCACTTCAGCGAGGGCAAAGTGCTCGCGCTGGCGTATGCGTACCAGCAGGCGACGGATTGGCATAAGCGGCAGCCTCCACTGAAGCCGGATACAGTAGTGCCGCCAATTAAGGAGGGTAAGCCGGACGACGACAAGTCTCCGGACAAGAATAGTAAGGAGGACGAAAAGTAGCGCGCCCCGCGTTCCGGACTACCGCTTATAGGGTGGGCGTGCAGGTCCATTTGTAAAGCTCACGACCATTCATCCGGTCTTCTGCTTCTGCAGTAACTGCGTGGTACATCGCGTTATCGCTAAAGCCTGCATAAACACTATGTTCGTTTGCACCCCCACTCTCGCTGCGCGATACTTAAATCTTCCGCCTAACGGAAAAAATCGCAATAGAGAAGGGTACCGCCAAGCATGTCCACACCCGGAGCCGCAACGCAAGCCGCGGCCAGCATCAAGCCTGCAACTGGAAAATTAGGCGTCATGATTCCCGGCATGGGAGCCGTCGCCACCACACTTATCGCCGGCGTAGAAGCAGTCCGCCGCGGCCTCGCCAAGCCCATCGGCTCTCTCTCCCAAATGGGCCACATCCGCCTCGGCAAGCGCACCGAAAATCGCAGCCCGCTCATCAAGGATTTCGCCCCTATCGCCGACCTCAACGACATCGTCTTCACCGGCTGGGACATCTTCGGCGGCAATCTCTACGACGCCGCAAAAACCGCCCAGGTCCTCGACCGCGACCAACTCGAACAGATCCGTCCCTACCTCGAATCCATCGAACCCATGCCCGCCGTCTTCGACCAGCACAACGTCAAGCGCCTCA
>JAOAPF010000465.1 GCA_025462755.1 Edaphobacter sp.
GGTTTCATGGGTCGATCTTTGAGTTTGTCAGAAATTCGGCCTTGGATGCGCGCAACTACTTTGACCATGCCACGGCTGAACATCCCGAACGGATTCCTCCCTTTCGCCGCAACGAGTTCGGGTTTACCAATGGCGGCCCCGTCCTGATTCCTCATGTGTACGACGGCCGGGGAAAGACGTTTTACTTCGGACAGTATCAAGGTTTTCGCCAGGTGCTTGGCACCACTCAGGTCTTTCCTGTCCCCACGGCAGAGGAACGTCAGGGAATAGACACGACCGCCTATCCTGGCGACACGTTGATCGTGCCGGTGGACCCCGGAATCGCCAAAGTTCTGGCACGGTATCCGCTACCCAACTTGCCGACCGGATCCTATGGAGTGCATACCTATGCGACTTCGTCCAAGGTGGTCACCAATGCGAACCAGTTCTCCGTTCGGCTGGATCACGACTTCTCCAACAAGAACCATTTCTTTGTGCGTTTCAATTTCAACAATCTAACCGGTCCCACGACCAATCCTGACCAAACTGCCATTGATCCCTCGTTTGGAGTCCAATATATAGACCGGCAGAGAAACCTGGTCTTCAACTTTGCCCGCACCGCCTCGCCCAAAGTCTCCATGGTTTCATCGCTGAGTGTCACACGAAGCACACCCTCTTTCCCGACGCCGAACCGGACAGATCCCGCTTTGAAGTTCAGCGACGGACTATTCGAAGCCTTTAACTCCGCTGCAGGATCGGTGATGACTGCGTATGGCAACTTATTTCAGGTTCAGCAAAACTTCACTATTGCAGCGGGACCTCATACCTGGAAGTTTGGTGGCGAAGTTCGCCTCAACAGGGATACCACTTACTTTGGGACCAGCCCAAACGGAGAATATGACTTCGGCGGCGGCACAGCCTACGCGAGAGCCAACATTCCGTCGCTGAGCGGAACTCACGACATCCACGTCGGCGACCCATTGCCTGATACATTGACGGGACTGCTCTCGGGAAGTCCCTTTGTCTATACGGTGGCGGTTGCGCCTAGCTATTTCTCCAACGGAGAACACATCGGACCGGCCGCAATCAATCGCAACGCCGGAGCTATCTATGCGCAGGACAGCTGGAAACTGAACGACCGTTTCGTTCTCGACTATGGCGTCCGCTGGGAGATCTATACACCGATCACAGAACGAGCGAAACGCACATCCGGCTTCTTGAACACAGGCAATGTGCAGCAGTACCTGGTGAACCCTCAGCCTGGATATAAGCTCAACCTCAACGGCTGGGGGCCCCGGGCACAGCTGACTTGGCGCGCCACAAAGCTGTTGCAGTTTCATGCAGGAGGTGGGGTTACTGTCATTCCACCAAACATCTGGCAGGACAACTTTCTCACCGGATCCACACCTTTTGCCGTCTATCCCAGATTGGTGGCGGCCAAGGGTGCTCCTGTTCCGTTTGGCTTCCAGATAACGCCGGCGCAATTGCCGGCCACGTACACACCGGCTGGTGTAAATATCTTTGCCAGCGGCAATACCAAGGATGTTGCGCCCAATACGGTCATGGATGTTGATCGCTATCAGAATGACGTTGCGGCGCTGACGCCAAGTCATGCGGTGAGTCCTCTTGGCCTTAGCGGAATTGATCGCTCCTTCGGCAACGGCACCCTCTATACCTGGACGGCTGGTTTGGAGAGGGCCTTCGGAACTCTGACGGCTGACGTGAACTATGTTGGAACGGCTGGTGTAAAGCTACCCCGCACAAGTTTTCCGAATGCCTATCCCGGGGCAGGTCCTGAATTTGCCCGGTATACGAGGTTCGATTCTTCGGGCGTTCCCATTGGTGGCTTTGGTCTCGAGAGTGTCATCACTGCCTCTTCTCACTCCAGCTATCACGCGCTCCAAACCTCACTCTCGGGAAACGTTGGTCATGGCGGACCGAACCTCCAGGCGAGCTACACCTGGGCCAAGTCCATCGACGATACAAGTTCGGTCTCCGGTGGCCTGGGAGCAACCGGCGCGGTGGCGCAAGCCTATCCGCAGGATCCCTTCAACACTCATCCTGAAAAGGGTCCATCGACCTTCGATGTTGGACACGCATTTACGTTGAGCGCCGTGCAGGATCTTCATCTCGAAGACTGGGACGTTCTCCGCAGTGTCTATCCCAAGGTGAAGGCCGGCTGGCAGATCATGGGCATCTCGACGATCACCAGCGGCTCACCATTTACCGTTTACTCCGGGGTCCAGCAGACAGGCGCTGGTTCCAACGGTGCCGATCGTCCCGACCAGATCGGAAAACCCCACCTTTCTACGGCGAGAAAGATTCGGGAAGACTACTTCGGAATGGGCGCGAATAATGCCTCTTACTTTTCCATCCCAATCAATCTCTCCGACGGGACGGGCCCTAACAAAGGTCGCTTTGGCACGCTGGGCAGGAACACATTTCGCGGCCCTGCTTTCTACAACTACGACTTTGCCTTCATTAAGGACACGCCCTTCGGCAAGCGAAAGAGCGGAACCGAACTCGTCAGCGTACAATTTCGCGCGGAGTTCTTCAACATCTTCAATATCGTGACCATGGGGCTTCCTGCGAACACGCTTGAAGGTGCCGGTTTCGGTGTCATCAGCAAAACTGCGGGAAACTCACGTCAGATTCAATTTTCCTTGAAACTTATCTATTGACACATTCACCTCACCGAATCGTCTCGCCTGAATCCTTATACCCACACGTGGCACGCGAACAGGGTATGTTTGATAAGATTTTTGTTCGGCCGCGGGCGCTCGACCGTAGTGTTTCCGATCCAAATCGAGAGTGTATGGTTATGAACTGTTTTTCAATTGTCCTGCTCGAACGCGTACGCAGTTTGAGCGCGTCTCTTCTCTTTGTCTGCTGGGCTTTCGCCTCCGTCGGGCTTGCCCAACAGCCTCTCAAGACCCTGCTTGCAGGAGTCGATCACCGTGCAGTCACATCTCTAAACGGCGACTGGCATTATCTAGTCGATCAGCCGCCCGCAAAAGGTCTCTACACGTCCTCTGGCAAGATCCGCGACAACGGATATGCTCTGAATACCCGCCCAAACATCAAGGATGGTCCGCACAACGAAGAGTATGACTTCGCTACTGCACCCACTCTAAAGGTCCCCGTCGACTGGAATACGCAGGACCCTACTCTGTTCCGTTACGAAGGCGTCGTCTGGTATCAGCGCGACTTCAACTACACACCTCAGCCAAATACACGTACGTTTCTGCATATAGGCGCAGCCAACTACAAGTCTTTTATCTGGGTCAACCAAAAGCGCATCTGCGATCACGAGGGCGGGTTTACTCCCTTCGATTGCGAGGTGACAGCTGTGCTGAAGCCGGGCGACAACTTCGTCGTCATCGCTGTGGACTCAACCCGCGACATCGACGGCATTCCCTCGGTCGGAATCGACTGGTTCAATTACGGCGGCCTAACTCGCGACGTCTCTCTTGTTACGCTGCCGACAAAATTCATCGACGACTACGACGTTCATCTCAAGCATGGAACTACGTTTTCGGCAGCGGAGGCCGATACGCTTGCCGGCTATATTCATGTGGAAGGCGCGACGACCGGCACTACCGTCACCTTGCGTGTACCCGAGGCGGGAGTTGATGCTGCGCTTAAGACCGACGGCAACGGTCGTGCATCTTTTGAAGTCAAGGCGAAGCACCTGGAGCTTTGGTCTCACGAAAACCCGAAGTTATACGCGGTCGAACTGGCATCTGGTGAAGATAGGCTCAACGACGAGATCGGCTTTCGCGACATTCGCGTGGAGGGCACGAAGATTCTTCTCAACGGTAAGCCGATCTTCCTGCAGGGCGCCAACATGCACGCTGAAGCTCCATATCGTACAGGCCGCGCTTGTACTGATGAGGACGTTAAGAATATCTTCGGATTCCTCAAGGATCTGAACGCTAATTTTGTGCGGCTGGCGCACTATCCCCATGATGAACGTATGGAGCGCGCGGCTGACCGCGAGGGGATCATGGTCTGGTCAGAGATTCCGCTCTGGCAACATATCTCCTTCGAGAAGCCTGAGGTCTATGCCAAGGCGACTTATATGCTCAACGAGATGATTCGTCGCGATCGAAACAAGGCCTCTGTGATTCTATGGTCCGTCTCCAACGAGACACCGAACAATCCCGTTCGCACGAAGTTCCTCACCGACTTAGCCAATGAGGCTCGCAGGCTTGATCCGACTCGTCCTATCACGTCGGCATTGATCGGGCCGCATCTCAAAGGGACCGAGATGGTTCAGGATGACCCTTTTGCCGACGCTCTGGATGTGGTCGGACAGAACGAATACATCGGGTGGTACGAACTGCGTCCCGAAGATGCCGATAATATCCAATGGAAGCTGCCTCAGAAGCCGATTCTCATCTCGGAGTTCGGCGCGGAGGCAAAGCAGGGCGTACATGGCGGCAAGGATGAGCGGTGGACCGAAGAGCAGCAGGTCAACGTCTACGAGCATCAGTTCATCATGATCAAAAAAATTCCGCAGGTGCGCGGACTCGTCCCGTGGGTTCTGATGGACTTTCGCTCTCCTACTCGCAATATCCCCAAACTGCAAGATGGCTTCAACCGTAAGGGCCTGATATCGGAAGACGGCAAGAAGAAGCTCGCGTTTACGCTCTTTCAAAAAGTCTATACGGAACGAAGCGTCGGCAAGTCCGAGTAAGCCTGCGCAAAGTTTAAAGGAAAGAGGAGCAGCTTGAGGCTGCTCCTCTTCCGTTGTTGACGCCTCTTTGTTTAGAATAACGCCTTCAGTCCCAACTGCAATTGTCGCGCCGGGAAGGCGGAGGAGATCGTTCCGAAGTTACTGTTTGTAGTCGTCAGATTGAGCCCGTTGAAATTTGTTCGGTTGAGGATGTTGAAAGCATCGGCCTGAAACTTGAGGCGGACTCGTTCCCCGATCGGGAAATACTTCGACAGAGTCGCATCCGTCTGCGCCAGACCCGGCCCGCGAACCGCACCATAAGGGGCGTTGCCATAGTTCGCACCTGTGGGAACGGTGAAGGGATTTGGGCAACCAGTGGCCGCAGGGCCGCAAACATAGCCGTTGATTCCGGCGTGATTATTTGCGACGATCTTCGCGCCCGCAATGTAACTGGGTCGAACGTTGCCAACACCCAGAGCAGAGTTCGCCTGCACATTGAAGAATGCGCCGCTCTGGAGACGGGCCACGCCGCTCAACTGCCATCCTCCAACAGCTTGACGCACGACGAAGTTGCTCCCCCTGAAGTCCGGTCCCTGAATGACGAAGGTGGCGACGAAAGCATGTCGCCGGTCGTTCACGAGATAACCGTAGTTGTAATTGAGGTTGCTCCAGTTCTCTAGCGTCTGGTTGTTGCCGTTGGAGTCACCCAGAGCCTTCGACCACGTATAGGCAAGGGTGCTGGTGACAACGCCCGCACGCTTCGACGCAAAGACCTGCAACGAGTTGTAGTTGTAGTTGGAGTCGAAGCGGTTCATGCCTATCGACGTAAAGCCCTTGTAGGGGTTGGAGTAGTTGGTATTCGTAATGCCGGCCGTCCTGTTTGCCGCCACCACCGGCAGACTGGGGAAGTTGACGTTAGGCGTCGCTAACTGGCGGTGTGCCACGTTACCTACATAGTTGACCTCCAGCAGGACAGTTCGGGTGATCTGGCGCTGAACGCCAAGGCTGTACTGATAGGTGTAGGGATTGTGCGACAGAGGATCGATCGCGTTGATGCCTCCCTGCGTGGTTGCGGCAGCGGGGATGCTGTTCAGAGTAGCAAGGTTGCCGAAATCCAGGTTGGTATTGGATAAGAACGGTGCGATATTGAGCTGGCTGAAGATGAGGTTGCCCTGAGCGCGGTAGTAAAAAAGGCCAGCGCCTCCACGGATGACGGTCTTTTCATTCACAGAGTAAGCAAAACCCAGACGCGGCCCGAAGGCGCCATGCATGTTGTAGAAGCCACGGGGCGCCCCGGCAGGAATCAGTGGGAACAGCGCCGTGTTGACGTTGGGTACGCGACTCTGCTGATCCGCGGGAACCCCATTACCGGCGCGCACCAGGCCTGCATAGGGATTGCCGCCCTTGGTAGTGTCGATTCTGCCATTGGGCAGAAGGGTCACTGGCGTGGATGCCGCATAGACCCTAGGATCGAAGTTCGAGATGTTGTTGCCCTGCGTATACCAGGGGAAGATACCCTGCCAGCGCACTCCCAACTCGAGGCTGAGCTTGCGAGTGGCCCTCCATGAGTCTTGAACAAAGGCCTCAGGCTGGGTGAAACGGAAGTGACCCATTGGATCTGCACTAGCCTCGGAGTAGCTGTTGAAGTTGCCGAGGAATGCGTCTGCGAGCGAGTAGCACGTCGTGTTCGCGGTTGCAGTTCTGCAAGTGCTCGCTGCGGGTTGGAAGTTCGCAGTCCCGGTGTAGTTGGCGCGGCCGTTCTGATCGACACGATCGCGGATGACGACAACGCCGGCCTTGAACGTGTGATCGCCTTTGATCCATGTAATGTTATCGGCCATCTGAATATCGGTTGAGGGGGAGAGCAGGGCGAAGTTCGGTCCCTGCATTCCGGCATAGTTGGTGATATTGACCTGCGGAATGCCGTTGGGGTACGTGCCCGCATTCGGATAGATCTTGGCGAACTGGAAGCCATAGGTCTCACGCTTCCAAAGGTCGCCCGTCGGTGGGATGCGCTGCGCGGCCCAACTTGTATTTACCTGGGCTTGATTAATCAGATTGGAGCTAATCGCCCAGGTGTAAGAAAGCAGATAGCTCTGGCCAGGACGGTTACGAATCGTTGGCGTTGTATTCAGAATCCCCGCGTTGGAGAAGGTGCCATATGGATCGAGAAGAGTATTCTGGTCATGGATCCAACGTCCATAAAGCGAATGCCGCGAATTGATTACCCAGTCAAACCGAATCAGGTCCTGGTGAAAATTCAACGGATTGCTCGGAGCCAAAGTCAAATTGTTGCTTGGAAGACCACCGTCGCGGAAACTGAGACCCCCGGCTGTGATTGTCTTGTAAACATTGGCGATGGCGCGCCCGTCCGGCGTGATCAGCGAAGCAATGTTGTTGTTCGGGATAGGTGTTGCGGTGCCGGGAAAGTAAAGCTGGCCGGCGGTAGAAGAGCACACCCCGCTGCCGTTGAAGCTGGCGCCGGAGGCGGTGCAAACAGCCGAGAAGTTTCCGTTGAGCATCGCAGTGGTTGGCACGGTAAAGGTGGTGGCCGTTGCCTGCTGGCGAAGACGCTTCCACTCTTCCCCTACAAAGAAAAATACCTTGTCTTTGATGATGGGGCCACCGACAAAAAAGCCGAAGTCATTGAATATCAGTTGAGTCTTCTGTCTTGCAATATAGTTCGTGGCGTCGAGGTAGTTATTGCGAAGAAATTCAAAAGCCCCGCCGTGAAAAGCGTTCGTGCCGGACTTGGTGACAATGTTGAAGGATGGACCCGAGGTACGACCGTACTCTGCGGAGGCGTTGGAGGTATCAATCTTGACCTCCTGGATGAAGTCGGGGCCGACGTTGTTCATCAGTGAGCCGTTGGATCCAGCGACCTGGTTGTACGCCCCGTCTACCGTCAGGTTGCCCGTATCCGAGCGGTTGCCGTTGATAGTCTGGTTAGTCGAAGCCAGCGACGTTGTCACCGAGAAAATGTCGGGATTGGTGACCACGGCTCCAGGAACAAGCGTGAGCAGTTGAGTGTAATTGCGGCCATTGAGTGCCAGGTTGTCGACCTGCTTCGAGTCAATGACTCGAGCAAGTTCTCCCGATGTAGTGTTGAGCGACTCGATAGCTCCGGCTTCTACCTGAACAACCTCTGTCGCCTGGCCCGGCTGAAGTGTGAAATTCGAGGTGACCTTCGCATCGGCGGTGATGGTGGCGCCGGCCTGCTGTGCTGTACGAAAACCGGGCTTCGAAACCGAAATCGAATAGGAGTCAATCGGAAGATTGGTGGCGATGTAGTTGCCGACCTCATCCGAAGTTACCGTACGCGCGGCCCGCGTATTCGTCGACGTAATTGTGACGTTGGCCCCCGGAATGGCGGCGCCTGTGGAGTCCACAACTGTACCTGATATTTGGCCGAAGCTGCTTTGAGCCCGAGCCGGTGAATTTGAGAAGATGAGAGCGATCGAGAACGCGATAACACTGTAAATCTGCCAGAGTCTATATTGCATGACATGCCTCCAAAATTTGATTAGCCTGCCGTTTTGTACGAGTCGCAGTTCCTATCTCGCTGCAACGTCCGTGCAATTTCCATTTGATCGATAGTGGACCTAAGTTGCTGAAAGCCATAACTCGATAGTGAGCAACGATCATTAACTAGGCTGGGGAAGGGACCAGTGTCAAGAGCAGTAGTAGCAGTAAGGCGAAACTCAACAAACACTGTGTTTTAGAAGCGAGGGCCCAGTTTGAGGCGGGCCCCGAAAGGTAAGACCGTGTTGCCCAGAAGCTGTAGTGCTTGCTTCGATTGCGTCGCGGAAGAAGAAGTTCGCGCACAGCAGTTGCTGACCCTCAAACGCGAAGACGTGGACGTTTTCTAATTGGATCGAAGGGCCTGTTCAAGAGCCCACTTCCTCGGGTGCATATTGCGAAACAAGGCTGATCCCGGCACAGTTCGCCAAGCCGTTTGTGATGGGACTATGAGTTTGATCGGCAACCGCATACAGAGAACCGGTCCCGCAATGGTCGCATGAGAGATTTCCGAAATGGGAATCCGGCAGGTGGGTGCTTAGGAAGGTGGAGATGGTGGCGAGGATGCGGAGGTTCGCGGCTGGGGAGAACCAGCGGCCCTCGTTGGGGAAGATCTGGTGACGGACCTCCAGGCGCATCAGTAGGTCGTCTAGTTTGAGAGCGTGGTGACCGGCACCGTAGTGTCGGCTTCGCCGTGGAGGATGAGGGTGTGGGGAAAGGTGGAGGTGGCGCGGGTGAACCAGGGTTCGGCGAGGCCGCCCGAGATGTCGATAACAGTCCGGATGGGCTTCGCCTCAGTAGCAAGCGCGAGGGAGATGAAGGCGCCGAGCGAGATCTCGACCAAGGCGATGCGGCGGGGATCGACACGGGGCAGCGCGGCGACGTGTGCTAGGGCGTCGGTGGCGGTGGCGAGCCAGAGCGGAACGTGGATACCGTCCTGGATGAGAGCAGGGTGCACGCTGGGTTCTAGTTCGCTCGAAGTAATGAACGGCATAGAGGGCGATGCCAAGGCGGTTGATGCCGGGGGCCAGATATTGGAGCCAATGGTCCACGTTGCCGCCGACCCCATGGAAGAGGATGAGGGCTGGATGGGGTCTGGTCGTAGTTGGCTCGTAGGACTGGAGACGGATGCACGCCTCCGGAAAGGAAGGTTGGATGCGGGGGGGCGTCTCGTGATCTTGGAGGCAATTGCGGCTGGTGGTGGCACGGATGGGTAATATCTGAGTAGAGCGGGTCGGCTAACCAGTCAAGTTCCTTCCGTTTCAGCAATCTAAGTATTTGAGACTTGACATACGATTTTCGGGCTAATAATGCCAAAAAAGAAAAACAGGGCGACGCAAACTGAATAGAAGGACTAACGGTAGGAGTCTCGTCTGGGGTGGTCGATGCTTGTGTCCCACCCATCCCCAGCGCGCGCTGGAAGGGAGACCCAGGTGATTGGTCGGAGGAGGAACAGCCAAACGCCACGTGGCTATTTCTTGAGCATAGGGACGATGAGGGGGAGGACGTTTTTTGCGACGATCTTGTTGCCCTCGGAGGTGGCGTGGATGTTGTCGGCCTGCATCAAACCGTCGATGCCGTAGACGCCCTGGAGGAGAAAGGGTAGCAGGGGCGCGTTGTATTTTTTTGCCAGCAGGACGTAAGTCTCGTTGAACTGCTTGATGTAGTCGGGGCCGTAGTTGGGAGGAAGGGTAATGCCGCCGAGCACGATTCTGGCTCCTCCGGCTTTGAGTTTGCCGATGATCTGGTCGAGATTCGCGCGCGAATCTTCAATACGGAAACCGCGGAGACCGTCGTTGCCGCCGAACTCTACTACGACTATGGCCGGCTTCATGGTGACGATGCTGTCGACTCGCTCGACGCCGTCCTTGGTGGTGTTGCCGCTGACTCCCTCGTTGACGACGCGGTAGTGATAGCCTTTGGCATCGAGATCGGTCTGGAGATAGTCGGGGTAGCTTTTACCGGGCTCGGTGCCGAGGCCGGCGGTGAGGCTGTCACCGAAGCAGACGATCAGGGGCCGCTTATGGTTGATTGTTCTTGCCGGGGGATTTGGAGCGGAAAGAGGGGCTTCGGCTGCGGGAACCGATTTGCCGGAGTCGGGCTGTTCGGTCTCCTTTGTTGTGTTGTCGGTGCGGCAGCCAAGGAGGGAAAGCGCCAAGACCGCTAGAATAGCTATTGATGCCGTTCTGAGCATATCTACCACGTTACCAAAACGGAGCCGCTCTGGAAGAAGGAGAAGCTGAAGTTGAATACACCGTCGCCCATGATCCTGATAAAAGGTCTTCGCAAGTCGATACGCAACGGCGCCCGCACCGTCGATATTCTCAAGGGTCTGGACTTGACGATTCCGCGGGGACAGTTTGCTGCGGTGATGGGGGCGAGCGGCAGCGGCAAGTCGACGTTGCTGGGATTGCTGGCCGGGCTGGACACGCCGAGCGCAGGCAGTGTCCGGCTGAACGGCACAGAGATCAGCTATCTGCCGGAGGACAAGTTGGCGCAGGTGCGTGGCAAGGCGATCGGGTTTGTCTTTCAATCCTATCAACTGATTCCGACGCTGACCGCGCTCGAGAATGTTCTGCTGCCGCATGAGCTGAATGCCGACCCGCGCGAGAGCGGGTTGAGTCGCGCGCGCGAACTGTTGCGCAGTGTTGGGCTGGGCGACCGCATGGACCACTATCCCGTGCAACTCTCCGGCGGCGAGCAGCAGAGGGTGGCGCTGGCGCGGGCGTTTATTCTGCGTCCACCGATTGTTCTTGCCGATGAGCCTACAGGGAATCTGGATTCGACCAACGGCGCGCATGTGCTGGAGCTGCTGCTGAACCTGAATCGCACGGAGGGCACGACGCTGGTGCTGGTGACGCATGATCCGGTGCTGGCGGGGTATGCGAACCGGCGCATTATTCTGCGGGACGGGTTGATCATTGCGGACGAGATGAATCCCAACCCGGCTGCGGCGCCGCGTGAAGCTGCGTTGACGGAGGGCTGATGGCATCGCTGAGCTATCGTTCCGCTGCGAAGATCGCCGCGCGCGAGATGCATTCGTCGCGAGGGAAGTTTTTCTTCGTCATTCTTTCGGTCGCGATTGGCGTTGCGGCGCTGACCGGTGTGCGGGGTTTTTCTGCTTCGTTCCGGACCGCGCTGCTGAACCGTGCGCGGAGCATCATGGCTGCCGATCTTTCGGCGCGGATGTTTCAGCAGCCGACGCCGGAACAGCAAAAAGCTGTGGACGACATTGCGGCGAGCGGGGTGGAGATCACTCCGGTTACTGAGTTGCTGTCGATGGCCTCTGCTGCGAAGACGCTGGACCCGCTGCTGGTGTCGCTGAAGGGGGTCGATCCGGCGATGTATCCGTTTTACGGCGAGGTGGAGCTAGCTCCGGCGGCGCCGTTGAAGACGGTGTTGACGCCTGAGACGGTGGTGGCTGCGGACGATCTTCTGGTTCGGCTGAATCTCAAAGTTGGCGATCAGTTGAAGATTGGCACGCAGCTGTTTCGTATCGCTTCGGTGGTGGTGAATGAGCCGGACAGGTTGTCGAGTACCTTTGCGGCGGGGCCGCGGGTGTTGATTTCGCGCGCGGGGCTGGAGGCGAGCGGGTTGCTGGCGCCGGGGAGCCGCGCGGGGCAGCGGTATCTGTTCAAGGTGCCGAAGCCGCGGAGTGGCGCCACGATCTCTGATAAAGCGGTTGCGGATTTGAAGGCGCGGCTGGAAAAGCTCCTGCCAGAGGCACAAATTATTGATTATCGCGAGACAAATCCGGCGCTGACGCAGGGGCTGGATCGTGCGACGAGTCTGCTATCGCTGATGAGCCTGGTGGCGCTGGTGCTGGGCGCGATTGGCGTTGCGATGGCGATGCGGGCGCATCTGCAGCAGCGGCTGGATACGATCGCGATCATGAAGTCGCTGGGAGCGCGGTCCAGGCAAGTGATCAAGATTTATCTGTTGCAGACGCTGCTGCTGGGAGCGGCCGGAGGTTTGCTCGGCGTTGCGCTTGGGGTTGGAGTGCAGCTGAGCTTTCCTTATCTGCTGGCGAAGCTGATCCATGTCGACACGGAACTGCATGTCCAGCCGACCACCGTCTTCACAGGGCTTGCCGTGGGGATTCTGACGACGCTGCTGTTTACGCTGCCGCCGCTGCTGGATATTCGCGGCGTGCGACCGATTTTGATTCTGCGTCGAGCGGTGGATGATAGCGAAGATCCGTTTGTGGCGGGCATCTGGCGCAAGATTACGAAGAATCTGGCGCAGATCGGCGCGGCGGTGTTGATCCTTGCGGGGCTGGCGGCGATTGCTACGACGTTGAGCGATTCGGTGGTGGTGGGGCAGGTCTTCTCGTTGGGCCTGGTTGGTGTGCTGGGAGTGCTGCTTGGCGCGTCTGCCGCGCTGCTGGCGGGGCTTCGATTTTTTTTGTCGAAGACTCGGCTGCACCTGCCGTCGTCGGTTCGTCATGGGCTGGCGAATCTCTATCGTCCCGGGAATCCTTCGGCTGCTCTACTGGCGGCGCTGGGTATGGGCGTGATGCAGATTATGACGGTCTATCTGGTGCAGAAGGCTGTCGTGTCGGAGTTGCA
This sequence comes from Edaphobacter sp., assembly GCA_025462755.1. Taxonomy (GTDB): domain Bacteria; phylum Acidobacteriota; class Terriglobia; order Terriglobales; family Acidobacteriaceae; genus Edaphobacter. The sequence continues at coordinate 12,745 of JAOAPF010000465.1, forward strand.
CATCTCGGCTGCGCCCAATTTGCCGAATGTGTTTCTGATCGATATTACGAACAGCGAGATCGGCGGAATACGAACGCTGCTGAAGGGGCAGCATAGTATTACGGCCGAGCCTGAGATGCTGCCAGTGGTTTCATCGCGTGTGATCGATATCAATGGAGTGCCGGCGAACGAGGCGAAGCTGAAGAATTTTCCAAGGCGGATGCTGCGGTCGATTAGTCTGACGTGGTCGGCGACTGCGCCTCCGGGCACCAAGGTCGTGGAAGGGAAGTGGTGGACGGCGGATGAGAAGGGGCCCGTGGTTGCGATCGAGCAGCGGCTGGCTCCGCGGCTGGGAGTTCATGTTGGGTCGCGCATCTCATTTGCCGCGCAGGATACGCAGATCGCGGCTACGGTGGTGGCGCTGACGAAGGCGGACGGACAGCATGCTTACTCGCGGGCGGAGTTTATTCTGCCGCAGGCTGCTCTGGCAGGGCTGCCCGTTGTCTGGTATGGGGGCGTGCATGTGGACCCGGCGCATGTGGGGGAGCTGCAGCGGGCGTTGTATGCGGCTTATCCGACGGTGACGGTGATCAATGTGGCGCAGGCGCTGGAGACGGTGCGGGCGGTGGTGATTCAGATTACGTATGTAATTCAGTTTCTGGCGGCGTTTTCGATCTTTGCCGGGTTGATCATTCTGGCGAGTTCGATTGCGGGGACTCGGTATCGCCGGATTCGGGAGGTCGTGGTGCTGAAGACGCTGGGAGCTACACGGCGGCGGATCGCTACGGTTTTTTCTATTGAGTTTGCTGTGCTGGGGCTGGTTGCTGGCGTGGTGGGGATTGGCTTCGCGAACATTATTGCGCGTGTGTTGCTGACGCGGCTTACGGTGGCGTATCACTTTCAATGGGTGTGGACGGTAGAGGCGCTGTTGGGAACGGCCGCTTTGACTGTGGCGACGGGCTGGTTGGCAAGTCACCGCATTCTGGGTCGGAAGCCACTGGAGGTTCTGCGGGAAGAGTAGGCGCCTTCACAGGTTGCCGATCGGAGCCTCTCTCTCCGGGATGAGCTTGCCCTCGGTACCCCCCCTCCCGTCGAAATGTCAGCGGCATCTCTTCGACCGGTGGATTGAACAGTCAGAGGCAGGCAACGGCTCGGCAGAATTCGTATCAGTTTTATGACGATCTCGCGTTGGTTCGCGGCAAGCACTCCTTGAAGATAGGCTTTGCGTACGAGCGACTCCAGGATGGTCTAAGCGGAAAATCCCAGAACGGCAGCGTCACATTCGCACCATTTCCCAGCTCCCCTTTTGGACCCGCCAGATCGGCTTTGCTGAACTTTCTCACTAATCATCCCTACGCTGCTATTATCTTCCGTCGGGCACTTCGTCTCCGGTGGAACCGGTTGACGATCTCTTCGCGGGATATATCCAGGATGACTGGCGATTCAACAAGAATCTGAAATTAAACCTCGGAAAACGATACGAGATGCTTACTATTCCGACGGGACCGTAGAGGCTGTCTCGGGCTGATCAACACGCTCACCGCCGCGCCAGGGACGGGACCCTGTCCAACTGTTGTCAGCGCAACTTCCGGGAGGTACGGTGCCAGCCAGCCAATTCTTTCAAACCAATCCGACGACCCACAACTTCGAACCCCGAATCGGATTTTCTTCGATCCATTCGGCAACGGCAAGACGGCCGTCCGTGCAGGGTTTGGAATCTATCACATGCTTCCGAGGCCTTATCTATACGCCACGTATGCAGCCATCTCCTCTCCATACTCTAAGGACTCTGTCGCGATCGGAATTTTGCCTCCAAACAGCTTCCGAAGTGAGATCGCGGTGGCAGCAACTTCTAACCCGGGCCGGATCGGTCGCTATATCCAGCCACACCCTAAGAGAAACTACTCCCTTAACTACAACCTCAACGTGGAACAGCAGTTTTCCGCGCACATCTCTTCAACGATTGGCTACGTGGGTTCCCATTCCATTCATCTTCCCTTCCAGGCTGATGAGATGAACCAGGTGGCGCCTTCCCAGGTCCAGATCATCAGTGGCCGCTATGTCTTCCTGCGACCGGAGGTGCCCCACAGGATGCGAATAACGGCCCAATCTTCGGATTGCTCTCTGATGGAAGCTCCCACTACAACGGCCCACTGACCCAAATCAAGGGCTACAAGGGTCTTACGGCGCAGGCTACTTACACCTGGAACAGATGCACCGACTACGGCTCGGGCGCACAGTCTCCATTCCCCCATCAGAACTCCTTAATGGGTCTCATCTAATACGACAGAGTCTGCGCAAGGGAGCATGCGACTTTGACGTCACTCAGAACTTTTCTGCAAATGTCCTTTATGAGTTGCCCAGTCTCGGCAACGGCCTTACGAAAACAATTTCCGGCTGTTGGCAGTCGGTGGAATCGTCTTCGCCAGCACTGGTGTTCCTTTCGCTCTCATACAAACAGGAGACGTTCTCGGGCCGAAAGGCCTCAATTTCGGTGCTCTCCCCGATGTCATTCCAAACTGCAATCCGATCAACCGAAGCTACAAGACGACAGGGCTCAACTCCATCGATCCCAACTGCTTTGTATTTCCGACTGTCCCCATCGGTTCCCCCATCGCTCCACCGTGTAATCAGGGCGAAACTACGCCAATGAATGATCAGGTTCTCATATCTCGACGAAGTGGTGAACCTCGGCAGAAACGAAGAGATGATTCCGCTTGAGATCAACGGCTAACTGATCAAAATCTCCGTACTTGGTGCTCAGAAGTGAGCCGATTGTGAAAAACAAGCGGGAGCTCTTCTTGAAATGATGGACGAGATGCAACGTGTCCTATCAGTGAAAATGCTTTCGGTTGTTGTAAACGTATCTGACGCCGTGAGCTGACTCAATGGAATCTGGAAGTTATGCCTTAGAGCAAACTCCATCTGCCGCGGCGTACCGGTCCCAACCAAACCTGTGGTGCTAATCACGCTGGTGATGTGGCCGAAGCTGGCAGTATCAAAGGAGGCGCTCGGTTGCCCGTATAGGGCACGGTTGAACAAATTGAACGCTTCGGCACGAAAGATCATCTTGTAATGCTCTGTAACCGACAACAGTTTCTCCAAGGCCGTGTCGTCTTGCCAGAAGTTTGGGCCGACTGCGATATTCCGGCCAGCATTTCCCCAGGTCCCAGCGCCGGGTATCGCGAACGCTGCTGGGTTGAGCCAAGAGGCGATGCCCCGGTTGCTGGAGTAGATCGATACACCTGGCACTCGATTCGGCCTCTGGTTTACGTTGTTGCCGTCAGGCAGAACGGTACTGCTGCGGCTCACTGTAACGTTCAGTGGGAGCCCGCTACGGAAGTAAAGCAGGGAGTCTACAGACCATCCCCCGACCAGGGCATCTGTGAGTTTGCTCTTGTTGAGGATGCGTCTTCCTCGGCCGAAGGGGAGATGGTACACGACGCTCGCATTGCCGCTATGTCGGACGTCGAAGTTGCTCCTGGCATGGTCGCAGCGAAAGCATGCCACATTCTCAGCAGCGTCCGGCTCTCCTGCGCCGACGGAGCCGTCATCGAGCGCGTGAGAGTGCATGTAATTGCCGGCTACAAAAAACCGTTATCGAAGCGATGCGTCAGGTTGGTTTGGAGAGCGTGGAAGGTCGACATGCCTTCGTTAGCTTTCGTATCGATCTGGCTGGGAAAGAATGAGCCCAGCGGCCGCAGGCCCCTCGTCGGGTCGATCAGGTGGGTGGTCACGGAGGAAAAATCACCTGTGCGAAATGCCGGGTTCGGCACCGTCACCGGTGCAGTGTTTGTCGCGGGATAGTGTACGAATGCCTCAGAGTAGAGAAAAAATACTTTGTCCTTCGGAAGCACGTGCGGGATGTACGCCGGGCCGTTCACGCTAAACCCGAACTGGTTATAAGTAAAGGGAGCCACATAGTTCGACTTCAGCTCTTCGGCAGCGCCGGATTGGAGTTGGAGGTGGAGTGGTTGCGCACCCAGGTGTTGGCGTTGAGTACCGGGTTCTGTAGGTCTTCGTACAGCGTGCCGTGGAAACACTCGGTACCACCAGGCGTAATGATGCGCAGTTGGCCGCCGACAGACCGGCCGTATTCCGGTGGGTAATTCGATGCCAACACCTGCACTTCCTGCACGTTCTCCAAATCCACCACGCCCACGGAGTCGCCGCTTGCGCGCACCATTGATGTTCAGGCCACCCAATCCTGTGCTGAACTGGGAATTCGACACATTGCCGCTGGTGCTAGTCACGCCGGCCTTTAGGAGCACCAGGGTGATCGGGTTGCGACCGCTCAATGGCAGCAGCTCCGCCTGTTTGCTGGTGATCACGCGGCCGAGGACGGTGCTGTCCGTCTGAATACTGGTCTCCTGTGCTGCCACCTGAACGACCTGATTGACGCTTCCTGACTGCAGCTGGAGATTCGCCGTTGTAGCCACCGCCGGATCCAGGACGTTACCGTTACTGGTCAACACCCGGAAGCTGGGGACCTGTACCACGATGGTGTAGTGCCCGGGCGACAGGCTCGGAATCGTGTAGTAGCCCGAACCGTTCGTCAGCGTCTTGTGTTCTGCTCCAGTCGCCTCGTCGATTACGGCCACAGAGGCTCCGCGCACCACGGCGCCAGACTGGTCAGTGATGGTTCCTGAGACACCGGAAAGATCGGTCTGCGCGTGCATTGGCAGAGCGAAACATGCGAGCACACATGCCGTGAACGTCGCGGCATGTCGCCGGTGCTTCCGCTTGGATGGACAACGGTACGCCAGAACTTGATCACTTCATTGACTCAGGAAGAAAATTTTGCTCCCAAGCCGGCCAACGCTAGACCGAAAACGGTCCTACAGCTCGGCTCATGGGATTGCCCTGATCATCACGAAGTGAGGCGGGCGTCGCAAGGGGTCTGAAGCCTTCCGGCAGGAAATGGATCATGGTAAAAAACACAAACAAAGCACTTATCGTGCATTATTAGCGGAATATTCATCGATAGAGAGCGCTCTGCACCCGGATAACTCCACCGGGAGACAGACCATCTGCACCCCGACCCACACGCCTCTTCCACCAAACAAAATAACCCGTTCACAGCACATTCACGAAAGGGACCTACCTTGATAACTAAACCAATCATCGATCATGCAAACCTTGGAGCCATCAGCGACCCCGGCTGAATCTGCAACGCAGTTGTTGCTCGACACCGGTAAAGTAAAGATCGAATCGCACGCCGATGACCCGCGATGGCAGCTTGCATGGCGCATCGCCACTAGCGGCACTCTTGGTCGCTCGCGCCTGCTGGCAAGATTTCTGCTTTTCACGGTCGATCGGTACATTGGTGGCCGTAGCGATGAGATTACCGAGCAACAGATCGGCATCCTGGTCTTTGACAGGGCCGAAGGTTATGACTCGAACGAAGACAATATCATTCGAAGCCACGCTCGGAAGATCCGCCGCCCGATCGATGATTATTACGCGAGCGAAGGCAAGAATGAGGCGATGTACCTTGAGATCCCGCGAGGGGGATATGTTCCAGCCTTCACGTCACGGGACTTCGCCGAAGAAGCGCCGGGGGGGAATACTCCGTTCGGCAGCACGGATGATGCTGTACCAAATCATGCACTACCTATCCCGTCAGAACTTTTTGAGTTCGATCGAGACCCTCGTTCAGCAGAGGAAAGCATAGTCGTGTCACTCACGTCTTTGCGGCGGTATGGCAAGCTGCTCGCGCTATGCCTCGGCGTCTCGATCGGACTTTCGTTCATTGTGACCCGGTTTCCGCGCCTCCTCAAGCCCGGCACGTCGTCCCCGCAGGAGGCTGCATCAAGAAGTTTTTTGGCGGCAGATCTTCGTGGCGGATCGCGATACATTTGTCGTGCCTTCGGATGATGGCCCCGGTCATCATGCAGCGGTTCACAGAGCGACCGGTGCCACTCGCAAGCTACATAAACGGTTAGCTATCGTAACAATAATAACCAGGGTGACCAGAGCGCTGCGGAAATTCTGAAGGTTGGAGCCCGGCGCTACACGAGTAGCGTAGATCTCGACTTCGCCGTGCATCTCGCGCGAATGGATGGAGTCGATCCAACGCGCATGATCGTTCGGTACGCGCGGGACCTGCGTATGGACGACCTTCGGATGGGAAACGCGGTGCTGATTGGCTCAGTTGAATCTGATCCGTGGATTCAGATCTTTGAATCGCAAATTGAACTTCCGCCAGAGGGTCAGCACGGACCCGCTAATTCCCTCCGGCTTTCTCAACATGCACCCGCATCCGGGTGAGCGCAATCTCTATGGCACACCCGGGCAGGACCACACGTACGGCCTGATCGCATACCTGCCTAATCTCTCGTCAATGGGAAGCATCCTCACTGTAGGAGGCCCCGATACAGCGGGTATGCAGGCAGCCACCAATTTCTTGTTCACTCCATCTCTGATGGAGCCGACGTTGCGGCGTGCCAGCGCGGCCCACGGCCAGATCCGATCCTTCGAACTCCTAGTTAGCGCCGGCAACTTTCCGTCCAATGCATCAGCTCCACTCTCATCGCGGAACGCATCGACGCGCGCTGAGTTGATCAAGGTGATCAAGACTCCGGAGTATCCCATAGTGGGGTGCGGTGACTCCTGGCCGACGAGGAACTGTCGCTGGTGGTCGCACACGCAGTGAAGCTGCGGTACTTGCTCCAGCTATTCGGAATGCAGTGTAGTCGGTGGTCAAAGATCAGCCGATCATTCTTAGCCATAATGGACAATCTGGTCGCGCAGTCGGAGGCTCAGCGGCGCTTGTGCTGATGCTGTTCGAGGCATCCGCTGTGGTCGGGTTGGTGCTCGCAGCAAGCGGAATTCATGGCGTGCTCTCCAGCAGTGTCACCGAAAGAACACGCGAGATTGGAGTGCAGGCAAGCACTGGGCGCCTCGCACGGTAACATCGTCACACTGGTGGCCCGTCAGGGGATGATGTTGACCTGCTTTGGATTTCTGGTTCGGTTGAGTGGAGCGGTAGTAGCGCGCAATCATCGGGATGCTGTTTGGCGTATCGCAGCTCGATCCGGTCACCTATTTCGCCGTGATCACATCACTGCTCTGCCAGGCGGGGATTGCATGCTTCGTGCCCGCACGTCGCGCCGCGTCGGTCAATCCGATTGCCGCGTTGCGCGCCGAATGGGAATATTCAGCGCAAGCGACTGGTCACTGAAAGGCAGGCCGGGAAGAAAGTCTTTTAAACCAGTTGGTGGCAACAGGGCTGTCACACATTGAGCCCTAGATTGGGTGGATTGACAGCCACTCGGCCTATCACTGTTGCAGTGGATGTGAAACGGGGCTATCGGAAACTACGAGAATTGTGTTCAATCGGCTCAACTCATTCGCGGCGTGAAGAGTCTCCAAATCGCCTTTTCGCTTACTAAAGCGCCAGCGGTGGTGAAAGGGCCTGCATAGGCTTCGAGAGCGAGAAGAGCCCTCAGCTGAAGCCAGCGTGATAGGTGGGGTTTTACATGGCAAAACAATTGTGAGGCTCAGGTGAGGCGCTTTTCCGAGTACCTGTCTAGTTGAGCACACCAAAAAACGTGATTAACGGCTACTAGTGACTGGTGACAGCGTGAGTAGCCGCCATTCGAGATAGCGATTCTAAAACCGAAACGGCTGTTGAAAATATATCTCGCATTCACCTTGAAACATCCCTTATGGTGACGATTCGTCCGTTGTGGAAATGCAATGTCGGTCAGTAGACTCTCACGATGTGACGTGGTCCGCTACTACTCTCGTTGCATATATCGTAGTTCGGCTCTTTGGATTGGAGTATTCGTAATATTGATCAAGTCCATGAACAGAAAGTTCCTCCTGGCCTCTCTATGTTCTTTGATAAGCGGCATCAGTCTCCTAGCCATGCAGGGGAGCGCCCTTGCTCTAGATGTTGATGGCACTGGCCAACAGATCGGGATGCCCATTCATTCCAAAGCAGAGAAGCCCGGTTTTGTCACCTTGGTGGTGGAGGACAAAGATGGCAATCGTGTGAAAAATCTGGTCTTCGATCACCCGGTTCGTGCGGGGGATAACGTCATTTATTGGGACGGTTCTTCGCTGACTGGAACCGCTGCTTCCGGAACTTATATGGTGCGTGGCATCTTCCATGAGGGTATTACGCCACATTTGGAATACTCAATTTACTCGCCCGGGCGTCCGCCCTGGCCCACGGCGGATGGTACTGGGGCCTGGTTGGCCGACCATACCGCGCCGGCTTCCGCCTTGTTTCTTCCGGAAGGCAGTCCCTGGCCGGCCAAAGACACTAAGCCGCTGGTCCTTCTCGGCGCCGATTCGGCCGAGGCGGGAAACTCCCTGATGTGGGTCGATCTTGATGGCAGTAAATTGGGGGGACCAAGATCCGCGGATGGAACGGGGGTATCGCCCTCGCGCGTGACATTGGCTCTCAAGGCAATCCGGATCACGTGGCCTATACGGTCTTCGTCGATAATCCGAGCCGCGACTTTGGCGTAAAAGACCCGGGCGGCCTGGAAGTTTACGTCATTACGAAAACAGGATTGGAACCGCTGGCTAAAGTTACGGGCGGCATTCAGGTCCATGAAGCGTTCCGTGAGTTAGTCGGTATCGCGGCCTATAACGGATTGCTCCTGCTGTCCAACCCGGCTGCTAATGAACTCGTTGCCTTCGATGTGCGCAGCACCAGCAAAGCACCTTTCGCTACGATCAAAGTTGAAAACCTTGGCGGCATCGCCTTCGAGCCCGATGGCAAACTGCTTGTTACCACGAACGGTGCCATCAAGCGATATTCGATTGAGAATGACTGGAAGTCGTTCGGCATTTCGGGAGGAGATCCGGTTGTGGCTGCTTCGGATCTTCAAGCGCCCAAACAGATCATCGAACAGAACAATGAAATTTATGTGACCCGATTGGGGCACCAGTCACCAGGTGAAAGTTTTCAGCGCTGCCTCGGGCAAAGAGGTTCGCGTCATCGGCAAGGGCGGTGGCCCGCAGGTAGGCGACTATGACGAGCAGCGCATGGCTCACCCGCTGGGCATGTGTGTGGATTCGAATGGAGTGCTTTCCGTGGCCGAGGAGGATTATCTCCCATGACAAGCTCGGCGAGATCGTCTACGCCGAAGGCCAAACGCAGGCTGTCGATCCTGGCACACAGCTCTATGGGATAGCTTTGCATAAGGAGTGGGACCAGCTGTCCGTTGCCCACAATACGATCACGGCGGACGGACTGCGGCAGGGCCCGGCGACAGAGAAGTTAGTTGCGTGGGAGGAGGGGGATGACTACGTTGCGGTGACTGCCAGTGCGGGGCCGGCCTACAATTTTGTCGACCTTACGCGAAGCATTCTGGTAACTGACGATTATGTATTGCAAGGGGACAGGGCGCATTCTACTGACGGCAAGCCTCACGTCTTCGACGTCAACTATCACAACTTCGGAAAACCGAAGATGAAGTTGCCGACGACGCCCTACAGCGGATTTCCGAAAGAGAATGGCTATAACCATTTGGAGCGGGTGCAACGTGTGGCGGCACTAGCGACAACGTCACGACGCGTTTTGATAACGATGGGCACGATTATGTCGCTTGACGTGCTGGGCGGTGCACCCACGGAGGTATTTCAGGGGTGGCTCCGGGGCCGCATCCTGCCGTGAAGGTGCCGTTCGTGATTGTGCGACGCGAAGGCAACGACGTTGCATTTGTTTCTTTGCTCGATTCCTCCAAGGGGCAACCCTCGACCATCACAGTGAAGAGAAGGGAAGACGGCACTATTACTGTGCGTGGGCCGCGCTCGGTAGATTCGGTTACTCTGGACAATGTGATTCACTATCATCGTTCCATTGTGGCGGATGGGTCGGGGGCAGCTGGAGATTAGCACCTGTTGATCGATCTTTGAATGTCAATTCTGAGGCGACAGGGGTTTCTGCTGAAGGCCAAAGGTGTCTCGTGTAGTTGTCTGCTTTCGTTGGTTCAGGGCCTTCGAGTCTGCGAATGCCGCGGCGGCGAGCCTTGCTTCTCCGGTTCTTTGGTAAAGCCTCCCCAGTTGATAATGCACCGATCCATCATCGTCACTTGGCAAGCCTAACTTGTATTCGTCGATGGCACGCTGTGTGTCTCCCTGGCTAGCGTAGACCTGACCGAGAAGCGCGTGAATGCGGGGTATTAGCTCGGCTCTTGTCGTGAGTCCTGTCTTCAGGTATGGCTCGGCTTCAGAATATTTGTGTTCTGCGAACAGAACCTCTCCCATGATGTAGTTGGCTTCAGGATCGGAGGGATTCTGGGCGAGGGCGTTCTGGATCATTTCGTGGGCGAGCTCGATTCTGAGTTCCTGCAAATAATTTGTCGCTGCACCGACCAGCGCCGCAAATTCATTGGGACTAATGCTGAGGGCCACTTTGTATTCCGCTTCGGCTTCGGCATACTTTTCCCGGTCACGGTAGCTTTCCGCCAGGAGCTCATGCAGCCGAACTGAGTTCGGTTCCACTTCTCCTGCGTATGCCAGTGCCAGAACAGCTAAACGTTGATCCGCGAGGATCGACCAGTAGAGGCTCTCCTCTTTCCCCTGGGGCAATGACACAAGTTTTCTTGCCGCAACGAGTGTGGTCTTATAGTCGCCGGTAAAGAAAGAGCATGTGGCCAGGAGTGACAGCTTCTGACGCGATGGAGAAGTAGTTGTTGGAAAGAGGCTCTTCGCGCATCGGCTGTACTCGCCGTGTGTGAGGTACTCCTGCGGAAACCGAAGAACGGCAGGTTTCACCGGCGTCTGGTTCTGCGAATCATCACCTTGCGCTGAGAGGGTTCGCCCTCCGCGAAGCGAGAGTCGTGCTACGGAGATTGCCTCGGGAGGAAGATTGGCCGCACCGGGCTGAGCGAGACCCGCGTCGAAGGCCTGGATTTGGTCTGGGGTCATGCCGCGTGTCAGCTCCGACGCATGAGCCCTTATGAATCCAGAATCAAGCGCCCAGAGAGAGGCGAGGGATTTTAGCGCGGCATCGGTTTCCCCTTTTTCAATGGCCAGGCGAGCCAATCCCAGCTCGGCGAGCGAGCATCCTCCCGATTTCACGTCCTGCTGAAATTCGGATTGCGCTTCGGACGATTCGCCGCGCCGAAGCAAAACCAGGCCAAACGATGATCGCGTACATGGGGGTCGGGTGTGGCCGGCGAGCAGCTTGCGGAATGCTTCGGCTGATTCCGCCAGCTTATCCTGATCGCTCAGCGATTCTGCGTCAAGCCGCTGGAAGAAGGGCGACTGTCGATTCAGGCCAGCAAGATTTCCGGACGCGGACTCTGCCATCTCGAGGTACGCGATGCCTAGCCTGTACCAAGCCTCTCCGTTCTTTGCGTTTAACTCGGTTACCCGTCGATAGGCAGCCGAGGCGTTCTCGAATTGCTTCAGGCCAAAATAGGCGCGTCCCAGGTTCATGTAGATCTCTGGGTCGTTTGGGCGGATCTGTCGCGCCATCGATAGGTAGCGGATGGCATCCGCTCTGTTGTTCAATTGAAGATTTTCTATGCCGAGAAACAAAAGCGGGACGAATAATTTTGGCTGCAGCTGATACGCAGTTCTAAAACTGGTCAAGGCTGCAGCGTGATCTCCTGTCTGATGTTGCATCAACCCCAGATTTGCCCAAACTTCCGGAGTATCCCGTCGAATTGCCAGTGCATTTTGATAGGCGACGATGGCAGCGGAGATGTTGCCTGACGACTGCGCGTTAACTGCGTCGGCTAGATGAGATTCGTATTCGGTTTGTGCGAAAGCAGATCCTGCGGATATCAGAAGGGCAAAAAAACAAACGGCAATGTGGGCCGCCGATCGAGTATTTCGTTTTGTTGGCGCGATTGGGCTGCTCATCCGTGAACTTCGATGCGAAAATGTATGCTCATCGCGGTTCATACTGGTTCTACTGGGTCCACTCAACCTGCACGTCTCTTCCGCTGCCATTATCAGGCATTAGAAGCGTTGTCGCATGGCGAAGGGCGTCGAAGGACGACTCCACTTTTTCGCCGCTCCCGGCGATGGAAGCTTTCGGAGACGACGAGTTGCTCCCATACACCTCTACCTGGAGGTTCTTCCACCATGGGAGGTAGCTGCCCTGATGGGGGCCGATGTGGACGGTAATGCCATTCGGCGTCTCCGAGCAGGTAAACTCCATCCGGAGGAAGTCGCCGTGCTTATAGGCGAAGGACTGACCATCATCCATATATAGAGACCCTTTGCAGTCTTTTCCTGGATAGACGCGCAGAATAAGAGGGCCTTTCGGAGTTTCGCTTGTGCTTTGCACGAGAGGCTGCAGGGGAAGAATAGATCCTTCGCGAACGAAGACTGGAAGGATATCCAGTTGTGGCTTGATCGTGATTTTCCGGCCGATGAAGCCTGGATCATTGAGCGCTGGAGCACCATCCGACCAAGTCCCTTCGTCTACCTTTTCGCCTGTCCAGTAGTTGTACCAACTCACCGAAGGAAGCTCAACCGAATAGGCATCGGGCTTTTCCGGGTAGACGGCTGGAGCGACCAAAAGATTGCCGCCAAATAGAAATTCATTGCCGGCGTCGAGGTCCATGGGGTGCTTGTCCTTGGTCGCATCCGGAAATTCGAGGAAGAGCGGTCGAACAATAGGCAGGCCCGTACGCGACATCTCCTCTGCCGCGGTATAGAGATAGGGCATCAGCTTGTATCGTTCTTCGATATAGCGTTTGCGGATCGCTTCCTGCTCGGGACCATGAACCCAGATCTCTTGGCTCGCCGATATGTCGCAGGCATGATCGCGGTCGATCGGCTGGAACGCGCCAAGCTCGAACCACTTCGTCAGCAACTCGGGTCCAGGGCTGCCAACAAAGCCGCCCACATCCGCTCCGCTCATTCCAAAACCACTTAGTCCAAGGTTCAGGAGCATTGGAGTTGTCAGTCGAAGATGGTTCCAGGTGCTGCTGTTGTCCCCTGTCCACGTAGCGGCATATCGCTGGCCCCCGGCATAACTGGCGCGCGTCAAAACAAAGGGCCGCTGGTTGGGCGAGAGCTTCAGCAGTCCGTCATAGGTCGCCCGGGAGTTCTCCATTCCGTAGACATTGTGGATCTCAAGGTGGCTCGTTGTGCGCTGCTGGAAACCAGGCTCGCCAATCCGGTGTTGGACGTCATCGGGCATGGTCCCCTTTGGTCCGTCGAATACGGACGGTTCGTTCATGTCGTTCCAGAATCCGGATATTCCGTCTTGAACGAACTGTGCATAGAGCGAACCCCACCATTTGCGCGTGCTCTTGCGGGTGAAGTCAGGGAAGACGGATGGCCCCGGCCAGACCTTGCCGACGTAGACCGAGTTGTCGGGGTTCTTTACGAAGTGGTCGCCTGCAATGCCGCTATCGTATGGAGCATACTGCGCGTTGGGGAGATCGGCGATGTGCAGATCTGTGATGGCGACGACGTGAAGATCTTGCTTTCTGAGATCCGCGATCATCTGCGAGAAGTGCGCAAATTGGATTTGGTCGACTGTGAACGGGCGATGGTGGTCCTGAAAATCAATATCCAGATAGATCGCGTCCACTGGGATCTTGTCCGCACGCAGCCGATCTGCGAGCGCCCTTACCTCTGATTCTGGATGGTAAGTAAAACGCGACTGTTGAAAGCCGAAAGACCACAGAGGGGGAAGGGGAGTAGGCCCAGTGAGCCAGGTGTAAGTAGACAAGACATTCTTGGCGTCGGGCCCATAAAGAATGTAGTAGTCGAGCGGGCCTCCTTCGGAACCAAAGGAGTATGCGTCTGGGGATTCTTTACCGAAATCGAAGCTTGTTCGCCAGGTGTTGTCCAACAGCACCGCGGCGGTAATCCCTCTGCGAGACGTCAGGAAAAATGGGATGGCTTTGTAGATGGGATCGGTGGATTCCTGAAAGCCATAGCTGTCAGTGTTCCAAAGATGATAGGCATGATCTCGCCGGTCGAGGGTCCCTGGCTTGTCGCCCAATCCAAAGTAGTGTTCCTCCGGAGGCATCGTCTTGTGAATCCGGAAGGCTCGTCCATGAAACTCAATGGGACGGTTGGCAGCGTCTTCCTGAACCACGGCTCCCTTGAGATCGGTAATTCGCAGGCGCATGGTTGCCCGCTCTACCCGGACACGCAACGCCGCGGTGTGAAATCCAACGGAGGCGGAATCTTCCTCGGCGGACACGGTTGTGCTCGCGGACCTCGATTCGGGAAGGACAGCCCAAGAGGCATCTTCCGGCAGTTGCCCGTGTGGTCCCACCCTGACCCGCAAAACGTCCTCTCGGAGGGCCGTGATTTGCATAACAGCTTTCCCGCTTTGAATCTCTATTCCGTTGCTGAGAGTTCGGCTGCCGGTGATGGAATCCAGGATGGTGAACTGCTTAGGCAAGGGCTCGGGCCTTGAGGAGTTTGCCGGGCTTGTTGCCTGCTCGCCGAACGCTGAAGCTCGAACCAGAGCGATCGCCAAAAGACAAAGAGTTGAGAGTGGCCGATTTTGCTTCATCTTGTTCGTTGACTTTCTGGCGGCGGGGTTAAATTGAACAATCAGAATGTGTTGAGCGACCAGAATCGTAACAGTACGGCCTTTAGAAAAGCGTCTTCGAAGCCCGATGTTTTACCGAAGTTTCCTCTAGGAACCTCCGAGGCACGCACCAAATCCATGGAAACACTCGTGTTAAAGCCAGCCGGACGAAAATCGCGTTAGCTTAATTTTTTACGATAGGTATAATCGTTTCCGATTAGCAGACAGTAACCGGAAGCGGATAGAGCGTTTAGTTGAAACGCCAACAATCCTCTTGTGCCGGCTAGGTTAGAGAAGTTCGTACACTCGGTGAGGTAGAGCTGGTGCAAGGGGATTTCCGCATCGATGATTGGTTGATCCAACCTCAGATCAACTCTGTAGAAAAAGAGGGCAAGACTTGGCATCTTGAACCCAAGGTCATGCAGGTTTTAGTGCATCTGGCGTCACACCCAAATGAAGTGCTGTCCAAGGACCGCCTGCTTGAGGCTGTCTGGCACAACACCTTCGTTGGAGATGATGTACTGGTTCGCTGTATCTCGGAGATCCGATACGTTTTCGGGGACGATCCAAAGTCTTCCCGCGTGATCCAAACCATTCCGAAGGGTGGCTATCGTCTCATTGCGGCGGTTACGACCGAAAATCAACCGGACACTGAGCCAGCGAGGTCTTTGACGGCAAAACCCGAGACCGTGTTCCGCTACAACCTGGAAATTGATCGCGAAAAAGAATCTCACGTTGCAGTTGTCGATGAACCTTATAACCAGCTAGCCAGCTGGTCGCCAGGTTCAGAGGCCGGGCAGATCGTTCCCGAGATCGGGGTCGACCCGCCAAATCGAAGTCTGGTGCCTAGCGTAGTTCAGAACGGTACGCCATCAAGGCGTCATTTCTGGTCAATCGTTGGCGGCGCTTCGCTTCTAGTGGTGGTCGGCTGTTTGGCGGCAATGTATGCGTGGAAGTCGACGCATAAATCGGCCTTTGATTTTTTCTGGAGGCCGGTCTTCAGCACCAATGAGCCGGTACTGATCTGTATCGCCGATCAAAACCAGTTTGCAGCGGTTGCGCTCCGGGATCCGGCCGATCCGACGCGTCAGGTTTTGCTTAAGGACAATCTGACGGCCGTCATTATTGATGATCTGAACGCAGTTATCCAGGTCACCGGAATACTCAAATCGAACGAGAGACAATATAGTCTGAAGGGCCAAGGGGCTACGACCCTTACGGATCTGCGAAACGGGCCAACAGTTTTTGTTGGGGCGTTCGACAACGCCTGGACTCTGCGTCTGACAAATCCGCTTCGATATCACTTCGCCAGCGATCCGGAGATGACGCAATTTCGCATCGTCGACAGAGAATCTCCATCCCAGCCAAACTGGGGAATCAATCGGCTTGAACAGATGGCCACGAATAACTATCGCGACTATGCGATTGTGGCCCGGTTTACTGACAGCAATACCGGAAAGCTTGCTCTCGTGATCGCCGGTGTCGGCCGGGGTGGGACAATCGCGGCAGGTGAACTCGTCACAAACCCGACGTACCTGGCTCAACTCTCTTCCGCCGCCCGCGCGTCCGGCAACAAGAAGAACATGGAGATCGTTCTGAGCACTCAGATTATCGATGGTCAACCTGGGTCTCCGAAGATAGAAGCAACTTATTTCTGGTAGTCGTTTCGGGTAAATATAGGGCGGCGCTACCGCCGCTGGGCAAAGTCCCGATTAAAAAAGAATCTGAAATGGCCCTACCAGTCGGGTAGGCATAGGCTTCTCCGTCTCTCATATTCGGCAGGGGCGTTGTAGCTGTTTTGAACCCTCGTCCCGTTTTTAAAGTCGTCGAGGTCTTCCTAAACTGCTGAAACAAAGCCATTTATTTCATCGGAAAAACCTCAGGACTTTAGTCGCCAAAACATCAGCAAACAATCTGTGATTCTCCACGACACCGGTGCGCTGGCTTGTCTAGGGTTGTCTCGCTCTCATGACAGGACAATTGCCAGGCCTTGAGAGCGAACTCATTTTATAGAGGCAAATCAATTTTGAAAGAGGCACATCCGATGCAAATACCTCGAGCCACACGATCGCAAACAGTTGCGAC
The DNA here is from genome assembly GCA_025462755.1 of Edaphobacter sp. GTDB lineage: Bacteria > Acidobacteriota > Terriglobia > Terriglobales > Acidobacteriaceae > Edaphobacter. Next base: position 29,285 of record JAOAPF010000465.1, read on the forward strand.
GATAGTGATGTTCGCCCTGGGCCTAATTTTCGGGCCGACCCGGTTATCAGCCCAGTCGCAGGCGTTCACTGCCACAATCAACGGTACGGTGACAGACCGTTCGGGAAGTGTGGTTGCAGGGGCTAAGATCACCCTGACCAGCGCCGAGCGAGGCATTACGAGAACGTTTGTAACCAAGGACTCGGGCACATATACCATTACGCTGCTGCCTCCTGCCGATTACTCGCTTAGAGTGGAGCAGCCCGGCTTCCAGACCTACGAGCAACGCGGAATCTCGCTTGCGGCCGGCGCCGGCGCAACTCAGGACATCGTCCTGTCGGTGGGCGCGATATCCCAGGAGGTTGTGGTCTCCGACTCTGCGCCTCTGCTCAATACAGAAAATGCCAACATCTCCGCGGACATCTCTGCAAAGCAGGTTGTCGAATTGCCTCTTAACTTGCGCAACGTGTACGGTCTCGCTTCGCTGAACTCCTCCGTCAACAACTCGACGCAGTCCCAGATGGTCAACTCCAATGGTATCTCGGGGAGCGCCGACCAGGATATTTCGTTCCTGAACTTCGGCGGCACTCACTTCGGCACGGCGGCCTTCCTCCTCGACGGAACCTGGGATACGGCGCAGGACTGGGGTGGAGTCGTCTATGTGCCCTCGGTCGAAAGCGTTCAGGAGTTCAAAATTCAGACTAATGCCTTCACCGCGCAATACGGCTGGAGCAGCGGCAACGTGGTCAACGTCGTCACCAAATCCGGAACGAACCGGTTTCACGGCAGCCTATTCGAGTTCTATCGCAATAGCGCACTGGACGCCAATAACTTCTTCAATAATCGCAACGGAGTAAAACGTCCTGATTTCAGTCGTAATCAATATGGAGGGTCCGCTGGCGGCCCCTTGTACATACCGGGCATTTATAAGCAGACGAATAAGACCTTTATCTTCGGTGTCTACGAGAGGCTTCGCCAATCGACCCCCGCCTCTCTCACCGCGACCGTGCCCACTCAGACATTTATTGGTGGAGATTTCAGCTCTCTCCTCACGAACACGGTGATTGGTCAAGATGCTTTGGGCCGGAACATCTACAAGGGTGCAATTTACGATCCTTACACCACGCGCACGATTACGAAGGGGCAAGTTGATCCAAAGACCGGCCTCGTCGCCTCATCGACGGGATATATTCGTGATGCCATTGCCGGCAATACTCTCAATCATTCCGTCAAAGGGATCGATCCCGTTGCCGCGAAGATCTCGGCCGGCAAATACTGGCCTACACCTACCAACAGCGGGCTTGCTAACAACTTCTTCGCTTCGGTTCCCGCGACTGCTCAGTCGGATGAGTATTCGATCCGCGTCGATCACAACTTCAGTGACGCCTCTCGAATGTATGCCCGCTACTCGCACAAATCAGAGCAGAAGACCAACTCGCCCAATTTCTTCGGTGACTCAAATCCTGCCGGTCCTGGCGTTTACAATCCCAACAATCGTTGGAGCGCCGGTGTGGGATACAGCCATATCTTTAGTCAATCGCTCATTCTAAGCGCCAACGCCGGTCTGAATCGGTGGATTGAGCAGTCGGTAACCCAAGGGGATGGGTTTGCGCCCTCCACGCTCGGCCTGCCAAGCAGCCTGGACCCGATCGCAAATCAATTCCCCGGAATCAGGATCGACAATTACTCCGGTCTCGGGCCTGGCGCCATCAACAATCAAGACTCCTACGCTGTTCCACGGAATTACTTTACCTACTCAGTTGACTTGACCAAGACTCTGAGCAGGCACACGCTGTCCTTCGGATACATGGGCGTCGTCAATCAGATCCTTGGTGGTCACATCTACGGAACGAAGTACAACTTCCCCATTGGCTCAAGCGCGGGACCGGATCCAGCCAACGCGACACAGGGAACTGGCCAGGGCTTCGCCTCGTTCCTGTTGGGTGTTCCCGACAATAACGGCGCCACCGGCGTCAATGCGCAGCTCGCGACCGAGAAGAACTATCTCGGCGGGTACGTGCAGGACGACTGGAAGGCCACTCCGCGTCTCACCGTCAACGCTGGAATTCGCTACGAGGTCCAGACGCCCCTGACTGAGCGTCATAACAAGCAGCAGTACTTCGATTTCAACGCAATCAATCCGATTGGCGCGGGGACCGGAGTCAACACCCCCGGAGAACTGGTCTTCAACGGCGGGCCCAATCGCAGGGGTCTCTATAACACGTCGTACTCCAACTTCGGGCCTCGTCTCGGAGTGAGCTATCGAGTCACAGACAAGTTCGTCGTCCGCAGCGGCTATGGAATCTTCTTCATTCCGTCGTACACAGGCAACGGACCCGCAGACGGCTACACGCAGACCACGCCAATTCGAGGCACTCAGAATTTCGTACCCTTCGACACGCTCAGCAACCCGGTGCCGAATGGAATTCTTCTGCCCCAAGGCAGCGCGCTCGGCGCTCTGCAGGACGTAGGTCAGGGTGTGCCGGCTGTTAGAAGCGCCCGCGCCTCCACCTATCTCCAGCAGTGGATGTTCGGGATACAGTACTCCATTCGCAACAACGACATGGTTGATATCACTTATGTGGGCAACCGGGGCGTCAAACTGTCTGCAGGTGGATACGAGAGGGATATGCTCAATCCGCAGTACTTCTCTCTGGGAACTGCTGCCCTCAACCAACTCGTGCCCAACCCCTTCTATGGAAAGATCACATCCAGCGGCTGCCAACTGCAAAATGCCACGGTTCCGCGTCAGCAACTCCTGCGTCCGTTCCCGCATTATTGCAGTGTCCAAGACCAGGCGGCTCCTGTCGGCGACTCTTACTATGACGCTCTTCAAATGACGTACACGCATCGCTTCCACGCCGGTTTCAGCGTGCTTGCTTCCTATACCTTCTCGAAGTTCATCGACGACGTAGAAGGCAACAATGGCTGGGCCAACTCCGGTCCAACCAGCATCCGCAACTACTACAACCTCGCCGCCGAAAAATCCGTCGATGGCGCTGACATTCCTCATAGCCTCGTAATCAGCTACATCTACGAGTTGCCTGTCGGAAAGGGTAAGGCCGTTGGCTCCAACCTCAGCAAGCCTGTCGATGCGATTGTCGGTGGTTGGCAGGTCTCCGGTATCTCTACCTTCAAGGGGGGCTTCCCTCTATCGATCGCGCCGGCCAATAACACCCTTGGTCAATATGGTGGAAATCGGCGTCCTGATATCGTCGGCAATATCCACGTCTCTAACCCCACAATTGATAAATGGTTCAACACGGCAGCTTTCAAGGATCCCGCTGACCCATTCTCCTTTGGCAACGCTCCACGTTACATTTCAACTCTCCGTGCGCCAGGCTACCAGAACTGGGACCTGTCGATTCAGAAGTACTGGAGGTTTGGAGAGATTGCTCGGCTGCAGTTCCGGGCTGAGATGTACAACGCCTTCAACCACGCGAACTTCTACGCCCCCAATCAATTCTCGGGATCGGGCACAGCATTCGGCACAATTAGCAACGCCTTCCCAGCCAGAGATACGCAGTTCGGATTCAAGTTCCTCTGGTGAAGGGTGGGCCATTCAACGTAGATAGATTCATGTCCTTCGACAGGCTCCTGTGAGGTCGCACGCGTCAGGAGCCTGTCGGATAAGGCACATTTCGAACCCGGCAAACGAGCTGATGAGGTCGTTTTCTGGAACATATGCACAAACTCCATCGCAAAACCTATATGCTCATTCCTGAGCATGGCACGAGTTAGAAGTCCTGAGAAACGCAGCGCAATCCTTCAAGCGGCCGTGCACGAGATCGCCGAGCTCGGGCTGGGCGCGCCAACCGCGATGATTGCCAAACGCGCGGGTGTCGCCGCGGGCACCCTCTTCACCTACTTCGCTAGCAAGGAACAGTTGCTGAACGAGGTTTATCTCGAACTGAAGGTTGAGGTTTACGCCAGGATAAACGCTGACTTCCCACACAAGGGAAGTCTGGAGTGCCGCGCTCGGCATACATGGTCGAACTCTCTCGATTGGGCGATCGAATTTCCCGAGAAGCGAAAAGCTTCGGTGCAGTTGAATGTGTCCGACCTGATCACTCCCGAAACACGCGCGAGAACGGCTACGGAGCGCGGCACAATCGACAGGACGTTAGATGAACTGGGAACACGCGGCGCGCTGCGCGGGCTACCGGGTGGGTTCCCGGCGGCCGCTATGTCGGCGATGCAGGAAGCAACGATGGAATTCATCGCGAAACAGCCGAAGCAACGCAAAGAACTCATGGAGCGGGGTTTTCAAGTCTTTTGGCGTGCGGTGCGATAAATCCTTTTTCGGGCTCAAATAAATGAGCATCCAGTCAGTCATTTATGAGTCTCATGGAAAGGAGGATATTGCAATGGCGAAGGTTTGGTTGATTACTGGAAGTGGAAACGGGTTAGGGCGGGACATCGCCGAGGCGGCGCTGGCTGCAGGTCACAGCGTGGCAGCGGGAGCGCGCCGGACGCAGGACCTGGCACCGCTGGTGGCGCAGTATGGCGATCGGGTGAAGCCCGTTACGCTGGAGGTTCGCGACGCGGCATCGGCAAAGGCTGCCGTGCAGTTGGCGGTGGACACCTTCGGGCGGCTGAATGTGCTGGTCAACAACGCCGGTTATGGGCAGTTTGCGCCGTTTGAGCAGATGATTGCGGAGGACTTCCAGGCTGTCGTGGATACATGCTTCAACGGCGTGGTGTACACAACACGCGCCGCCATACCGGTGATGCGCAAGCAGAAGAGCGGCCACATCTTTCAGGTGTCTTCGATTGGTGGCCGCATCGCGATTCCGGGCAGTACGCCGTATCACGCGGCGAAGTGGGCCGTCGGCGGTTTCAGTGATGCTCTGGCGATGGAAGTCGCGCCGTTCGGAGTGAAGATCTGCACGCTGGAGCCGGGCGGCATCCGGACCAACTGGGCGCGGCGCGCAAGACAGAATCCACCGGAATTGCTGCCGGAATACGAAGGTTCGGTCGGCCCGATTCTTAAGCTGCTGCAAAGAATCGACGGGCGTTCGGAAGGAGATCCGCGCAAGATCGCCGATGTGATTGTGCAACTGGCGAACAGCGATGATGTGCCGCTCCGGCTGATCCTCGGCGTGGATGCCGAAAAGTGGGTGCAGCGAACGAGGCCGAGAAATGGCGGTATGTCACGGTGTCAACAGTATTTGAAGATGCCGAGCCGATACCTGAGCTGCTGAATCACTAGTTACAGGAGCTGTCCGAAGACCTTGCCAGGTGTTGCGCATTGACATATCGAAATTGGGTCGCAGGTTCCATCGGATAACGTTTGTCTATGTCGGGGGCGCGTCCTCGGTATCGAACGGGGCGCGTTGTTGTTCCCATACATCCCATACGTAGGTTCGATTTTGCAGCAGGCGCACGCACCGATTCCAGCGAAGGATGGCATCGTCGTTTCCCGGCGGACTGATTTTTTCCGCTTCTGCGAAGGTGCGCAGCGCCTGTTCGAAAAGCGGCAGCAGGATATGAGGCGGCTGGCCGGCGTTGAACTGCGCTTTTGCCCGCCGTTCGTACAGAATCCCGGTGTAGTAGAGCCGCTCATAGGGGTCGCTGAGGCGCTGGAAGGTCTCTTCGGTTTCGCGTACGCGATCGGAGGCGCCGCCGGTGAACTGATCGGTTATCGCGAGGCCGAGCAGACGTAAGGCGAGTTGATGCTGCGGGTCGACGGCCAGAATATCGCGACAGATCGACTCTGCTTCTTCCGGTTCGTTGAGCGAGCGATAGAGTCCAGCCTTTGCGATGGCCTCGGGAATCCCTGCTGCGGAGATGCGTTTGAGCTTATAGTCCATGGCTCTTTTCCTCCAGGTCTAGGCTTTCTTTGCGCTGCGGATCTTGCGCACGAGCATGAGCAGCGGATCGTAGAACTCATCCACCACTCGCTCCTTCAGCGGAATGATGGCGTTGTCGGTGATACGGATGTCTTCGGGGCAGACCTCGGTACAGCACTTGGTGATGTTACAGAGGCCGATGCCGAGTTCGTCCTTCAACACCTGTGCCCGGGAGGCGCCGTCGCGCGGATGCATCTCAAGCGAAGCGGTGCGTACGAAGAACCGCGGTCCGCCGAATTGTTCCTCCTTGCTGTGATCACGTAGGACGTGGCAGACGTTTTGGCAGAGGAAGCACTCGATGCACTTGCGAAACTCCTGTACGCGATCGACGTCGCGTTGGTCCATCTTCCACTCGGTGTCGGGGCGTGGCTGGAACGGCGGGATCTTCTGATTGACTCTGAAATTCCAGGAGACGTCGGTGACCAGATCCTTGATCACGGGAAAAGCTTTCATTGGAAAGATGGTGATGGGCTGATCGAGAGGGAGCGCGTCCATGCGCGTTTTGCAAGTGAGCCGCGGCCGGCCATTGACCTCAGCAGAGCATGATCCGCATTTTCCCGCCTTGCAGTTCCAGCGCACGGCCAGATCGGGCGCCTGGTGCGACTGGATCGAATGCAGCGCGTCGAGCACCACCATACCCGGAACAAGCGGCACACGATAGTCAGTGGGCGCTCCACCTTCCCTGTCGCCTCGGAAGACCCTCAACGTTGCGTCTGCGAACGAGCCTTCAGCCATGGCTAGCCTCCGCTACTTCGTTCCACTGTCTTCTGCCAGCAGTTGCTTGAGCTCATCCGGCATCTCGAGGACTGGCGTTTCGACGAGGGTCATTATGCGGCCCTTCTTGACCACGACATTATGCTTCTTTCCCCAGGCATCGTCCAGGCCAGGGTAGTCGATACGGCTGTGCGCACCACGGCTCTCGCGGCGCGCAAGGGCGCTGCGGGTCACCGCTTCGGCGACGGTTAACATGCTGCGCAGGTCCCACGCCAGGTGCCATCCGGGGTTGAAGAGCCGCGAGCCTTCAACGCGCACACGGGCCGCGCGGACTTTCAATTCATTGAGTTCGGACAGGGCTCGGCGCAGATCTTGCTCGTCGCGAAATATGCCGACCAAACTCTGCATGACGCTTTGCAAATCCTCGTGAATGGCATAAGGACTGTCGCCCTCCGGCCGCTCGAACGGCGCGAGCATCTGCTGGGCGGCTTCTTCTACTTGCGAAAAGTCAATGGTGGGAAGCTCGCTTCCCTTGGCGCGTCCTGCAGCGGCAAGTCCGGCTCGACGGCCGAACACCAGCAGGTCGGAGAGGGAATTGCCGCCTAGCCGGTTTGCTCCGTGCAGTCCCGCGGCCGCTTCACCTGCGGCGAAAAGCCCTGGAATTGAGGTCTGTGCCGTCTCGGCGTCCACACGGATGCCTCCCATCATGTAGTGACAGGTCGGGCCGACCTCCATGGGCCCTTTGGTGATATCCACATCCGCCAGCTCCAGGAACTGGTGATACATACTGGGCAACTTGCGTTTTACGTAATCGGCGGGTTTGTGAGAGATGTCGAGGAAGGCGCCTCCGTGCTCGGTGCCGCGACCCTCACGCACTTCGGTGTAGATCGAGCGCGCAACCACGTCGCGGGTGGAGAGTTCCATTTTTTTGAGGTCGTAGCGTTCCATGAATCGTTCGCCGTTCTTGTTGCGGAGAACACCGCCCTCGCCGCGCACGGCTTCGGTCACCAAAATGCCTTGCACGCCGGGCGGCCAGACCATGCCGGTGGGATGAAACTGCACGAACTCCATGTCCATCAGCTCGGCGCCTGCGTCATAGGCGATTGCCATTCCGTCGCCGGTGTACTCCCAGGAGTTCGACGTGATCTTCCAGACCTTTCCGATGCCACCGGTACAGATGATGACGGACTTGGCCCTGAAGACGACGAAGCGGCCCTGCTCGCGCCAGTAGCCGAACGCTCCGGCGATGCGATCGCCGTCTTTGAGCAGCCGCGTGATCGTGCACTCCATATAGACGTCGATGCCCATATGTACACCGCGGTCCTGCAGGGTGCGAATCATCTCTAGGCCGGTGCGGTCGCCGACATGGCATAGCCGTTTATACGTGTGGCCACCGAAGGCTCGTTGCAGGATGTCGCCGCTCTCGGTGCGATCAAACAGAGCTCCCCATTGTTCCAACTCGCGCACGCGTTCCGGGGCTTCCTGTGCGTGGAGCTGCGCCATGCGCCAGTTGTTCAAAAATTTACCGCCACGCATGGTGTCCCGAAAGTGCGCACGCCAGTCGTCGGAGGAATCCACGTTGGCCATTGCAGCGGCGATGCCGCCTTCAGCCATCACGGTGTGGGCCTTGCCAAGCAGCGACTTGCATACGACGCCGACACGCACGCCTTGGGCCAGGGCCTCAATTGCGGCGCGCAGGCCCGCACCGCCAGTGCCGACGATGAGCACATCGTGTTCGTGGACTTCGTATTTAGAGTTCACAGAAGGCGAATGTCCTTCAGCAGACCTGCAGAGACCATGCGCACGTAGAGATCGGCCAGCCCCACGGAGAAGAGGCTTAGCCACGCGAACAGCATGTGCCGTTCATTCAAGCGGCTGAGCCAACCCCAGGCGGTGTGACGCGGAGGGCCAAACTTCGTGCAGGAGAAGCAATCAAGCTTTCCTCCCGCCAGATGGCGCAGGGAATGACAAGAGAGCGTATACGAAGTGAGCAGAAGGATATTCGCTAGCAGCACGAGTGAGCCGACGCCGATTCCAAACCCATCCGCGAAAAAGAACGCGCGAATGGCATCCCACCAAAGGAAGCATAGAAACACCAGCGCAAGGTAAAGGAACCAACGATGGAGGTTTTGCAGAATGAAGGGAAAGCGAGTCTCGCCTCGGTACGTCCCCCTGCCTCCCTCGCTGACCGCGCAAGCGGGCGGATGCAGGAAGAACGCCCGGTAATACGCCTTCCGATAGTAGTAGCACGTAGCGCGGAACCCGAGCGGGCCGGCCAGGATCAAAAGTGCCGGAGAAAACCGCCACCAGTGGTGGTTGGGGTCGATCAGCGGAGAATAAAACGGCGAGAGATAAGGTCCCCAGGCATAGAACGTTCCTTCGAAGGCGCGGAAGGTGGCGTAGATACCGAAGAGGCTGAGAATGAGGACGACGGGCAGAATCTCAACCCACCATGCGTCTCGACGCAAGGTACTGCCGAATGCGTTGACTCGACGATCCACGGACGATACCGCCATGGGCATCTTTCACGTCCGTAACAGACTAGTCGCAAAACGCTTATTTGCAAATCGGAAATTTTATTGATGATGGCTCGCCGGCGTGGGAATCGTTCAGCTGCTTCAATAACGAAGCAGCGCAGCGGCTCCGCTGAAGACTGGAACTTCACCCTCATCAAATGTCAGAATCTCGGCGTTGGTTAGGACAGCCTGCCGAATCAGTCCCTCATCTGCCGCCACACCGTGCAGGCTGGTATTCAAGCAATAGATACACGGCCCGCCCTTGCGCGGCTGCACACGCCCACAGTTATCGCATTCGTTCACCTCTCCGTCCACGGGCTTGCCCAGCATCAGTTTCTGGACACGCCCTTCGATTAGACGTTCCGTGACGGCTTGCACTCCCACCGCGCCATGAGCCGGCTCCCCCCTGATTATCTCCAGCAATGTCGCGCCAGACTTGCGCCGATTATCTTCGAAGATTGGATATGTCGCCTCGCGAACTTCCGTAGCCGACATATCGTACCCCGATGGACTAAATCGCCCGATCAGTATCCCCTTCTCGAATTCGGCAAACGCTGATTTTGCGTCGCCCCACAGATCCTCCCGGCACCCGAGCACCAACTGATGCAGCTTCTCATCCGCGAGGAACACGCGCACCTTCTCTGCTAACTTCTCTAAGTACACGCGCACATGCCCTTCCAGGTGATGCTCCCGATGCTTTTCCGATTCGCTCCGGGAAGCCCTGACATGGAGGGTGATGTTCTCCTTCGGCAGGCGGCCGTTGAATTCCTGAATCTGGAGGCCTCGCACGACAAAAAGCCGTGCGCGGCCTCGCTCGAAGATGAGCACAACGTAGGGCGTACAGAAATTCAGCGCCCAGAACATCGGAGCCAGCAGAAACCGCTCGCCTACATGGAGCTGCCGAATCGATTTCGGCGCAGGCAGTTCAAACTTCCGCCAGAATCCCTTCCGATGACACGCATACGCAACCCTCCAGTACAGAGGATTTTCGCGAACCTCCTCCGCCCGTCCCAGAACGGCTTCCATATCTTCAGCCAGGTCTGGATCCTTCCTGGTGTCGAACCGGTGCAGCTCCTCCCGCACCAGATCGCGGACGAGAGTTACCTCGGTATGGTGCGACTTATCCGGAATCGATTGGACGCTGAAGAAGAAGGAGACGGCGTGACCATTGGTATCGCGAAAGTTTGCGAGATCAGGAAGGTCACTCTGCGCACCGACGGGAGTAGATGCGGATGAAACCGCAAAAGCAGTTGCACGATCCATAAACGAGCCTCCAAACCCCAATAGATTCCGGCAACGGCTTCCGCGTTGCGCTCCGTCTCCAGCCACGTCGACTAGCTCTAGGTTGCGAGTGGTGCATCCAAGGCGTCTCCGCTGCAGGATGCATGACCGCATTGGCAAATAACTTCTACTGCTCCTTTCAATGCCTCACAGTGAGCGCTACAGAACCGCTCGCCTTTGGGCGGCGTACAGGTGCAGGCTGGATTTCCACACTTCTTTGGGTCAGACATGGGTTCTCCTCCGTTGGGTCCGATGGGCTACTGTCGAATTAGGATGCGGATTCCAGATGTTGCGTGGTGATACCCGACATCAGCCATAGGTCGTATAAGTGCCTACGACCTGGACCGATGTTGCTCATACTCCCATCGTTGCCCTGGTGCTTCGTGCTTACGAAGAATTGTCGCGGCCAGATGCGAACGCTAATGTTCGCTACAGGCCGTTGTCATTTATTCGTCGTCTCTGAATTCATGATGACGTAAGCGATAATGACTTCGCTCGACGACACTTTGATGTTCAAGCAATCCCGAGAGGAACTCCGAGCGCAGTATGTTGTCGGCGGTAGGTTTGCCCGACAGACTGGGAAGGTACTTCTATTCGCGCGCGGAGCGATGGAGAATTACGCGAATAATATCTGGCGGGTCAGTGAAGAGGGGAGCTTTATGATTTCTTGTATGCATCTGGATCATATTCGGCGCGTTAGGCCACGCACGCCTGAGGGCTGCGAGGAGTGCCTGAAGCTGGGCGATACGTGGGTCCACCTGCGTCTCTGTCTGGAATGCGGACACGCGGGTTGTTGCGATTCGTCCAAGAATGAGCATGCGCGGAAACACTTTCACCAGACTGATCACCCGATCGTCCGGTCGTTCGAGCCGGGCGAGAAGTGGGGCTGGTGCTACGTGGATGAGCTCGAACTTGATTTTGTGTGACGTCCCTGGAATATGAGCAACACATCCATCGGTTCTCCCCAAGCGCTATCCATGATTCCTATAGACATGCCACATTGTACTCGAAGCGGGAAACTGCTGAGGACAGTGCGCAAGCGCGTTTAAAGCGAACGCCGGAAACGTGATTTTTGGAGGAAAATCAATGGGAGGAAATCGGGAGCAGCTGGCCCAACTCTAAGGTGTTGATTTAGAGTGTCGCGGGGGCAAGATTTGAACCTGCGACCTTTGGGTTATGAGTGACGCAATCAACGTAATATCAACGAGTTAGAGGACGCGATAGGCAGTTTCAAAGAGTTCTAAGTAGTTGAAAGTAGGTTTAGGGGGTCCTTATTTGGGGTTGGTTGGGGGTTGAGACGAAGGCTTTGCGGCTCCGATTTAAGTCGTCGAGAAAGTTTGGAGGCGGGTCGGGATCGACCGATGACCCCTCCAGCCAGTGTCAGTCGCCTGAGTAATTGAAAATAAACAGCTTATGAGACGGTATAACGGCTAAATCGGTATGGTTGGCACAAATTGGCGCCAAATTGACACTAACGATCGCGAGCGTGGCTGGGACTGAACTGTGGCCGGACAGCCCCGGACTGCCACGTTGGGATCTCGTCGACGCAATACACATGCCTGGTCTGTCGCTCTGAAGGTTTTAGCAGTGTCGGACCTGTGCCGAGAGCAAGGGATCAGCGCGGCGACGTTCTATGGCTGGAAGTCGAAGTTCGGCGGCCTGGAGGTCAGTGAAGCGCAGCGGCTGAAGGCGATGGAAGACGAGAACTGTCGTCTGAAGCTGCTGGTCGCGGAGCTGAGCCTGCACGGCGAGGCGCTAAAGGCGGTAAGCCGAAAAAACGGCTGGAGCCTGCCGGTCTAGAGAAGAGGTGGCGTTCGTCTCTGTCGAGTTCCGGCTGAGCGAACGCACCAGCTGCAAGCTGCTGGGGATGGAGCGGTCGAGCTATCGGTATGAGCCTCGGCCGGACTGCAACATCGCACTGCGCGAGGAACTGGCGAAGCTGACGCGGCAGAAGCCGCGCTATGGCTATCGCAGGCTGCATGCGCTGCTGGAACGGCGAGGATACGAGGTGAACGTGAAGCGTGTCTACCGGCTGTATGCGGAGGAGGGACTGGCGGTGCGGCGCAGGAAGCGCAAGCGACTGGTGCGGGATCGAGCGCTGGAGCCACGTCTGATCCGGCCCAACCAGGAGTGGGCTGCGAGCGTCCCCACAGTTCGTTCGACTACACGACGCCGGAGGAGTTCCGGCAGAAGGCAGGCTATGTGGAAAACAAACAACGCTTCCCACATCCGCACAGCCTCGACTACGACGGTTGCGAGACAATCTCAAAGCAACACCAAAACTGGGAAACTCCAGTTATCGGTGGATGAGAAATCGGGGGCAGGTCAGAATGATCAGGTTTGACTGAGATCCAATCGAGAAAGCATCGAGTGGCAGATGCTGAATGCAATCGATTCTACCACCCAGTGCAAAGTTATGCTGCCATCCAGTGCAACGGAATGCTGCCACCTTCGCGATCACCAAGGGGTGCGCAAAGTCCACGCCAGAGGCGTGCGGCGCCACGGGTGCGGTTCGGTCAGGACGATGTCCGGTTCGAGTTCAGGGGAGCAAGGTGCGGATTGCCGACCAACCGCCCGGAACTCGAAAAAGAACTGACAGCCACGTCTCGATGAGTGACTCGGCCTGTAGGCGCCAATAGAAGCAGACCTTCTCCATCCAATCGACAGCCTTGCCATCGAGTTGTTCCTGAATAGCGATGTGGGTCATCGCCGTGGTTGGGGAGGCGCCGTGCCAATGCTTCTCACTCGGCGGGAACCAAATCACGTCGCGCGGCCGGATTTCCTCTGATCGGACACCAACGCGCAGGGCGACGCACTCCTACTTCTGTCGAGTATGCATCGGGCAGTGGTTCGTGCTCGCCATCGACCAAGTGATGCAAGCCGCCTGGTGTCAAGGCAGGCATAAAGCGATAAGTTCCGCAGGCAGATTGGCGCCCCCGGTCGGGACGACGATAAATTGCTTGCCGTTCAGCATGTAGGTCATCGGCGCTCCCGTCGCGTTACGGGGCAGGGCTACTTCTCCAACAACCTTTCCGGTCGCCTTGTCGTAGGCGCAGAGTTTGGGTCGTGGATCTCGAAGTTCGGCACCATCTCGGGCCTCCCTCGCGATGCGTGCTGCCCTCTTGGCCGACGATGAGCAGGGTCTTCGTCAGGAGCAGGTGACCACGCGCCGCCCGCCCGAGGGACCGAAGGCCAAGCTGTCGTAAGACGGGATTGCTTTGGGCCAGGTCGCCCACCGGTGTCATCCACCGATGATCGCCCGTGTTCAGATCGATGGCCGTGATGCGCCCGTAGGGCGGTTTCCAGAGCGGTACGCCCTGCATCGTCTCAACAGGAGTCATCTCTCCGAAGTAGTCGACATTGGGTACCGACGACTTCAACAGCTTGGCCGCATATGGAAGCGTGACGGACGAGACGTAATAGGTTCCGGTCTCGGGGTCGGACGCAGCGCCTGACCAACTTGCGCCTCCGGCGATGCCTGGCATCTCGATCGTCGGTTTCTGAAGAGAAGGCGGCGTGAACAGAGGACCGTAGTTGTACTTTTCCAGAACGGCCAACGCCTGCTTGCGCAGCTCCGGCGTGAAGTCGATGACGTCATTCTCCGTGACTCCCTGCCGATCGAATGGAGCGGGCCTGGTCGGGAAGGGCTGCGTCGGGGATGTTCTCTCTCCGGGCACTGTCGACTGGGGAACGGGTCTCTCTTCGATAGGCCAGATGGGCTTGCCCGTCACACGGTCAAAGACGTAGCAGAAACCCTGCTTGCTCACCTGCGCGACAGCCTTGACGGGCTTTCCGTCTACACGGATGTCAATCAGGTTGGGTGCCGAAGGAAGGTCATAGTCCCACAACCCGTGATGTGCCATCTGAAAGTGCCAGACACGCTTTCCGGTCCGCGCATCCAGGCAGACCAGGCTGTCTCCAAAGAGGCCGTCGCCGGGACGATGAACCCCGAAGTGATCGTCCGCAGGCGTGCTAAACGGCAGGTAGACGTAGCCCAACGCCTCGTCCGCGCTCATCATCGTCCAGACGTTGGCTGCGCCTGTCGTTTTCCAGGAACCGTCCTTCCAGGTGTCGTTCCCAAACTCTCCCTCTCTGGGGACGGAATGGAAAATCCAATCCTGCTTGCCGGTGCGGACGTCGAAGCCACGTACGTCACCGGCCGGCATCTCTGCAACCAGAGGAACATCGTTGACCTTCGACCCCATGACCACGACGTCGCGACAGATGACGGGTGGGGAGGAGACGCCGTACAGATGCCGGTCGACCACACGGCCCAACCCCCGCGTCAGGTCAATGCGGCCCTTTTCGCCGAAAGTGAGGATCGGCTTGCCCATCTGCGCGTTCAGACAGATCAGGTAGCCGTCGCCGGTGCCGAACAGAATGCGTCGATCATCACCGTCTGCCCAGTAGGCGACGCCGCGATGCACGAAGCCGTTGTTGGACGGAGTTCCGTTCTTCCACGTCTCTGGGTCGTAGACCCACCGGGTCTTGCCGGTCGCGGCGTCGATGGCTGCGACTTGGGAGAGCGAGGTACTGACATACAGGACGCCGCGGACCATCAGCGGGGTGGCTTCCCAAGCCCAGGTTTTCAGATGATTTGCTTTCGCGACCTCTTCTTCGGCGGAGCGCCATATCCACGCGGCCCTCAGGCGATTGAAATTATCTCCGCTTATCTGAGTGAGCGGTGAATATTTCGAACCGGCCTTATCGCCGTTGTAGCTCAACCATTCCATCGCCGCGCCCCGAACCTTCCCCGCCTGAGCTTGCACGCCACGGTCGGCAGGCACCCTCGTGTTCGCTGTCTGAGCCGCCTGCGCGATGGAGGTCACTCCTTCCAAGAAAGGCGCCGCCACCACGGCCGTCGCGGCTATCAGAACTTCACGTCGGCTCGGCAAAGCATGCACATGCTCTTGATTGGAATCGTTACATTGATTGCGCATGGAAGGTTTCCTTTATAACAACCAGGAATTGTGCTGGCTAACTGGACACCGCTAAGGTAGCAGAAACAAACTTCGTCCAGGGAAGCCGGTGGACGCATCGTTGCAAGTTCCCTCTTCAGTTGACGCTCGTCGAGCAACCCCACCGCCACTGGAGGCCACAGACCATGAAGCAGAAGCCGTGCTCCCGAGTCAATCGAAGAAAGCCAAGACTGTCTTGCGCCTTCCCGATCTTGAACATGCCAAGGCCGCAGTCCTGAACAGCCTGACCAGTGCCGACGCCCAGCGCGGGTATCATCATGCCATCGACGAGTTCATTGACTGGTATTGCTCTGAGCCCCGTCTGGCATTCAATCGGATCGTGGTCTTAAGGTACAGAAGCTATCTGGAATCCGGCAACTGGCTCCGGGAACCGTCAACCTCCGCCCGGGCGCTGTGCGGCGGCTCGCGTACGAAGCTGCCGATTGCGGCCTGCTCGGTTCGGATCTCGCGGCTGGCATTCGCCGCGTCAAAGGTGTGAAGAAACCAGGTGTTCGCCCTGGAAACTGGTTGACGGCAGAGCAGGCTCACTCTCTTCGGCAAGCGCCAGATAGCCAGGGTATCAAAGGGAAGCGGGACAGAGCACTTCTTGCGTTGCTGCTGGCGTGTGGGCTGAGGCGGCACGAAGCCGTTGGCCTGAGAATTGATGACTTCCAGCAACGCGAAGAACACTGGGCGATTGTCGATTTATTGGGCAAGGCAGGACACGTCCGAACGGTTCCGATCCCCGACTGCGTGAAGGGGCAGTTGGACGAATGGCTGAGGGCGCTGGAATTACCCGGGCAGGATCTTTCGCAGGGTCACCCGGACATGGCGAGACTGCATGACGGAAAAGTCGATCTGGCACATCGTGAAGGATTGCGCGAACAGGATCGGTATGCCCAAACTGGCCCCTCATGACCTACGGCGGACCTGCGCTCGTCTGTGCCATGCTTCAGGAGGCGAACTGGAGCAGATCCAGTTCCTGCTGGGACATGTCTCGGTTGAAACGCGAGGATGCCGACGGGCAGATTGATGTAGAAGATCCATCGCCAGGAGTAGTTGTCGGTGATCCAACCGCCGATCGTCGGCCCGAGGGATGGTGCAAGCACTGCCACAAGACCGTAGAGCGCGAAGGCGCTTGGCCGCGCTCCTTTTCTTCGAAGGAATCCGCCATGATGGCCTGCGCCATAGGCTGGAGGCCGCCACCTCCGACGCCCTGAAGTACACGCGAAGTGAGCAAGATCGTTAGCGTTGGGGCGATACCGCAAAGAAGACTTGCCGTGGTGAAGATGGTGATGCATAGCAGAAAGAAATTCTTGCGGCCGATGACACTCGACGCCCAGGCACCCACCGGCAGAACGATCGCGTTGGAGACGAGGTAGCTGGTGAGAACCCAGGTTCCCTGATCGGTGCTGGCGCCGAGATCACCGGCAATGTGTGGAAGGGCGACATTGGCAATGGAGGTATCGAGAACTTCCATGAAGGCAGCGAGGGCAACTGTGGCCGCGATCAGCCAGGGGTTGACACTAGGCTTCCATCGTCCGCTGCCTCCGACTTCATCTGACATCCGCTTTCCTTTCCGGCGGAATGAGCGCTGTCAGATTCATTAACGCGAGCCCAACCAACCGAGGTCACATCTAACACGTTGCGAGCCGTTTCCAATCAATGCTCTTTCTACAAAGCTGAGCATTGGCGATCATTTGATATGCATACTGTATCTGAAAGCGTATTGTATGTGTAGGAGAAGTTTGTGGAGGAACCTATGATGGCTGACACAGGCATAGGCCGAATATTGACGACCAAAGTCATATCCCCGATTCAAGGCTACGATCGCAGCACCGGCAGTCTTCAGGAGGATGTTGGATACCTCGGCCATGAGCGCACATTGAGTGTCGGGCAGAGGGTGAGGGAGAAGGCAGGAGACGAACAAAAAAGCGCTCAGTCCACGACGATTGTTGTTATCGAGCAGTGGATCTGTTTCGTATTGGGCCTGGTCTGCATGGCCTTCGGGATGTGGGGGGGGGTGTATGAAGCCCGGACAGCATGCTCTTTCTGCATACATTGCATGGCTGGGATCGCTATATATACCGACGTTACGGGTAACGGCAGTCGTGTGCATCGGATTGGGTGTAATGCTGGCACGCCGGGGATGGGCGCATCTCTGACCGCCTTTCGATTTCCAGCAGATTGAAGATCAGTGCGATCTGCTTGCAGGGACTGGTGTGTCATGCCGATGTATCTCCCCGCTCGCCGGACAGTTCTAGTCTCGACGTGTAATGGCGAAGGAGTCACCATGAAAACCAAAATGAGAGACGACCTGGAAGACATCCCCATGGCATACCTGTGGTATGTCGTCTCGCAATCATAGCGATCGTGACTGTTGCGGTGACTGTGGTCATTCGATTGTTTAAGGGCCTGAAGGTTTATGGATTCCAACGGTTCAGATCCAGCACAGATTGCATCGATTTGAGGCATGCAACTCTCGATATATATCTTCGCGTCAGTGCCTCGGAGGCATAAGCTATTCTCGTATCAAGATGCAGAGTGTTCATCGTGTTCAGAATCGTGTTGGCACAACTTCGATCCTGACGTTCGCGCCATCTGTGAGCATGTCTTACGCTTCTTAGAGGCGTCAATGAATCGCTAGAGCAACGATCGGGAGGAGCTAAAGATTCAAATGCCTGTGAGCGGCACAAAACCGCGAAAGCGACTCACGCGCGTGGAGAGCAGAGCACAGACTCGTGCCACATTGATCGCCGTAGGACGCAGCCACTTTCTGCGTTACGGGCTTGGCGGCGCTGTGGCGGAGAAGATCGCGGAGGATGCCGGTTATTCTCGGGGCGCTCTGTATTCCAACTTCGATGGTAAGGAAGATCTGTTTGTCGCTGTAATCCATGAGGAACAGGCGCGCCACTTGAATGTCTTCCGGTCTCTACTGAAGGAAGAGCCTTCAGGCAAGAAGCGGTTGAGAAAAATGCGGGACGCCATTGCCGACCTGATGACGGACCATGATTGGCTTGTGCTTCGTGCTGAATTCGAGGTCGGAAGTCTTCGAAGCGAACGTATCCGGCAAAGCTTTGTTGAAGTGCATCGGCAGCAGCTTCGCGACGGAAGTGAGCTTGTCAGGGACCTCTTGCGGTCTCCTGAAGTCACTTCGAAATTGAAGCCGGATGATTTCATAACGGTTATCATCAATCTCGCTCATGGTCTGGCAGTCACCCAGAGAATCCTTGGCCCAGAACTCTCTCAGAAGAGCACGCGCAGCCTGGTTCAATCGCTGTTTGATCATTTAATATCGTCCGCATGAGTGGTCGGCTGGAAACGTGCCTTTGGCAGAGGGTGCTGTCGATTTAGCACTATCCCACCGATCGCCACTCATTACTCCCAAACGAACGCCCAAGCGGAAGTAGAGTTTCAGTTGGGGAGAACAGGGCGAGGCACTCGTCCAGAAGGGCTGGAGGTCAAACCGCTGGTTCCGGTCGGTTTAATCGGCAATTCCGTCGAAAATCACCTCTCCAGAGTTGGATCCGCGAGTTTTATGCTGGAGCTCCGTTTGCAGGAGTGATCTGGACGTTGTAGCCAAATTTACGAAGCTGTTTCGCGATGTATTTGGCACGATAGATGAGGAGTTTGGTTTGCATTCGATGCCTTGCTCGATGTAGCGGATTTCCCTGATGAAGAATCTTCCAGACCAAGCGGCATAGGCGATGTGCGATGGCCCAGACAGCGGACTGATAACCCAGACGCGGCAGCAGACGCCGGAAGACTGCCTGAAAGTGGGTGCCTTTGCTCCGGGCAGCAGCATGAGCGGCCTGGTTGAGCACGCGGCGCATGCTTCGGACGCCTCATGCTCCAGCCCGGAGAAACCAAACACATCTAGAACTCGACCCGCGTAGCTTCAGCTACTTCGACGTTAAGTCATCCGTCTGGCGGGCCGACGCCGACACCTATACCATTCCTGTTAGGCGACTCCTCCCAGAACATCCAGCAGAGGACCACCATCCAACTCCCCAAAGCCCTGATGACTCCCGTCAGCGACTAGGGTGATCTGAATGAAACTGAATAAAGCTCGCGAGTAAAGTTGTGTCGCATGTAGATGAAAAAACACGACGCTGATAGGCAGAGGCAGCGCCCGTGATCAATACCTTGTGGCTCATACGTTGCCTTCCTGGGCTCGA
>JAOAPF010000507.1 GCA_025462755.1 Edaphobacter sp.
CAGAGTCGCGAGGAGGGCGAGCGACAATACACCTAATCTCCGCATGGCGGTTCTCCTTCTGCAGGTAGGGATTTCTGTTTTCGTTCGGGGAGGCTCTACTCTTCGGGGAGGCCCGACTAATTGTGCGCACCAGGGCCCGTCGATGTCAATCCGCTCAGAAGCGCGTTGGGGTCAGGCGAAGCGGGCGTGGAGGAGGTATTCGTGATTGCCCTCCATGCCGTGGATGGGCGAGTCGATGACTTCGAGGGCGGTGCCGCCTTGTTCGGCCGCGCATTCGCTGACGCGGTGGATTGCCTGTTTGCGGGCTTCGGGGTCGCGCACAATGCCGCCTTTGCCGATGTTTTGTCGACCGGCCTCGAACTGGGGCTTGATGAGGATGACGGCTCCGCCCTGCCAGGGTCTATCCGGCGCGCTGAGGGCGCTGAGGACGGCGGGGAGGACGAGGGTGGCGGAGATGAACGACACGTCCATGGCGAAGAAAGAGGGAGTTGGGTGCGCAGGGGTGAGGAGCTGGCCGGGCGTGAGGAGGCGGGCGTTGGTGCGCTCGCGGAGGGTGACGCGGGGGTCGTCGCGGAGCTTCTGGGCGATCTGGCCGTAGCCGGTATCGATTGCCAGGACAGATCGTGCGCCGTTTTGCAGCATGCAATCGGTGAAACCGCCAGTGGAGGCTCCGATGTCGACGCAGGGGACGCCGGTGAGCGAGATGGACCAGTGGGCGAGGGCGTGCTCGAGCTTTAGGCCGCCGCGGCTGACGTACTTGAGGTCGGAGCCGAGGAGGCGGATGGCGGCGGCGGTGGAGATGGAGGTGCCGGGCTTGTCGATGCGCTGCTCGTCGACTAGGACGCGGCCGGCGAGGATGAGGGCTTGCGCGCGTTCGCGGGATGCGGCATGGCCCTGGTCGACCAGGAGTTTGTCTAATCGAACTCTTTCGGGGCGGATCTTTTCGCGGCGCTCTTTCGTGGGGGTAGTCATTCTCTGGTTTGGTGCTCTCGTCGAATCGTGAGAGAGCTGCCTCTATTTTTTCATGGTTGCGTATGAGGTCACCTGGGAAGAAAGAATGAGGCGGACGTTTGGCTATTTTCGGGTAAAGTTACACTGGTATCGCTTTAGGACAGGGCGACGTTCCGGATCTACCGTAAATAGTTAAAGTTTGTGCAATCTGCTTCAGGCTCAGGTGCGTTTTTATGTATAGAGAAACGGGACTCGTGAACTCTCCTCCACCGTCGGCGCAGGACGACGCTGCGCTGCTGGCGTTGGTGCAGAGGGGCGATGAGAGTGCCATGGCGTCGCTGTTCGACCGTTACTCGAAGGTTGTGTACTCGGTCGCGTTACGTGTACTTCGGGACCCGGCCTCGGCCGAGGATGTGTTGCAGGAAGTTTTTATGCAGATATGGCGCAATCCGAATGGTTTTGTTGCAACGCGCGGCAGCCTTGGCGGCTGGCTGGCGGTGGTGGCGAGAAACCGGTCGATCGATGCGCTGCGCAGAAAGCGCCCGAGCGAGCAAGTGGACGATATGGCGCTGGCTTCGAACTACAACCTGGCGGACGAGGCTGAACGGAATAGTTTGATGGAGAAGGCGCGTGGGGTCATCCGGCTGCTTCCGATGGAGCAGCGCAAGACGCTGGAGATGGCATTTTTCGATGGGCTGACGCACTCGGAGATCGCGGAGATGACGGGCGATCCGCTGGGTACGGTGAAGACGAGAATACGCAGCGCGCTCACTTCGCTGAGAAAGGCGTTTACGGCATGAGCGAACAGCGGCGTATTACATCGGAAGATCTGGCTTTGTTTGCAATGCAACTGCTTTCCAAAGAAGAGGCTGCGGAGGTCGCGGCTTATCTGTCGCAGTCGAGCGATGCGCGCAAGGAGCTCGCGGAGATTCAGGGAGATCTGGCGATCTATGCGCATACGGTCGATCTGCATTCGCCGCCGGCGCAGGTGCGGGAACGGTTGATGAAGCAGGTGGCGCGCGAGAAGAAGGCGGTACCGATCGACCGTCCGGCTGTCGCGGAGACGCGCGTGCCAGAGGCTGCGGTTCGACCGGGCACGATTTTCACCGAGTCGGGGGCGATCGTTCCCAGTTATGTGACCGAGGAGATAGCATCGAAGCGCGGGATCGCGGGCAAGGTGCTGCCGTGGGTTGGCTGGGCGGTGGCCGCTGGGCTGGCTCTCACCACAGGCAAGTTGTATTACGAGCGCGAGACTATGCGCGAAGGTATGCGTAACGCGATAACGGCGCAGGCGAGCAAGCTCGACCAGCTGACGGCGGATGCAGCGGCGGCGCGGCAGGTGATGGATACGATGACCGATAGTTCGGCGATGCGGGTGACGTTGACGAAGGGCAAGACAGCTCCGGTTCCACAGGGCAGAGCTACCTATGTCGCGAGTAAAGGCTCGCTGATCTTTCTGGCGAACAATCTGGAGCCGCTGAAGCCGGGCAAGACGTATGAGCTTTGGCTGATTCCGGCAGAGGCTGGGGGGAGCCCGATTCCTGCGGGAACGTTCCGGCCGGATGAGCGCGGCAATGCAAGTGTGATCATGCCTACGCTGCCGAAGGGGATCGAGGCGAAGGCCTTCGGGGTTACGGTGGAGGATGAGGGTGGAGCAACAACGCCGACTCAGCCGATTATTCTTGCCGGGGAATGATTCGAGGCTTAAGCGAAACAAGAAGGCCATCCTTTGCGGATGGCTTTTTTGTTTGGGAACTGATGGATTGCGGAATGCTTATGGCTGGGTGACGCGAACCGAGACGCCGTTTCCCTGGAGGGGGATGGTGAGGTCGACCGTGTCTATATCGGTGCGGATGACAGTCAAGAAGTTCGATTCGGGAGAGGTGACGTAGACTTTGCCCGTGGGTGTGCCATTGGTGACGGCGATGTAATTAGGGTGGCCGTTGATGTTGGGAGAGGCACCGGTGATGGGAGTGACGGGGAGGGGGATGGTCGCCGTGACCGTGTTGGTAGTCAGGTTGATGACGGAGACGGTGCAGTTGCCGAGCGGTTGGGCTGCAGTCGGAGCGGCACAGGGCAGGTTTGGGTTGCCGCCATTGACGACGTAGGCGCGGCTGTTGATCGTATCCTGCAGGACGCCCACCATGCGGGGGTTGATGCCGACCGGAACCGTTGCGAGAACAGTGCCGAAGCCCACCGCGTCTACCGGATTGTTGGGATCGCAGTTTGGGTTGGTCGGGAGAGCAGCGGCTGAGCAGAGCGGAATGCTGATGATGCTGACCGAGCCTGCATGAACGCCGTCGCCGGCGTTGGCAACGACCATCTCGTTGCGGGCTGGCGCGAAGTCTGCCCAGAGCGGGGATTGGCCAACGGTGATCGGGTTTGTGGCTCCCCCCGGCAAGATGTCCGGCAGGTTGGTCTGGGCGTTGATGACGCTCACTGTGCCGTCGGTCTGGTTCATGATGAAAGCGCGCTTGGCGTCGGCGGTCATGATTCCGTAGACGGGACCCCTGCCTACGGTGATGGGGTTGGGGTCGATGGTGTTGCTGGTGGTCTCGATGGTCGAGACCTGGCCTGGGCCGCCGCCGACGCGCTGGCTGATGGCATAGACGCGCGGGGCGCTGGCGATGCCGACCACGTAGATTGGCGTGAAGGCTGGATTGATGCCGAGTTCCTGCTGCAGGTTGAGGGGTTGACCCACAAATTGGGAGATGGCGTTCAAGCCCGGGTCTGTGACGTAGGTATTGGCGCCCTCAGGAAAGATGCTTGCAGGGTTAG
>JAOAPF010000516.1 GCA_025462755.1 Edaphobacter sp.
GCGAGGTAGCGGACGGTGGCTTCGAGCGCGGCCTTGGCGACGCCCATAACGTTGTAGTTGGGGAACACTTTCGTCGAGCCGTAGTAGGTGAGGTGAGGATGGAGCCGCCTTCGGTCATGAGCGGAACGGCGGCGCGGCTGACCGCGATCAAGCTATAGACGCTGACGTCGTGAGCGATGCGGAAGTCTTCGCGGCTGGTGAGGAGGAAGTCATTTTTGATGGCGTCCGCGGGAGCAAAGGCTACGGCGTGGACGATGGTGTGGAGGGTGCCGTAGGTCTCTTTGAGGGTGGCGAAGAGGGTGTCGATCTCGGCGTCGACCGAGACGTCGCATTGGTAAGCTTTGGCGTCCCTGAGCTCAGGGATGAGAGCGTCGGCCTCCTTCTTGAGGCGCTCGCTCTGGTAGCAGATGGCGAGGGTGGCGCCGGCTTCGGAGAGCTTCTGGGCAATTCCCCAGGCGATGCTGCGTTTGTTGGCGAGGCCGAAGACGACAGCGACTTTGCCTTTGAGATCAATCATCGTGGAACAGGTTCCTTTCAGGTGCGGGATGCGACTTAGAGGATAGCAGCCGGGATGGGCAAGTTCTATCGTTGCAGGAGATCGCCCTGGCTGGCGGGGAGAATGATGGGCTGCGGGTCTTCTTTGAGGGCGGTCTCGTGGAGGAGGACGCGGCAGCAGTTCCGGCCGGCGTTCTTGGCGTTGTAGAGGGCCTTGTCGGCACGGGCGAGAAGAGGGCCTGCGATTTCGCCGGAGGTGGCTTGCGTGAGGCCGATGCTGATAGTGAGTGGAATCGCCTCGCCGGGTATTGAGAGCTCTCGCACCGATTGCTCGATGCGAGAGGAGACGGTGAAGGCTTCTGAACTGGAGGTGTGGGGGAGGATGAGAAGGAACTCGTCGCCGCCGAAGCGGCCGAGGAGGTCGTGGGGACGCAGGCGGCCGGAGATGGCCGAGACGACGTCGCGGAGGGCGGTATCGCCGCCTGCATGTCCGGCGTGATCGTTGATGGCTTTGAAGTGGTCGATGTCGATGAGGGCGACGGCAAGGTTCTGGCCGATGCGGCCTGCCCGCTTGAGTTCGATGTCGAGTTTCTGCTCGATACCGCGGCGGTTTAGGACGCCGCAGAGCAGGTCCCGCTCCGACTCGTCTTTGACCAGGGTGAGGAGGTCGCTACAAAGCATGAGCAGGAAAGAGAGGCCGATGAGGAAGGCGAAGGAGACGCTGAGCAGAACGGAGACGGTCTGCAGAATCTCCCGTTGATGGGCAGTTGGCGGGTGCCCAAGTACAAGCAGGAAATAGACACGGTTTAAAGCGAAGACGGCATAGGCAGCCATCAGGCAGGCGAAGATCTTCAGGAATATCCTGTCGGCGGCCTGGCGGAAGATCTCGAGCGCGATAACTCCGCGGACGAGGAAGAAGCTTAGGGCGATGACGTAGGTGAGTGCCGTGGTGCGGTTGTGCGAAAGATTGAGGTAGATGGTGAGGATGGAGGCGACGACAGTCAGGGCCCAGGCGTAGCGAATCGCGCGGGCGCTTTTGAAGAAGTGGAGGACGCCGGTGTAGAAGAGGACGAATGCGGAGAGCAGGAGGCAGTGCGAGACGGCGATGGAGATAAAGAGCGGTATGGAACCGGAGAGCAGCAGAAGGATGTTGCCGATGGTTGCCACAACGAAGGCGACCGCGACCGAGCCCGCTCCGCGCAGGTAGGGGTAGAAGATCTTCATGCAGCAGAAGACGATGGCGTACGCCAGCGTCAGGACAATCTGACAGCCGAGGAGTGTGCCGATATCTACGGACGCAATCAAAGACATTCGTTCCATCCTGTGGTGGCGATTCTATGCGTCCGGTTGTGAGAAGCAAAAAGAATCTGATATCGCGAGATACGACGGTTCGGTGGCGGCTCGATCAGGAGGAGGTGAGCCAGTCGTACTGGGCTTCGGTGAG
The DNA here is from genome assembly GCA_025462755.1 of Edaphobacter sp. GTDB lineage: Bacteria > Acidobacteriota > Terriglobia > Terriglobales > Acidobacteriaceae > Edaphobacter. Next base: position 1,940 of record JAOAPF010000516.1, read on the forward strand.
GGGGACGACGGAGAGACGGAACTGGCGGAAGAGGATTGAGTCTTTGAAGACCGGGGCGGCACGCATGTCGTCGAGGGATTTTTCCTGCTTGAGGCGCTTGACGGGCTGGATGCGGACCTTGGGGTCTCTGGGGTTGGCGGCATCTACGGAGACGACCTTGGCGGTGCCGATAGCGGCTTTGCCGACGTTGGAGTGATAGATGATCAGTTTTTCGCCGGGTTTCATGCTGCGGAGGTTGAGGAGGGCGGTGGGGTTGGATATGCCGTCCCAGGTGGTTTCGCCGTCGCGGACCAGGTCGTCAAAGGAGTAGGTGGTGGGTTCGGTTTTCAGCAGGTAGGCCATCCGTTTTGGCTCCGTTCCGGGAGGGTCCCCCTCCCTGGCAAAATGGTGCAAAGTCTTCGAAGATGAAGACTTAGATCTGTACTTTGGGTGTCGATTGGATGAAAAGTCTCATTTTTCGTGACTGCTTGATGCAAAGTATTCCAGGACAGTGGGTTGCCGCCTTTGGTTGGACGCCTCCGGCGGGGTTTTAGACTCCCAGTATAGCGAGGCGAGGGGGGTATTTTGTCAATATTTAAGGTTGCCTTATAGGGCGGCCTTTCAGCCCTTATGTTTCTGAACTTCCGGGTCATGGGGCTTCGCCCCATGCTGGTATGGTGCGCCTTTGGCGTTGATAGCGGCGCGATGCTATGTGGGGTGGGCCGTTGTCGATTTCGGCGGGCTACTTTCATTCCTGGAGATCGATGTGGCGGACACCAGTGACTGGCTGGCCGAGGAAGGCGGAGCCCAAGCGCTCGAACTTTTCGATGGAGTCGGTAGCGTAGAAGGTGCATTTGTCGGCGTTGGGGGTCGAATCTTGCGGCGCGATGTAGATGGGGGTTCCTTGGGGGGCGACGGGAACGATTGCTCTTGCCGCAATGAGGTGTGCCATGACTTGGTGGGCAGTGGCCTTTGCGGAGTCGATGATGGTGAGCGGATGGCCGATGGAGGCGAGGGTGCGGTGGATGGCGGGCTCGAGGAGAGGATAGTGGGTGCAACCCAAAAGCAGGGTTTGGGTTGCGGGGGCGGCGGTGAGGGCTTCGGTCAGGTAGATTTTCAGGACTTCGTTGGTGACTGGGTGGTCGGTCCAGCCCTCTTCTACCAGGGGGACCAGGAGGGGGCAGGCTTTTTCGGAGGCTTCGAGGCCGAGGGAGTTGAGGGCGTGGGTGTAGGCGTGGGATTGGACGGTGGCGGCAGTGGCGAGGACGAGGACCTGGTTTGGGGTTGAGAGTTGTGGTGGAGTGCCCAACCCCACGTTAGCGACGATGAGACCGTCGCGAACATGGGGCACCCGGTTGTGGTTCTTCGATTCGCTCAGAATGGCGGGGATTTTTGCCGGGTTTGAGACTGCATCCGCTGAGGCGGCGAGGGCGGCCTGGGCTCCGGGTTCGATTACGCCGATTACTGGGATGGGGAGAGCGCATCGCATGTCTTCGAGAGCTAGAGCCGTGGCGGTGTTGCAGGCTATGACGAGGAGGTTGGCACCTTGTTCGTGCAGAAACTTCGCGCTGGAGACGGCGTAGCGCGCGATGGTTTCGCGGGATTTGGAGCCGTAGGGGAGACGGGCAGTGTCTCCTAAATAGATGTAATTCGCGTCAGGGATCAGCGGGAGCAGGGCGCGGAGGACAGTGAGGCCGCCGAAGCCTGAGTCGAAGACGCCTATGGTGGGTTTCCTGGGTGGGTTCATTGGG
>JAOAPF010000518.1 GCA_025462755.1 Edaphobacter sp.
AAGTACTGGGTGCTGTACTCAGTGACGGAGATTGAGAGCTCGGAGCATAACGGCGAGGTGATTGTGGCGACGACTGTGGGGGGAAAACCGCTGGGGAAGGATGGGCAGTTCAAGCTTGTCGATAGCGTTGATAAGAAACCGGAGCGGTTGGTGCGGAATTTGAAGTCTATTACCGTGAAGAGCGCGGAGTGAGAGACTCTCCTGTTCAACGTAGTTGCAGGTGTGCTTTCTTGGCTGCTTCGTAACATTGAAAATGTGATTGCCGGCGAGTCGACGACGGTGAGGCGATATGCCGAAGAAGCTAGTTGATCCTTTCTCACATCACACACAGAAGCGTCCCAAGACACGTGAAGGGCGTCGGCCCCGCGAGCGGTCTGCCGGGCCAGCCGGTCTTTAATCAGCCGAAGCCTTCGCCTGATCCGACGGATTCAAAAACCCGTTTACGGACGAGAGCTTTCAATGAAGCGAATCTGGCGGACGTGCCTTCGTTTCTGTTTCACCTGGGAGACGTCGTGTACTACTTCGGGGAAGCGACCTGCTACTACGACCAGTTCTTTGCACCATATCGCAATTATCCCTCGCCGAGTCTGGCGGTCCCGGGTTGGCAGCGTGACTGCAAATGTGGTTCACTTTTGCATGGTCAACAATCGCTCTCGCCGCAACTTCCTTCGGACAGCTCCGCTTGCCGCAGCCGTCACTTTGTCACTCACCGATAAGCTTGCGTTAGCTACTGACGGAGGTCAGAGCGCAGGGTCTGCTGCGCCTCAGCCGTTTCAGGTCTTTACTGCTGAGAAGCTGGCTGATGCGATGAAGGCGCTTCAAGCGAAACCGGGCAATGACAATCTCTACGAGCCGAAGGCGTTACCTCTGACGATTGTCTTGACGACTGAGGAGAAGAAGAGCGCGAAGGAGTTCGAGTATCACGAGGGGCGCGATCACATTTTTTTGATTTTGGATGGGACGACGAAGTATGAGCTGGGCGGGACGCCGAAGGATGCACGTAAGACGAAGCCCGGGGAATGGCTTGCTCCGGCATCGGAAGGGGCAACTTCGCTGGCGCTGAAGAAGGGCGACATGGTGGTGATTCCGCGGGGTACGCCGCATAGGCGGAGTACGGAGGGGAGCGTGACCTTTACGCTGATCTCTACGACGGGGACGGCGCCAGCTTAGCGCGGTAAGGGGCTTGTTATTCGATGCCTAGTTTTTTCCAGAGTGTGTCGATCTTCGTTTTGACCTCGGTGTCCATGGTGAGCATGGCGGGCCAGGGGCGGGTGAAGCCTTCGGCGGCCCATTTGCGCGTGGCGTCGATGCCCATTTTGCTGCCGTAGTTGGGGAGTCGCGAGGCGTGGTCGAGGGAGTCGATGGGGCCGAGGGTGAATTGGATGTCGCGCTCGGGGTCTATGTTGTTTGTCGCGCGCAGTGTGACTTCGGCTAGATCCTGCACGTCGCAGTCTTCGTCTACGACGATGATGCATTTGGTGAACATGGCCTGGCCCATGGCCCAGATGCCGTTCATTATTTTTCGGGCGTGGCCGGCGTAGGATTTCTTGATCGAGACGATCATGAGGTTGTGGAAGACGCCCTCGGGGGGGAGGTTGACGTCGACAATTTCGGGGAGGGTGAGTTGCATGAGGGGGAGGAAGATGCGCTCTACGGCTTTGCCCATCCACGCGTCCTCCATGGGGGGCTTGCCTACTATCGTTGCGGCGTAGATGGGGTCTTTGCGGTGGGTGATGCAGGTGATGTGGAAGACGGGGTAGTCCTCCTGCATGGTGTAGAAGCCGGTGTGGTCGCCGAAGGGGCCTTCGGTGCGGAGTTCGCCGAGCTGGACGTAACCTTCCAGGATGTACTCGGCGTGGGCGGGGACTTCGAGATCGACGGTCTCGGCTTTGACTAGTTCGAGGGGCTTCTGACGGAGGAAGCCGGAGATTAAATATTCTTCGACGTCGGGTGGGGCGGGGACTATGGCGCTGAAGGTGGTGGCGGGGTCGGTGCCTATGGCTACGGCTACTTCCATGCGGTCTTCACGGATTCGGGTGACGGTGCTGGTGGTGAGGGTGTCGAGTGATGTGGCGGCGGTGGTGCCTCCGGCGGTGAGGGCCATGAGGTCGACTCGGGCTGCAGCCGCAGCTCCATCCCAGGTGTCGAGACCTGGGGCACCCGGATTTGTGGCTTGGCGGAGGCGGTCGCGCATGTGCTCGGCGGCTACTTTCTGGCGCTGCCAGTGCATGCCGGTGGTCTTGGCGTCGTAGACCTGCATACGGTACATGCCTACGTTGCGCTTGCCGCTGCGGGGATCGCGGGTGATAACGCAGGGGAGAGTGATGAAGCGGCCGCCGTCGTTGGGCCAGGTTTTCAGGATGGGGAGGGCGAGGAGATTGACGTCTTCTCCGCGATGGATGACTTGTTTGCAGGGGGCGTCTTTGGCGGAGATGACTTTGGGGAAGAAGCTGCCTACCTCGGCTAGCGTTGGGAGGAGTTTGAGTTTGTCCATGAAACTGGTTGGAGTCTCGGGTTTCAGGAGCGTGCGGATGCGGCCGGCGATGTCGTCCAGCGAGTTGGTTTCGAGGGCGAGACGCATGCGGCGCTCGCTGCCGAACTGATTCATCAGGACTCGCGCGCCCGGGTGGCCTTTTACGTTTTCGAAGAGGAGGGCGGGGCCTCCGGCTTTCGGGGTGCCGCGGCCTAGCTTGGCAGTGCGGTCGGCGATCTCGGCCATCTCGAGGATGGGGTCTACTTCGACAGTGATGCGTTTGAGTTCGCCGGATTTTTCCAGTGTCCTGATCCAGTCGCGTAGGTCGGTGTAGGCCAATTGCTGCTCCTGTGGGCGGGCATCCCCCTCCCCGGTGAAAAGTGTGCAAAGTCTTCGAATGAGAGACTTTAGGTCTGGACTTCGGGTGCGGCGCGGGTGTTGCTTTCTCAGTTTAGCCTGTTGTTGCGGCGGTGAGTTTGTCAAGTGAGGCTTTTACGTTTTGTTCGGGGTGGGAAATAAGGAATGGCTGATCCCTTCACTGCGTTCAAGGATGACGGCAGGAACTTGTAAAAGCAGTAGCAAGAGCAAAGGCAACGACAAGAACAAAAGCAACAGCAGATCCCTTCGGGATGACAAACAAAAAAGCAACGGCAACAGCGAAGAGCGTGGCGGGGCTGGCGATCGGCTGTTTTTGCTTATCCGTTTTAATTATTTGCGTGGCGGGGATAGCCGGTAGATGCAGTAGCCCAGCGACTGTGTGTTGAAAGCATCGACGGCGGTTTCTTCGCTGGTGAGAGGGCTTCTCCCCTGCTTGAGCAGTTGAAGGGTGGGGATGGCGGCGAAGAGATCCGCGTGCTCAGGGGTCATGTAGATGATGTCGATGGGAGTGGACCGGGTGAGCGAGACTGCCAGGATGCGGTCGAGCAGAAGCTGGGTGACGTGGCGGTCAAACGGATTGAAGACATAGAGAAGGATTGGGGAGTCTGGAAAGGCGAACTCAAGGGCGTCGGCATTGAGGACTTCGATGTCATCGCAGGCGTGGGCGGACGCCTTCCACGTGATGAGGTTCTGGCGCGCGACCGAGACCAGCGGGGCGTTGAGTTCTACGCCAACGACGCAGCGAAACGGAAGGTCGGAGGCGAGCATGAGGGCCCTCCCCTTGCCGCAACCGATATCGATGAAGGTGTAATCGCGAGTGGAATAAGGGCCGTCGGAGAGGGACTGGTTCCAGAGAGCGAACACCTGGAGGAATGCCGATGGAGCGGTTCCCCAGTACGCGGTGATGTGGCGATCGTGGGCACGGCCGGAGCTGAGACGCCTTCCACCGATGAGTCCGCTGGTGTCCACGCCGTGTTGGAGGTCGAAAGGATGGCGAGGGTACTTGACCGGGAAGGCACGGTGGTAGAGATGCCTGCCGAGGCTAAGGGCGGTCTGGCGTGGCCCGATGTCGGTGAGAAGTTTTCGTATGTGGTAGAGAGTGTCGGCTGCGCGCATGCTAGAGGACAGTATGCGGCTTCCGGTTAGATTTTGAGGAAGATTTTCTTGCGCCAGAGGAGCCAGTTGGGGAGGAAGCAGACGAGTACGACGGCGATGGCGAAGATGAGGGAGGTTACGTTGGTGCTGCCGTTGCGGGCGAAGAGGTGGCGGTAGGTCCAGAACCAGGCGGTGACGGGTTTGCCGGTGGTGGAGAAGCTGTCGTTGACCTTGATCCAGAGCATGATCTTTACGACCAGGTTGGAGACTACAAAGGCGGTGATGGCGTTCGATCCGAAGACGAGCCAGGGCCAGAGGAGGGCTTTGCCTGCGGGGGTGTCGTTGAGGCGGCGCATGTCGATGAGCCAGTAGCAGAGCGAGAGCGTGAGAAGGGACCAGCCGGCGGAGTAGAGGACGTAGGAGCTGGTCCAGAGGTTTTTGTTGATGGGGAAGGTGAGGTTCCATAGGAGACCGGCGGTTAGGGAGACGGCGGCGGAGATGATGAGGCCCTGGAGGCGGTGGGGCGGGGTGATGGGTGGAGTGGGGTTTGTGGGGTTTGGGTTGGAGACTGACCCCACGATAGGCGCGGTGAGGCTGCGCCGATCATGGGGCACCCGTTGATCATGGATTCTTGTTAGCCATAGGCCGGTGACACTGCCCAGGAGGGTGGTGGCTATGGCGGGCAGGGTGCTTAGGAGGCCTTCGGGGTCGCGGGTGTGCTCGTAGAGGGTGCCGGTGTGGATGGTGCTTTGGGTGAAGGCGCTGATGGCGCGGTCTAGCCAGGCGGTCAGGTTGCGGTCGGGGTCCATGAAGGGGACGTCGTGGGTGGGCGTGCCGATGCCTGGGATGGGGACAAAGCGCAGGAGCGCCCAGTAGCCAATGAGGAGGGCGGCTGTGATCGCGATGAGGGTGCGGGCGCGTTGGGTGACGAGACAGATGAGGCCCGCGACGAGGTAGCAGAGGGCGATGCGGGTGAGGACTCCGTAGATGCGGAAGTGCGTGTAGTGAAAGTAGGGGAAGGCGGTGAGGAACATCTTGATGGCGAAGATGAGAGAGGCGCGGCGGAGGATGTGGAGGGCAAGAGTTTTTTTCGAGTCGCCGCGTGCTATGCGGGACTGAAGCGAGAAGATGATGGAGACGCCGACGAGGAAGAGGAAGTCGGGGAAGACGAAGTCGGTGAGGGTGAAGCCGTTCCAGGGGGCGTGGTCGAGTTGGGTGTAGGTGTGCGCCCAGTCACCGGGGTCGTTGACGAGGATCATGAGGGCGATGGTGAGGCCGCGGAGGACGTCGATGGAGAGAACGCGAGCGGGCGCTGCAAGGGTGACGGAGGGCTGGGCGATCGGCGCGGGCGCGGCTCTTGGGATCGGGGCTCCGGAGATCGGGGAGCTGGCGGTCGGGCTGGCGGCTTGGGGCATGGTGATCCATGATCGCTTATGGAGGGCTGGTTGGGGAAAGTTTGTGAATTGGGGTGAGATTAGTTGGAGACTGACCCCACGATAGGCGCGGTAAAGCTGCGCCGATCATGGGGCACCCGTCTCCGGGAACATTGATGGGTTGTAGGTGTCTAATCTTGTATCGGCCGCGTTCCTCGCTGGATGCGCACCTGAATCCGAAGGTTGGAGGGTGCTTCTATGTTTGAGGACAGTCTGGTTGAGTCGCGGGTTGGCCAGGTTTCATCGAGCAAGCGATGGACGATGCTGGCGTCGATTGGCTTGCAGGTTGCGGTGACGGGTGTGGTGATGGTGCTGCCTTTGCTGCATCCGGAGGGGATGCCGTTTCGGGTGGAGGCGCTGAAGGTAGTGATGCCGTTGATGCCGAAGCCTCCGGTGCCGGTGGTGGTGCAGCGGGAGAGTGCTGCTTCATCTTCGAGCGTGGCGATACCGGGCGCGATGCGGCCTGAGGCAGCGACTTCCCTGTTGCCGAGCCTTTATCCGGTTGTCGGCGATCCGCCCCCGTTGACGCCGATCGGCAGCGGAATGCGGATGACGGATGGACTGCCGGATGGGCTTGCGGTGGGCGGTGGGAACGGGCCTGCTGTGTCGGTGGCTCCGGTGAGAATGCCGATTGCTCCGCTTCATGTGTCGACGGGGGTGTTGCAGGGAATGCTGCTTGCGCCGATTCGTCCGGTGTATCCGGCGATTGCGAAGGCTGCGAGGGTGCAGGGGACAGTGATCGTGGAGGCGGTGATCTCACGTAAGGGGACGATCGAGAGTCTGCGTGTGGTGAGCGGGGCGGCGATGCTGCAGAACGCGGCGCTGGAGGCGATACGGGAGGCTCGGTATCAGCCGTTCCGGTTGAATGGAGAGCCTACGGAGGTGCAGACGACGATTACCGTGAATTTTCGTTTGGGCGGGTGAAGGAGTGTAGGTGGAAGGCTAACGACGGAACCAGATTCCTCCGCTGCGCTGCGGAATGACAACAAAAAAAACAACGGCACCGACATCCGCTCCAGCGAGCGAACCTCTGGGGAGATGAGCGAATGGGAGGAGCGATTGTCGTGGTGCTTCGAGCAAAATGCGGGGTCTTCGCCTCGCTCAGAATGACAAGGTCTATCCTGGGTGCGCAGCTCAGATGAAAATTTTTATCTGCGTACCGTTGAGAGATGCGGTGGGCGCTAAGAGCAACGGCTCAGACCAGGGGGATGGCTGAGCCGGAGTTTGCGGGGAGGATCTGCTGGACTACGGGTGAGGTGGGGATGTCGGTGACGTAATCGACCAGCGGATAGCCGGCTTGTTTCCAGCCATCGAAGCCGCCGCGCAGGGGACGGACGCGGTAAACGCCCATCTTGTGGAGTTGCAGGGCGAGCTTTGCGCTGGTCTCTTCGCTGGGGCAGGTGCAGTAGAGGATGACGTCGCGATCGCGGGGGATGATTTCGCTGTGCTGCTTGAGCTCATTGGGGCCGATGCGGAGCGCGCCGGGTAGGACGCGGGGGTCGGGGAGATAGTCGAGGGGATGGCGGAGGTCGACGATGAAGGGCGCTGGCGTGTGGTTGGTCTCGGCGTAGTCGAGCATGGTCTTCAGCTCGGATGGCTCGAGACGCAGCTCGCGGACCTGCTGGAGGAACTTGCGCTGCTTCCAGATGCGGTGGGCGAGGAAGCCGAGGACCATGAGGACGAAGATGACAATGGCGAAGTGGCCGAGCCAGGCGAAGAAAGGCGCACTCTTTTTTGCGATGTCGCCGAAGAAGCGGCCGGCGAGGATGAAGGCTTCGCCCCAGATGAGAGAGCCGGCGAGGTCCCAGGCGAGGAAGCGGGGGAAAGACATGCCGGTCTGGCCGGCGATGGGGGCGGCGACGGTGCTGAGGCCGGGGACGAACTTTGCGAAGAGCAGGGTGACGGCTCCGCGTCGGGTGAAGTAGCCCTCGGTCTTGCTAACGCAGGTGGAGGCCTCGAAGGAGAAGCGGCATAAGAGCTTGAGGACGCTGTTGCCGTAGCGGCGGCCCAGGGCGAACCAGATGGTGTCGGCGATGATGCAGGCGAGGAGCATCGCGGTGGTAATGCCGATCCAGCTGACGCGATGGGTGGCGCTGAGCGTGCCTGCGGTGAGGAGAACGGGTACGCTGGGGATGGGGATGCCTACCTGCTCGATCAGCACCCAGAGGAAGATGATGAGGTACGCGTAATGGACGAAGAAGACGAGGGCGATCGGCATGGCAGTTTACTTTTCTTTAGCTTTCTATAGATGACCTTGAGGGCTGCTTGGATGCGGGTTTGCCTTAAAGATACACAGCCCGGACGCTTCGTGCGCCGGGCTGTGTAGGTTCGGGTGTTGAATTATTTTTTATTCGGTTATTTGTCGAGGATCAGGGGCATCTCGACCAGGTGCTGGCCGATGAACCAGGATTGGAGCTCGTTGGGACGGAGGATGTCGCTGACGACGAGGTCGTTGGTGCCCTGATCGCCGGCCTTGTCGGCAGCGTCGGAGATGTCGAGGCAGCTTTGGATGATGAGCTTGTGGGCCTCGAGGAGGCGGGAGATCTGGACGGGCACCTCTTCCCTGCCGCGGGGCGGGCGCTGGATGCGGGTGGTCTCGGCCACGTCGGCGCCCATGGCGATGGTGACGCCGCCTAGAAGCTGGACGCGCTCGGCGATGGTGTCGACCATTTCGACCTGCTCGTCGAAGTGCTTATCGAAGAGGAGGTGGAGCTGGTAGAAGGTGGGGCCGGAGACCTGCCAGTGGTGCTTTTTGTACATGTCGCGCAGGGAGATGGAGTCGGCGAGGAGCTGGTTGAGTTTGGCGACCATGTCGGTGCGGACTTTTGCGTCGAGCGGGTGCGGCATGTCCGCGATGACGGAGCCGTACTTTTGGATTTCCTTCGCTTGTGCGTGCCAGTGAGGCGCTACGTCTGTGTCGTTGTTCGTTTTCTTTAGTGCAACAGCCATCGTTTCACCTCGTTTTTGCTTTCCTCTTTCTGATGCTGCGAGGTGGGGGGCGGTTTCCTTTATTCCCTGGCTGGAACTCTGTATTACTTGACCTGTATTACTTGACCTGGACCTCGGGGGTGACGGACATGCCGGGACGGAGGGCGAAGTCGCCGTTGTCATGCTGCACGTCGGTGAAGTCGATGCGGACGGGAATGCGCTGGACGACCTTGACGTAGTTGCCGGTCGCGTTTTCGGGCGGGAAGAGGGAGAGCTTGGAGCCGGTGGCTCCGCCGATCTGGGTGACCTTGCCGTGGAACTTGCGGCCGCCGAGGGCGTCGACCTTGAGGGTGGCTTCCTGGCCGGGACGCATTCTGGCTAACTGGGTCTCCTTGAAGTTCGCGGTGACCCAGAGGTTGGTCAGAGGGATGATGGTGAGGAGGTCCTGGCCGATGCTGAGGTTGGCGCCTACCTGCACGTTCTTTTTGTTCACGATGCCGGTGGTGGGCGCGGTGATATGGGTGTAGCTGAGGTTGAGCAGCGCCTGATCGACCTTGGCCTGGGCTTGTTTGACATCGGCCATGGCGGCGTTCGCCTTGGCCTGTTGCGCCTTCACCTGGTCAGGGCCGGTCTTGACGGACTGCGCGGCCTGAAAGCGGGACTGCGCGAGCTTCTGCAGTGCCTGGGTGACCGCGGCCTGGTTGCCGATCACGGTGGCTTCGGCTTCGAGGACCGATGCCTGGTTGGCTGCGTCGGCGGCGACTGCGGCATCGAACTGCTGCTTCGAGATGACGTCCTTCTGGACGAGGGGGGTGTAGCGTTCCACGTCGAGGTGGGATTTGAGGGCGTTGGCTTTGGCGGCTGCGACACGGGCCTCGGCGGCGGCGGCCTGTTTGCGGGCCTGTTCGACGGAGGCTGTAGAGCCCTGGACGTCGGAGCTGGTGGTGCCGACACTGGTGCTGACGTTGACGCTGATGATCGGGACGTTGACGGTGGCCTGGAGGGCGGCGGCCTGGGCGCTGGATAGATTTGCCTGGGCCTGTTCCAGCGCTACCTGATAGTCCTTGGGATCGATTTCGGCGATGGGCGCACCGACCTGCACCTGCTGGTTGTCCTCGACGTAGACCTTGACGACCTGACCGGTGACGCGGGAGCTGACCTGATACAGGTCGCCGTCTACCTGGGCGTCGTCGGTGTCTTCGGTGAAGGTGGAACGCCAGTAAAAGATGCCCGCGCCGATGACGAGAAGGATGATGACCGCAATGACGATGAACTTGCGGCCTGACTTTTGCTCGGGGGCGTCGTCTTCTTCTGGCCGGTTCGCGTCGGTCTGCTTGTCACCGTTCGGCTTGATCTGCACGGTGCCGCTGATTTGTGCGGTCTGGGTGTCTTGATGTTCTATTTGCTCTGGCAAGTTACTTTCCTCCGAGATAATCTTTGTAGCTTGTCTGCGCGGTGCCTATGGCGCGGGCAAGCGAAAGTTTGGCAATGTTGTGCTGATAGAGCGCGCTGATGTATTGGTCGTTTGCCTGTTCGACCTGCGACTGGGCCTGGGAGACGGGCAGATTGTCTGCCACACCGGAGTGAAAGCGCTCCTGGGCGTCGCTGAGGGCCTGGGTGGCTAGCTCCACGTTCGAGCGGGTCGAGTCGACAAGTTTTGCCGCGGACTGGATGTCGAGCAGGCTGTTGCGCACGTCCTGATTAACCTGCTGGATCTGGTCGGAGAGTTTGGCTTTGGCCTGTTCGTACTGCGCGTCGGCCACCTGCTCCTGCCCTTTGGTTTGGGCGATCTGGAGGACGGGCACACTGACTTGTCCGGTGGCGGAGAAGGTGCCGTGGGAGTGGCCGGGGGTGGTGCCGATGTCACCGTAGTCGCCGGCGAAAGAGGCCACGGGGAGTTGGTAGGCCCAGGCGGCGGTCTTCGAGGCGCTCGCTGATTTCACCTGTTCGGCGTAGGCGGCAAGGTCTTTGCGTGATTTGAGCGCCTGAACGAAGGCGGCCTGGGGATCGACGTTGTCCAAGGCTTTGTAGGGGACGAGGTCGGTAAGGCGAAAGGCCTGGTCGAGGGGAAGGCCGATGGTGCGGGCGAGGGCGAGCTTATCTTTCTCGAGGTTGTTCTTGCTCGAGATGAGACTTTGCTGCTCGTTTTGATAGTCCACCTGTGCGCGGAGGACGTCGAGGCGGGGGCTGGTGCCGGCGTCGTGGGCGGCTGTGGCCTGATCGAGTGAGACCTTCGACGTGGCCAGTTCTGCGTTCACGGCTTCGATGCGCGCTGCGTCCGCGATGCAGAGCAGGTAGGCGTTGCCTACGGTGAGGACGACGAGGTCACGCGCGTCTTCGGCGGTAAGTTTCGCGCCTTCGAAGTTGTGCTTCGCGGCGATGTAGTTTTTCAATGCGGAAACGTTGACCAGATTCTGAGTGAGATAGGCGCGGAAGTCGACGACCTGGAAGGGGCCGACGATGGGGCTGAGGCCGGGAATCTTGAGACCGAAGGCGGCGAGGTTGATCTGCTGGACTTCAATACTGGCAGTTGCGTTTACGGTGGGAAGAAGCGCCTGCAGTTCTTCGAGACGCTGGCCGTTGGAGTTTTTTACGGCAGAGGTCTGGAGGATGAGGCCGAGATTCTGGCGCAGGCCGCGCTGGATCGCGTCATCGAGGGAGAGGTCGAGGACGGTGTCGGTCGCTTTGCCGGTGACGATACTGCCGCGGAAGGAGTCCTGTGTTGGCTGCCCGCCGTTTTGTCCGGAGGCGTTGTAGAGGTTTTGCTGGGCGGCAGCGACCGGTGAGCTGTCGGTCGCAGTGCCGGCGCCGCTGGGCTGTTTCTGCTGCGCGGGCCCGGTCGATTGGGCGTGGACGGGCGCCTCCCGCGCTATGACGAGAAGGCAGAGCCCAAACGATAGAAGTATCGTAAGGGCGCGAGGCTCTGTTTTTGTTTTACCCATAACAGTTTGATCTTAACCTGCATTCCAGAAATGGTTCTTCGACTAGTTTATGGAAAGCCTGGCGAGAAATGTGAGAGTATCCGCTTTGCCACAAATAGTTTGCATAAGCATCCGATGCGTTGGATTGGGAAAAATCTTCAAAAGATGCATTCGATACACTTTGAACTGGATTTGTTTGAGGGGGTTACAGATGTTTTTAGGGGTCGATGTGGGAACCGGCGGGACGCGGGCGGTACTGATCGACCGGGCCGGCAAGGTGCTGGCTTCATTTGCGAGTGATCATGCGCCGATTCGTTCGGAGCATATCGGGTGGGCGGAGCAGGAGCCGGAGGACTGGTGGCGGGCCGCGCGTGAGGCCATTGCGGGGGCTATGGCGGCGAGCGAACTTACGGGAGGCGAGATTGAAGCGATTGGCCTGACGGGGCAGATGCATGGGTGCGTCATGCTGGATGCGGAGGGGAAGGTGTTGCGGCCGGCGTTGATCTGGTGCGACCAGAGGACGCAGCCGCAGTGCGACTGGTTGACGGAAAAGATTGGGTTTGAGCGGCTGATTGAGTTGACGTGCAATCCGGCGCTGCCGAATTTCACGCTGACGAAGCTGCTGTGGGTGCGGGAACATCAGGCGGAGATCTTCGCGAAGATCGCGCATGTGTTGTGCCCGAAGGACTATGTTCGCTACCGAATGACGGGCGAGTTTGCGATGGATATGCAGGAGGCGAGCGGGACGCTGCTGCTGGATGTGACGAACCGGCGGTGGTCGGCGGAGGTGGCGGAGGCGGCGGGGATTCCGATGGCCTGGCTGCCGAGGCTGTTTGAGGGGCCGGAGATTTGTGCTCGCGTTAGTACAGCCGGGGCTGGCGCTACGGGGCTGGCGGCGGGAACTCCTGTGGCGGCGGGCGCGGGGGATCAGGGTGCGGGGGCGGTGGGGATGGGGATTCTGGCGCCGGGTTCGGTGTCGGCGACGATTGGGACCAGTGGGGTAGTGTTTGCCGCTACGGATTCGCCGATCAAGGACAGACTGGGGAGGCTGCATACCTTTTGTCATGCGGCTCCGGGGCGGTGGCATGTGATGGGTGTGACCAATGGCGCGGGGCTTAGCCTGCGGTATTTCCGGGATACGTTTGCGCCGGGGAGTTCGTATGAACAACTGAGCGCGCTGGCGGAGGAGGTTCCGGCGGGATCGGATGGATTGATGTGGGCTCCTTATCTATTCGGGGAGCGGACGCCGCATCTGGACCCGGTGGCGCGGGCTGCGTTTGTGGGGATTACGGCTTCGCATACGCGTGGACATTTTGTTCGAGCAATACTTGAAGGAGTGGCGTTTAGCTTGCGAGATACGTTGACTTTGTTTCGCGAGCTTGGAGTTCCGGTGAAAGCTATACGGCTGGGAGGCGGTGGGGCTCGGGGGCCGCTGTGGCGGAAGATTCAGGCGGATGTGTATGGGCATTCTGTGGAGTTGCTGGAGGCTGAGGAGGGTGGCGCGTTCGGCGCGGCGCTGCTGGCCGGCGCGGGTATTGGGGTGTGGGGGAGTGTGGAGGCGGCTTGTGCGGCGACGGTGCGGGTGGCGGAGACGGTTGTTCCGAGGAATGCCGGGGTGATGGATGAGGCTTATGGGCGGTACCGGCGGATTTATCCGGCGTTGCGAGAGATTCAAGGCAGGCGCGGATGATTTCCAAGGCAAACACTGGATCGGTGGCAGAAAGGTCCAGAATGCCAAGGCAAGTCGAGAGCATCGGGATCCTTCGCTGCGCTCAGGATGACAGCAGAAACTAACGATTGATATTGTGAGGGCAAATATGAGTGGTGAGATTGGCGTTGCGGTGATTGGGTTCGGGTTGGCGGGGCAGGTATTTCATGCTCCGTTTGTGAGCGCGGTTCCGGGGTTGAAGCTTGAGGCGATTGTGCAGCGTAAGGGGGATGAGGCGGCGAAGGCTTATCCATCGGCACGGATTCTGCGGTCGGTGGACGAGGCGCTGAACGATTCGGCGGTGCAGTTGGTTGTTGTGGGGACGCCGAATGAGACACACTTTGCGCTCGGGAAGCAGGCTTTGCTGGCGGGCAAGCATGTGGTGATCGATAAACCGTTCGCCGCGACCAGTGCCGAGGCGAAGGAGTTGAAGGAACTGGCGGAGAGGGAGGGTGTGGTGCTGGCTCCGTTTCACAACCGGCGGTGGGATGGGGATTTCTTGACGGTGCGGAAATTGCTTGCGGAAGATGCGGTGGGGCGGCTGGTGACGTATGAGTCGCATTTTGACCGGTTCCGGCCGCTGCCTCGTGAGAATACGTGGAAGGAGGGGGCGAACCTGGCGAATGGATTGTTGATGGATCTGGGGCCGCATCTGGTGGATCAGGCGCTGGCGCTGTTTGGGGCTCCGCAGGGGATTACAGCGAGCGTTCGGAAGGATCGGGATAAGACGGATATTGAAGATGCGTTCGATATAACGCTCGAGTATCCCGGATATTCGGGACAGCATGGGCTGCGGGCGCATTGCCGGTCTAGCATGCTGGCTGCCGATCCTGCACCGAGATTTTTGCTGCATGGGACTAAGGGGAGCTTCAAGAAGTATGGGCTTGATCCTCAGGAGCCGGCGCTGGTTGGTGGCGCGAAGGTTCCGCGGATGGGTGAGGGCGAGTGGCTGGCCGAGCCTGAGTCGCAGTGGGGGATTCTGACGGTGGCTCCGGTGCCGGCTGATCCTGCGACGCTGGTCCGAACGAAGGTGAAGACGGAGTTGGGGGATTATCGGGGGTACTATGCGAATGTTCGGGATGCGATCAATGGAGTGGCGAAGCTGGCTGTTACGCCGGAGGATGGGTATCGGACGGTGAGGCTGCTGGAGATGGC
>JAOAPF010000520.1 GCA_025462755.1 Edaphobacter sp.
GAGAGTCATCATCATTTCGGGACGGCCCATCGTGGAACTGCGAACTCTGCTCACTCCAATGAGCGATCTTGAGATGTGGGGGTCTCATGGCCTCGAGCGTCAGTTGAGCGACGGAAGCTACAGTCACGTCCAAGTCAGCGAGGAAGACGCAGCGTCGCTGACGGAGGCCGAAGAGTGGGTCGTTGCGGCAAGGCTGT
This sequence comes from Edaphobacter sp., assembly GCA_025462755.1. GTDB lineage: Bacteria > Acidobacteriota > Terriglobia > Terriglobales > Acidobacteriaceae > Edaphobacter. The sequence goes on from JAOAPF010000520.1 coordinate 198, forward strand.
TATCCAGGGCTGAGATCAAATTCGGTGGCATCGCGATCCACTGGCGTGGGCTACCATCTGCCGAGACAAGGAAAGTTCAAGCGCTGACTCAGGAGGGCTGGGGACCGCTGGCCGAACGATCAGGACTCAAGCTTCTGCAATTTGAGGCTGGACTGGAACTTCGCGTATCCCATCCAGACAAGGGTGACGCGGTGAGGGCCATACTTGCAGATCTGGATACTGAGGTACCGATCGCGTATTTGGGCGACGACCTTACCGATGAAGATGCTTTCCAGGTTTTAGAAGGGCGTGGACTTTCGATCCTCGTACGCGCTGCGTATCGTGAGACTATAGCCCGAGCGTGGCTCAGGCCTCCGCAGGAGTTGATAGCCTTTCTTGAACGATGGCGAAGTAATGTTTGCGGACAACCTGGAGCCGATGTTTGATAATGTGCACAGCGTCCAGCAGATTCATAATTCATGCCCTATCAAACTACACGCCGTGCTTTTCTAAAGCTCACTACGGCAGCCGCTTCGGCTACCGCTATCGAGTTCTCACGTGCTTTGCCGACAGGTAATGCGGTCTCGCTGATCGTCGATCCTGGTTCGGCAGTCGCCACGAGTGAGCCAGTCGAGTGGGCAGTGGAGCAGTTCCGTCGGGCACTCACAATCAAGGGCATCGCCTCATCCACCACTGGCAGCGCATTTACCGTCATTGTGTCGCCCGTCACCGGTCCTCTAGCGAAGACGTTCGGCAATCTGGCCAGTATCACTCAATCTGAGACAACTGCTCTCATTCCGGGCAACCATAACACTGCTCCAGCCATTCTCGTCACTGGCATCGACGCTCGCGGGATCATCTACGGTCTACTTGAACTTACCGAGCGAATACGCCTGAACGACGATCTCTTCACCGCGCTGCACATGTCTACGCCGATGATTGAGGTCACGCCGAATAGAGTTCGTAGTGTGGCCCGGGCCTTCCTCTCTGAAATTGAGGATAAGTCGTGGTTTTACGACCGCGCCTTCTGGAAAGACTATCTGGATACACTTACTTTCGCGTGTTTCAATCGCTTCAATTTCGCGCTTGGTTTCGGCTACGATTTCCCGCGTGGTGTGACCGGGGACTATCTTCACTTTCCCTACCCATATCTCGTTGAAGTAGCCGGCTACGAACAGGTACATGTAGAGCCACCGCTGCAACCTGGCGAGCGTCAGCGCAATCTTGAAACGCTGCAATACATAGCCGCTGAAACAGCGCGCCGCGGTCTCGAGTTCCAACTCGGCATATGGACGCACGCCTATCAATGGACCGATAGCCCTAGGTCGGATCATCATATCGTCGGTCTCACGCCGGAGATACACGCTGCCTACTGCCGAGATGCGCTCGCGGCAATACTCAAAGCCTGCCCACAAATTAGCGGACTTACTTTGCGTATCCATGGCGAGAGCGGTATCCCCGAGGGCAGCTATTCCTTCTGGCAGACGCTCTTCGAGGCAATCTCCGGAGCGGGACGTGTCATCGAGATCGACATGCATGCCAAGGGCTTGAATCAAGTCATGATCGACATGGCCCACAAAACCGGAATGCCCGTGAAAGCCGGCGCTAAATTCTGGGCCGAACACCAAGGTCTCGGCTATCACCAGGCAGACATTCGTGAGACCGAATATCCGCGTAAAGGCGTGACCGGGACTTTTGCAGTCTCCAGTGGCGAGCGCAACTTCACTCGTTATGGCTATGGCGACTTCTACCGGAAGGACTCAAACATCGACATTCTTTACCGTGTTTGGCCTGGCACGCAGAGGCATCTGCTTTGGGGCGATCCGGCGCTGGCGTCGGGATATGGCCGAGCGGCCAACTTCTGTGGAGCGGCAGGTATGGAGCTCTGCGAACCCCTGACTTTCAAAGGCCGCGAAGGATCAGGCCACCCGGGCGGACGCAACTCTTACGTGGACTCATCGCTTGCGAATATCAATCGCGACACGAGTAAGTTCACCATCACTTACCTGCTGTGGGGACGTTACCTTTACAGTCCCGATGCTGCTCCAGAGGTGCACCACCGATTTTTCCGCCTGGCCTTTGGCTCATCAGGCGCGGCGCTGGAGGCTGCACTCGCGAGTTCGAGCCGTATCTTGCCACTAGTCACCACCGCCTGGCTGCCCTCGGCTTCCAACCACAGCTTCTGGCCGGAACTCTACAGTCCAATCTCCATCCTTCCACCCACTGGCAAGCCCCTCTATGGCGACTCCCCTGCGCCGCACAACGTAAGCGCCATCAGCCCGCTCGATCCACAGTTGTTCAGCACAATCGACCAGCATGCAAAAGATCTTGTGAAGGGCACGAAGAACGCTCGTTATAGCCCCGGCGAGGTCATCGAGTGGCTTGAGACGATGGTGAGCACCTCGACTAAATCACTCGCAGCCGCACGCCTTAGTAGCGGCTCGCGAGCGAAGTCGCCTGAGTTCCGCCAGGTCGAAGAAGACATCCTTATCGTCAACGCCCTTGGCCTCTACTATGCCAATCTCTTCCGCGCAGCCCTCTTCTATTCCATATACGAGCAAACCGGCGATCCGGCGGCAGCCGCGCAGTCGCTGGCCGCATATCGGAAGTGTCGCGACGCCTGGGCCAACATGGCCGAACGAGCCGATAAAATCTACAGCACAGATATCAGCTACGGCGATATTCCGATTCGGCGCGGAAACTGGGCCAACCGCCTGCCCGAGATCGACCATGATTTGGCGGCACTCGAAAGACACTTCGGTGATAAGCCCATTCCACAATCTTCGGCTGGAAAAGCAATTCAGCAAGCCACCAAAGCCTCGCCACGCCCCAACGTTGATGTAAAACACACTGTTCCCGACACCTTCCGCTCTGGCGGCGACCTACATCTCACGATTACCGCATCTGTAATCGTCACGGAGTCAATCCTCTGGTACCGCCATGTGAATCACGCGGAGCGGTGGGTGTCCGCACCAATGCAGAAGACCGGCAATGCGCGCAGCGCCTCCATTCCCGGCAGTTATACGAACTCACCTTACCCTTTACAGTACTATTTCGAACTCCACACGACGGATGCAGCTACCCTGCATCCGCCGTTCAATGCGACGTTCAGCAACCAGCCCTATTACGTCATCATGTCGGCGAAGTAGTCGACTGCAGACGCCAAAATCAGCGCCAGTGTCGATCACTTGAATTACAACGCGTTAGTTGTATTCCACAGAATCGCGGCAATGTAACGGTGCATTCACGCCTGTTTGATCGGATATTAATAGGTAGCGCTTTAGCTTCATTGCTATGCGAAAGAATAGATTTTCACCAGCACCTCGACTTCTGGCGGCCATCCTGTTTTTCTTCACATGTACCTATCTCCAGGCTCAGTATGAGAACGGAAGCCTGGTGGGAACCATCCGTGACAAAAGCGGTGCAGCGGTCTCCGGGGCGGCGGTGACCATCACGAACAACGCTACGGCGGTCACGGCGAAGGCCACCACAAACGACGCGGGCGACTATGAAATCCCCTCTCTCCGTGTTGGCGTCTACACGGTCTCGGCTGGCGCTCCGGGTTTCGCGAATGCTGTCGCGCAGAACATTACCGTCTCGGTTGGCGGACGTCAGCGCATCGATCTATCGCTCACGGTGGGCGCAACCCAGACCTCCGTCGAGGTCAGCGATGTGGCTCTGCAGATTGAAACCGAATCGAGCCAGCGCGGCCAGATCATTACCCAGTATCAGAGTGCTGCTTTTCCGCTCGTCACTCGTAACTACTCTGACCTCCTAGGTCTGGTGACCGGTTCGCGTCAGGCCCCGACGGCCGCGACGACGAGCTCGATCAACAGCCTGGTGCGCGCCGGCGCGTACAACATCAACGGCCAGCGCAGCATGTTCAACAATTTTCTCCTCGATGGGATGGACAACAACGCCTACGGCGAAAGTAATCAGGGTTTTGACAACCAGATCATCGCTGTTCCGCCCGACTCTGTCGCCCAGTTTCAGGTGGTCACCAACAACGAGAGTGCAGAGTACGGCCGTTCCTCAGGCGCTACCATCAACGTCGCGTCCTCCAGTGGAACGAATCGCTTTCACGCTACAGTCTACGAGTTCATCCGCAATACCGACCTCAACGCAGCCGGCTACTTCAAACCGACCACCGTCGGCGGCACCGGAAATGTTATTCCCTTTCAGAAACCCACCTTCAATCGCAACCAGTTCGGTGTGAACTTCGGCGGACCTATTCTCAAGGACAAGCTCTTCTACTTCGTCGACTACGAAGGCTTCCGTCAAACGCTCAAGCCGCTCAGCGTCTTCACCTTGCCCACTCAGAACGAGCTCAACGGCGTGCTCGTCGTTCCAGTAAGAAACCCGATCACCGGTGCAACCTATGCTGCCGGCACCGCGATTCCCGCCAGTGCCATCAATCCGATTTCGCAGCAGATCATCGGCTTCTTCAAGCAGATTCCTGGCCTGCCTCAGAGCGGCATGCCGAGCACGGGTCTTGCATCCAACGATTACTCTAAGCAGGTCCCCTTCACTGACAACTCTGACAAGGGCGACCTGCGCCTTGACTATCAGCAGAATGCCAACAACTCCTGGTTCCTTCGCGTCAGCGACCGCAAGGAGACCGGTGTGAACTATCCTGCCCTCCCGCTCCCCCTTGACGGCCAGACCAACGGCACGATCCGTGTTCTCGATCAGCAGGTGGCTCTTGGGTACACGCGTTTGCTTGGTTCGAACAAAGTCATTGATGCCCGCCTCGGCCTCTCTCGCACCAAGGCTGGCAAGTTCTCGCTGTCCATTGGCAACAACGCCATTACTATCCCCGGTCTACCCTCTGATCCCACCGTCGCAGGCGGCTTGCCCTCCACGAGCATCACCGGCTTCACCGCCTTCGGCCGCCAGAGCACAAATCCCCAATGGCAGAACCCTGCCCTGATCGACCCGAAGATCAACTTCACCTGGGTCAAAGGCAAGCATTCGCTAAAGTTTGGCTATGAGTACGAACATATCTGGATGGCTGTGAACGACAACAATCCGCTCTACGGCTCCTTCAGCTACGCCGGCGGTTACAGCCTTTGCCCTGCCGGTACCGTTATTCCCGGCTCCAGCACTCGGTGTCCGACCGCTTCGGCTACGTCGGATAACTACTGGGCTGATTTCCTCTTCGGTTTGACGAACAACTACTCGCTGGCAAACTACTTCGTCGCTCATCTTCGTCAGAGTCTCGATAGCGTCTATGCTCAGGATGACTGGCACGTCAACAATAGGTTGACCCTGAATCTTGGCTTACGATGGGAGTACGGCTCGCCTTACTCCGAGCAGAACAACTACATCTCCAACTTTGATCCCGCCTCCCAGACCGTCTTGACCATCACACCGGGTGCGACGGCGGGTAACGGCATCACGCCCTTCTCCGGCGGTGGAGTCTACGGCAAAACCCTGGTCAATCCTGACCTCAACGACTTCGGTCCACGCATCGGCTTTGCCTATGCCGCTACACCGCGGATCGCTATCCACGGCGGCTATGGCATCAGTTATGTCCACTACACTCGCGCCGGCTCCGGCGACATCCTCGCCATCAACGCTCCACAAGCGCAGTTTGCCGGGGTCGTTCAGCCGACCCCTACAGCCGCGAATCACTGCAACCCGCTGCCGGCACAGATTATCCCCGTCGGCAGTACGACTCCAAGCTGCTATGCGACGGTGGATCAGGGCTATCCTTCCGGTCTGGTGACGACCTTCAACAAAGCCACAGACAACATCACCTGGGTACCGAAGAATACCCGCGACAGCTCCGTCCAGAGCTACTTCGTCAGCGTGCAGCAGGAGCTCGCGAAAAACACGCTGCTCGACATCGCGTACGTGGGGAATCACGGCACGAAGCTTCAGGGCTTCCTGAACGGCAACCAGTTGAATCCTGCTGTCCGCACATCCACTGGTGCTTTTGCCCGCCCCTTCGGCAACTGGCCCAGCGATATCACGGAGGCGCTGAATGAGTTTTACTCTCACTACGACGCATTGCAGGTTCGCTATGAGCAGCGCTTTGTGGCCGGGCTGACCCTGTTGAACTCCTTCACGTGGTCGCACTCGCTGGACAACGCCAGCGCCTCGCTCGAAGGCAACTCGCCCTCGCCTCAGGATGCCAACAACATCGCCGCCGATTATGGACAGTCCGACTACAATCTGCCTGTCAGCAACATCACCAGCCTGGTTTATGACCTGCCCGTAGGCCACGGACGCCAATTTCTCAACGGCAGCAATGCTCTGGTGAACACTCTGCTGGGAGGGTGGCAGATCAGCGCGATCAACACCATGCAGGCGGGGACGCCCTTCAACGTGGGGTACTCCCCGAACTCGGCCAACGCGGTCTCTCCGCAGATTGGCGCAATCTATCGCGGAGCGAATGAGTACCGCCCCAACGTCGTTGCTGGCCAGCCGGTCATCAAGAAGACAAAGCTGAGTAGCGGCTTCATTCAGTACACCAACCTAGCCGCATTCACCCTTCCTGCAACCAGGGATGGCAGTGGGAATCTGGTGAGTCCGTTCGGCAACGCATCGCGCAATCCTGGCCGCACGCCTGCGTTCTACCAGACCGATCTTGCTCTCAACAAGAAGTTCAACACACCGATCGAAAGTCTGAAGGTGGAGTTTCGTTCCGAGGCATACAACATCTTCAACCACACCAACCTATACCTTCCCGGAAGCGGTCTGGGTGGCACTCTCAGCACGCCGACCCAACTCAACAACCCTACTAGCGGCGGTCAAATTACGAGCACCTTCCAGCCGCGCATCCTCCAATTCGGACTGAAGGTGATCTATTAATCAGCGGCGCACCGAAGATTGACTTCAGTATGGATTACCCTGAGGTCGATCTCTTCGCCTTGTAGGCAGTAACTAGAAGACAAGTTTCACCCCGAATTGAATCTGCCGCGAACTTGTGGACGTTGCTGTGATCACGCCCGCAGTGGAGGATATGCTGGGCAGCGTATATGTGCCTGAGGCCAGCGTCGGTGCCGAGGCATAGGTCACCGCGTTCGGTGTGGTGAAGTTCGTGTGGTTCAGGACGTTGAAGAACTCCGAGCGGAACTGCAGATTCAGCCCTTCTCGTAACTGAATGTTCTTCAGCAAAGCGAGATCGAGTTCCTTTAACCCGGGGCCGACCAGCGCATCCCGTCCAAGATTGCCCACTGCCCCGCCGGTGATCGCCCCGCTGCTCGAGAGTGTAGAAAGCGGTGCCGAGAACGCATTCGGATTGAACCACTGCGTCACTGTATGAGGGTAGAGCTTGCCGTGAAAATTCGGGTTGACGTCTGGCCGCACAGGATTTCGCGTATCGCCGGAGCCTGTCGGGTTATAGCCGAGCTGGGGCGAAAAGGGGAAGCCTGACTGCAGGTTTGCAATCGCACTAAGGCTCCAGCCGCCGACCGCCTTGTCGGCGAATGAGTTCAGTCCTGAGGCGAACCGTCGATTGCGCCCGATTGGCAGATCGTAGGTACCGCTCAGAGCAGCAATGTGCCGCACGTCCGTCGCAGCCGGGCCGTAGTCCAGGCTCAACTTGCTAGGCACGGAGACGTACGCGGGCGTATTAGCCGAGACACTCGTGTTCCACGCCGACCCGTTGTCCAGGTTCTTCGACCACGTGTAGTTACCACGGAACTGGAGTCCGTTCGCGAAGCTTCGATGCACATCCACTTCGAGCGCGTGGTAGTTGCTGATACCTTGCGAGACCCACGACGTCGTGTTTGCGACCAATGGATTCGCTTTGGTGGTCGTCGGATAAAAGATGGTTCCTGCTGCTACATTCACTGGGCACGCGGGGTTCGGGCAGGTCACTGTCGCGGGCTCGTTCTGGTCCTCGGAGAGAATCTGGTTGTAGCCATGGGAGCCGACGTATGCGACCGTGAGCGATGTGTTCGCCGCCACCTGTTGCTCTACCTTGAAGGTCCAGGAGAGCACTGCAGGCGTTGCGATATCTGGCTGCACATTGGACGGAGAAATCAGGCTGCCCGCGCTGGCTTGCGTCGCCGTGGTGATGTTCAGGCTCGAGACTGCCACATTGGTCTGGCTGAGCGTCGTGTTGAACGGCGCGGCCTGGTCCAGGCGATAGTCGAGATTGTCGAGCAGCGAGTGATGCAGTCCGAAACTTGCCCGGAGCGCCGTCTTTCCGTTGCGGAACGGGTCCCACGCAATGCCGACCCGCGGTTCCGGAAGGAACTTTGCACGGTTGTCCGTCAGGCCCGAGGAGCCTACCGAGGGCGTCGTGTTGATGACTCCGTTTGTAAAGCCGTAGATCCCTGCTCTGCCCTGTGACTCGTTGAAGCCGCTCGTCGACTCAAAACGAATGCCTGCGCGCAGTTCAAGATTCGGCAGCAGATGCACCGTGTCTTCGAGATAGCCCGCGCCCATGGTCGAGCGCCAGCCAAGTTCGGTCGGATTCGGCACCACGGTGAAGGTTTTCACCGTTCCCTGCAGGAACGTCGTTAGGCTCGCAAAGGAGGCTTGTCCGAACTGGTTCTGTGCGAGATTGTCGTTCGATTGCAGCCGCTGTACCCAACCGCCCGCTTCGACTTGATGCCGACCTCGCGTGTAAAAGATATGGTCGTCGAACGTGAAAAGATTGCGTGTGGTCGAGTTGTTCGAGCCCACGTTGGCGCCCGCGCCGGTCACCTGCGACGCGCCATTGGAGGCCGTGCTGCCCGCAATCACGATCGCCCCAATTGGTCTACCGGCGACCCAGTTGGTGATATCTGCGCCCGGCAGCGGCGTCGACGAGCCGAGGAAGAAGAAGCTTGCGCGCGAGAAGCCAACTCGGACTGTATTCAACAGTCTTGGCGAGAAGACATGCTGCTCCTGCACGCTTGCGACCTGCTCGCGCAGGCTCTCGTCGATGATGGATAAGGGATTCTGGGTCGGTGTATTCGCGGTCGAATCGTCTACCGTGTACACGGCGAAGAGCAGGTCGTTTGCGCTCAGGTTTACATCGAGGCGCCCTGTTCCGAAGTTCTCCCGGATGTGTTGCACCGGGCTTGAGAAAGCCTCGGCAATGCCGGTGTTGAAGCCGGTCGTCGGATCGAGCAGCTCAGGCCCGTTCTGCACCGGCCAAAGGCTGAAGAGCGGCGCCACACCATTGCCCAGCGGAACCTTCGTCAACGCGCCTGTCTTCGGATTGGGAAGATAGCCCTGTCGCGCGTTAGTATCCGGCACCAGCGTCACGTCCGAAAGACCAAGGTTCTGCCGGTAGCCTTCGTAGTTGCCAAACAAGAAGAGCTTGTTTTGCTTGATCGGGCCGCCCAGCGACACGCCGAAGTTATTTCGCTGGAACTCGGGAATCTTCTGCTGATCGAAATAATTCCGCGCATCAATCGCCGAATTGCGCAGAAACTCGTACGCGGTCCCATGCAGTCTGTTTGTGCCGCTTGCCGTAACGATCGAGATCTGGGCCCCCTGTCGTTTGCCATAGCTCGCCGAGTACGTGTCCGAGACCACGTTGAACTCGCGCACTGCATCGACACCCAGCAACTGCCCGCTGGTGCCGCCCGGCGTCACATTGATCAGGGATGCTCCCGTGTACTCGATGCCGTTCAGCAGAAAGAGATTGTCCTGCGGGCGTCGCCCCGAGATCGCGAACATATTGCCCACGGACGAGTTTGATGTGCCGATTCCGCCCGAACGCTGACCTGTGTAGTTCACAGTGGCCGGATTCAGCGTGATCAGCTGGTCGTAGCTGCGGCCGTTCAGTGGTAGTTCTTTCACCTGTCGCTCGTCGACGAGGCCTGAGGTCTGCTGCGTCGTCACATTCACTGTCGCCGGCGCATCCACCACGTTTACCTGCTCGGATACTGCCCCGATCTTCAGCGTCAGATCCACCTGCGCGCTCTGCCCTACCGTCAGCGAGACACCGCTGCGCCCCTCAGGCGTAAAGCCATCGCGTTTCACGATCACATCATAGGTCCCCACGGTAAGCGACGGCGCCCCGTAGCGGCCTTCGCTGTCGGTGATCAGCTTTCGCTCCGTCCCCGTCTCAACGTTGTGTACTACGACGACCGCGCCTGAGATGCGGCTGTTGGTGCTATCGGTGACAGTGCCACTGATGGAGCCGCCAACCACCTGCGCCCATGCAGCGGCGGGGCCGAGGAGGCCGAGGAGAAAGAGCAGCAAGAAGACAGCACGGAAGGCCAGGGAGAATAATGTGCGAACGAAAGAAGTCAAGGTGGTCTCCTGTAGATTGGCGGCGAGATAACTCCCCGGTACGGTCGCGGCGGGCCAATTTTGGAATGAAGGAAATTCGTGAGGTTAAAAAGATTTCGGAGCGTTCCGGTGAGAGAAATCGATCTCACCCATCAGCGAGTCATCAGAAACAACAACACGCACGCGCGGCACAACAGGCCGTGCGTCGAGAGGTCGTGATGGAGCGAGTGATCATGGTCGAGGTAATACCGGCTCTATTTCGATTCGGCAGAAAAGAGAAAACCCACGCAGTGCCTTATGGGGTTTCAAGGGCGGCTGCGTGGGTTTCTTGAGGTTCCTAAAGCGAGTCTTCGCGAATCAGCGAAGTGTTACAGAAGGTAGACCTGCCAGCGCAGCAGCCGTGGTGTCGCAACAAGGGCGACAGGCATATCCGGCGGCGTGGTTGGTGAAGGTCTTCATCGCTATTGTTGAAACTAACCCGTATCCGCTGGTCAGTCAAGAGACGGCCGACAGACAATTCTGCCACTTCACTCGGCAACATGGCCTACAAGTTTGACAAATGGCCTTTACTCGTCCAGGCTTGTAATAGATGCAATTCTCCACCGCCAACACGGCTTGTCGCCTTTCCAGCAACTTCTGTTGCTGTATGGCCTGTCCGTGTGCGCGCGCGTGTTGTAGATAACTTCCTCTTATCTCAATACTTTCCTAGCAAAAGCGCCCACACTCTGAACTTCCGGCTTGTGGGCTTTCAGTTTGCGCTCCCCAAACCGCCTTTCTCCAAATCAGGGAAACCCTTATGGCTTCGTCCTCAACGATCGAGCAATCTGAACAACCGGCACTCTCCGCGCCCCGGCTGAGTCATCTCCAACGCCTCGAAGCCGAGAGCATCCACATCTTCCGCGAGGTCGCTGCCGAGTTTCAGAAGCCGGTCATGCTGTACTCGATCGGCAAAGACTCCTCGGTCATGCTTCGCCTGGCGCAAAAGGCCTTTTTCCCAGGGCCCATCCCTTTTCCTCTCCTGCATGTCGACACCGGCTACAAGTTTCACGAGATGCTCGAGTTCCGCGATAACACAGCCCGCTCGCTGGGCCTCGACCTCAAGGTCTGGCGCAACGAGGAGGCCCTGGCCGACGGCGCCAATCCCGTTCGCCTTGGCACACAGCGCTGCTGCGGCCTGCTCAAAACAACCGCGCTCCTCGATGGCCTCCGCGAGCATGGCTTCGACGCAGCCTTTGGCGGAGCCCGTCGCGACGAAGAAAAATCCCGCGCCAAGGAGCGTATCTTTTCCTTTCGCGATCGAGCCGGCCAATGGGACCCCAAGAACCAGCGCCCCGAGATCTGGAACCTCTACAACAGCCGCATCTCACCAGGCGAAAGTATCCGCGTCTTCCCGCTCTCCAACTGGACCGAGCTCGACATCTGGCACTACATTCTGCTCGAAGAGATCCCGATCGTGCCGCTATACTTCGCCAAACACCGGCGCATGATCGTCCGCGGCGACAGCCTCATCCCAGTCGAGCAATCCTTCGTCCAGAGCCTTCCAGGAGAAGAGCAGTGGGTTCGCTCCCGCCTACGTTCGCTCGGCTGCAGCCCTTGCACCGGCGCCATCCGATCCGACGCGGACACTATTCCGAAGATCATCGCTGAGCTCGTAGGCTTCCGTTCCTCCGAGCGTGCGAACCGCGTCATCGATCACGATCAGGATGGCTCTATGGAGATCAAGAAACGCGAGGGGTACTTCTAATGGCCAGCCTTGACCCCACTCATGCGGGAGGTGCGGCGGCCTTGGCTGAATCGCCCGAGAGCCTACAGCCCGACCAGGCAGTCTTTGCGATCGAGGAGTTTCTCGCCTCAGAAGAAACCAAAGACTTGCTCCGCTTCAGCACCGCCGGTAGCGTCGACGATGGCAAATCCACCCTTATCGGCCGCCTCCTCTACGACTCTCGCAATGTCTATGAAGACCAGGTCCGGGCCGTCACAGGGACTATCGCTGCGCCGGGCCACAAGCAACTCGCTATCGACTTCGCCCAGCTCACCGATGGACTTCGCGCCGAACGCGAGCAGGGCATCACTATCGACGTTGCCTATCGCTACTTTTCCACCCAGCGCCGCAAGTTCATCATTGCCGACACGCCTGGGCACGAGCAATACACCCGAAACATGGCCACCGGCGCATCCACCGCAGACCTTGCCATCATCCTTATCGATGCGCGTAAGGGCATCCTCACGCAGTCCCGTCGCCACGCCTACATTGCCTCCCTGCTAGGCATCCGCCACCTCGTCGTAGCGGTCAATAAGATGGACCTCGTCGATTTTTCGGAGGAGGCTTATCGCCGGATCGAGACTGATCTCGCCGCGATGATTAAGCAATTCGGCACCGCCAGTCTCGTCACCATCCCTGTCAGCGCTCTCGATGGAGACAACGTCGTCGAGCCCAGCCTGCGCAGCCCGTGGTACACCGGTCTCACGCTGCTCGAACATCTCGAACAGGTCTCCGTCGGCACCTTCGACGCCAACAAGGCCTTCCGCCTGCCAATCCAACGCGTCATCCGTCCAGACCACAACTACCGGGGATTCGCTGGCCAGATCGCCTCTGGCACCATCCGCAAGGGCGATACGATCATCGCTCTTCCCTCGGGCCGCACCAGCAGGGTCGCCTCCATTACCACCTTCGATGGCGACCTCGATGAGGCCAGCGCGCCGCAATCCATCGCCCTCACCCTCGAGGAAGAGCTGGATATCAGCCGCGGGGACGTTCTAGCGGACACCGCGCGTCCTCCAGAGTCCGCCACCGAGTTCGAAGCAACTCTTGTATGGTTTGACGAATCGCGACTGGAAGACCACCAGCCTTACTTACTCAAGCACGGCACGCAAACATTCAACGCTCGTATCACCCGCGTCCTTTACCGCACCAACATCCTGACTCTTGAGCATGAAGCGGTCCACACCCTCGGGATGAACGACATCGGCGTCGCCGAGATAGCGACCACCCGTCCTATCTTTTTCGATTCCTACGCGGACAACCGCGCCACCGGCAGTTTCATCCTCATCGACCCCACAACCAACGCCACCGCCGCCGCCGGCATGATTCGCCGTAACGTGGGCGATGACACGACCTCTGCGAAGCCGAAACAGCACGCCCCTCTTCTGCTTCTGTCGGATGGCGCGTGGACGAGCGAAGTCGAACAGCTTCTTCTTAACCAGGGCGTCGCCGTCGTACGCACCCGCGTGAAATCCAAGCGTCTCTGGCAGGCCCTGCTCAGGATAGGCGCAATTGTCCTCCTCGAAGGAATAGCACCCGAAGCCGCGCATGAACTAGCGGAAGAGCTTCCGATCGAAGTCCTCACCGGCTCCAGTTGCGGGCCAGAAATGTTCCTGCAACAACTTCGGGAAAAAGGTACTCTGCCCCCGCAGAAAGGGAGCCAACAGTGAGCGAAATCTTGAATCTGACAGCCCCACCCACAACCCAAAGCATCGAGTACAGGATCCGTGCAGCCGAACAACTAATTCGGCAGGAGTTAGAGCAAACGCAGGGCGATGTTTGCGTCACCAACAGCTTCCAGGCAGAGGACATGATCGTCCTCCACATTGTCCGGCAGACTTTGCCCGATGTTCCTGTTATTTTCCTCGACACCGGCTACCACTTCGCCGAGGTCTACGAATATCGCGACCGCATGGCGCAGGCCTGGTCGATGAACCTCATCAACCTGCTGCCCGAACTCACCGTGCCGGAGCAAGAGGCACGGTTTGGCATTCTCAACCAATCCGACCCCAGTCGTTGTTGTGGTCTGCGGAAGGTCAAACCGCTCTTTGCCGCGCTCGATCGCTACGAGCTCTGGTTCACCGGCCTCCGTCGCGAACAAGCCAAGAGTCGTGCCGCACTGCAGCCAGTCGAGGATTTTGCGCTTCCCACGGCAAGGACCATCCGAAAGATCAACCCGCTTACCGAGTGGACCGCGAAGGACGTCTGGGATTACGCCCGCCAGAACGACATTACACTTCTCCGTCTCTACGACGACGGCTACTCCAGCATCGGCTGCGAACCCTGCACCAGGCTGCCCCTCGACCCCAACGATCCCCGCTCCGGACGTTGGGGTGGTCGGAAACAGGAGTGCGGCATCCATCTGCAGTCCACGTAAAACGCAATCGGAAAGCGTATCGAAAATGGACTTTGTCATCGGATTTTGCATCGCCGTAGTAATTGCGCTAAGCGGAGTCGGCGCCGGAGTCATCACCGCTCCGCTGTTGATCCTCTTCCTGCACGTGCCCGTCGAGATAGCAGTCAGCACGGCGCTCGCATACTCGGCCATCGTCAAGTTCATCGTGGTTCCAGTGCAGGTTATTCGCAAACAGGTCAACTACCGCGTGCTCCGTATCATGCTGCTTGGCGGGCTGCCCGGAGTCATCCTTGGCTCCATCCTCTTCAAGCATGTCGCCACGCACGGCCCGAAGACGGCGCTTTACTTCGTCCTCGGAGCCATCATCGTCTTCACCTCTGGCTGGCATCTCTTTCGCCACTTCCGCCCGGTCGGCATTGCGCGCCCTGCCACAGGCCGCTCAAAGTGGATCGCCGCAATTATGTTCCCCATCGGCGCGGAGGTTGGTTTCTCCTCCTCAGGTGCAGGCGCGCTGGGTACGATTTCGTTACTGAGCCTGACGTCTTTGACTGCTGCGGAGGTCGTCGGCACGGATCTCGCCTTCGGGCTCGCCATCGCGCTCGTCGGTACAGGAGTCCACATGATCGGCGGAAGTTACGATAGCCTGCTGCTCACCAAGCTCGCGATTGGTGGCGTCATTGGAGGAATTGTCGGTAGCGGTGCCGCACCAAAGATTCCGAATCGCAAACTCCGCTTCGCCCTCTCGCTCTGGCTCATGGTGATTGGTTTACAGTTCTGCTACCAGGCTGCCACTCGGTGGGCTGAGTCGGAGGTAGCTGATTTTCGGAACTATCGAGGCGGCTCTTCTGTGACCCAACGGTAAACAGCTTCCCTCACCTGTGACCTGAAGCATCGGCTTTCAGACGTGACATTTAATCTGGGATCGGACCTATCGAAGATCCCGCTTTCAGCTCTTCCCCCTGAAAACCACGGCGTTCGAGAGAGCGCGCGCGCGGCGGACAAATGAAGTTCAAGAACGGAACCCATGCAATGATGATTGCGATGGCAACGAGTGGGATGATAAGCGCAAATATGTAGTCGGACATGTAACTTTCTCCGAAAACCTTCCGAAGGGGGACGGTCTAAAGTTTTTGCTCGGCCGATCATGCAGACACACAAGCCCTCACCTAAAGACACAGAGAGAGAATGGCTGCTGCGACAGAAACCAACACGGCCACCTTGTATGCGTCTAATCCCACGACTTCGTCATCTGTAGGGACTTCATTCTCGGGAGTGAATTTCTCTTGCGAAACAATTCCGCTCCTCAAATCCAACGGCGTCAAGCATCCTAAAAATCCTGCTGCCAGTGAATAAACCTCGATATTTGCGCGCATTCGACATGCCCAGGTGTCATCTGAGATTGACTTCAACGGGATAGTGACGTGGATCGTGGGATCGTTTCAAAAAAATCGAATTCATTGAGCGGTTCGCATATGAGGTGACGACCGGGTGTTAATGCCCTCTAAAGCTATGTTTTCTCTTCGCTGAGAACATGGGTCGTTTGCCATGTAGACTTTTGAGGACTCCTCGGAGGATATTCAGTGAATTTCGTGACATTTGATGCCTCCTATGTAAGCAAGCTACGAATAGGGGATGCATCGACCGAACAACACTTCATCACTTACTTCAGCGAGCTAATTTTGTTGAAATTACGGCCTCGGCTGCGCAATCAGGAACTGATTGAAGATCTGAAACAGGAGACATTCTCCCGTACGCTTTCGTTGATACGGAGCGAAGGCGGTCTTCGCCATGCCGAACGACTCGGCCCGTTAGTTAACTCGATCTGCAACAACGTTTTGATGGAGCAGTACCGTAGTTCCAATCGCGTTGAGGGCCTGGAAGATGAGACCGCAGAGCGGCTTGTCGAGACCCGACCTAACGCCCTGAGTATGGTGATCGCTGATGACACTCGCAAGCTCGTCCGGGATATTCTGAGTGGCCTCAATGAGAGGGACCGCAGCTTGTTGCGGGCAGTTTTTCTTGAGGAGCGTGACAAGGACGAGATATGCGCTGAGCTTGGAGTAGACCGGGACTATCTCAGGGTGCTTCTTCATCGCGCAAAGGCTTCATTTCGTGTGATGTATTCCAAGCAAGTAGACGCTAAAAAGTCCGGTTGGGTGTTTGGCTGACCGGCGGGCGCTGGGCAGGCGAAATGAAACGTTTTTCGCCTGCGGCGCACTATATAGGAGTTCGAGGTCTGTGAGATGAATCATCAGGAAGCACTCCAGGAAATGGCCGTGGAACGGTATCTTTTGGGAGAACTCGGCGGCGCGTCCCTGGACAGCTTCGAGGAGCATCTCTTCGAATGTTCGGAATGCGCAAGGGATGTGAAGATCGGCGCAACCTTCATCGATGCTGTTCGAACTGAGGTAAGTGTCCCACGGAAGGTAGCTGCGCCCCGCGTGGAGAGCGCGCGAAGGTGGACTTCCTGGTTCACAAGTCCCTGGGTCCTGGCCCCGGCGTTGGCTGCGTGTCTAGTTATTCTGGCTTATCAGACATTTGTCCTCCAACCGCGTATGAAACTTGAGGTTGCGCAGGCGCAGGCCCCTGCCGTGCTGAATCCCCTCATCCTCGCGAATGCCGGCCCTCGCGGTGACTCCATCCCCGAGATCGTTGCATCAGAGCATGGCTCCTTCGTAGTCTGGCTCGACGTCCCGACAACTGGCGGCTTTTCAAGCTATCGCTGTTCGTTATACGCCCCCGATGGATCGCCCCTCTGGCAAACTACGGTGTCGCCGGAGCAGGTCCGCGACGCGCTGCTCATTAGCATTCCGACCGACAAGACAACGGAAGGGTTGAATGTTTTCTTAATTCAAGGTCTGCCCGCCGCTGGTGACTCCAGTGATACGCTGGAAGACCTCACAAGATATAGATTTCGGGTCAAAATTAAAAAATAACTACACTCCCAGGAGCAGCCATGGATGCCAGCAAGAATCGGGTCTTTTACTATCACGCGGATGCCGCACCTATCGGTGGCCACTTCACCAAGCCGAAAGAAACGATTGTGCACAGTCACGGATCGTCTTCGCTGGCCCAGGCGGGCGGGCACGTATCCTCCAGCGCGGAAAAATTTGAACATCCTGATAAGCTAGTCTCCTTCAAGAAGGCCTACTCCGAGATCCACGGTATGGTCTCGGAGACAGGTTCGTGGACGACAGTGGTGACCTCTGTAGTCGAAGGACTAAACGTCCTGGACATGGTAAAGGCGGACCGGGTTATCGCAAGCCTTACAGTCGAGCATCCCAGCAAGGGCGGTCATCCCAAGGCCTCCATCGTCGGCTCCGAATTCGAGAACCTGACTATCGATGGTGTGAAGATCAATCCCGTTTTAAGTAAAAAGGTGCTCCCCCTCCATAAAGAGGGGAGGTTTCCTGACAGGACCATCACTGAGGACGAGACCTTCCTTGGCAGAGCCATCAATCAAAGCCAGAAGGTAACAAATGCGAAGAGTGCTCCCGACTGGCTCAAAGTGAGGTATGGTTGGATACAATCCAAAGGAGCACGTAAGAAGAAGGGGTACGTTCAATGTTCCCTGGTGGACAAGCTTCAGGGGGCGAAGCCGGGAAGTTCCTTTGGGCACGTGATGCACGTGCCAGACTTTGGCAACATATTTTTGGGCGAGTTTTTGACCAGTCATCATGCCTTCCGACTGACCATGATTCGGTTGGAGATGGGATGTGCCAATCATGGAACCGTGAGCATCGGTACCGGAGACTCGAACGGCAGTTCTGCGCCATAACGATCGGAAGTATTGCACTGGTGCTATCCACCGGTTGCAGGCACGAATCTCAGCCGACACCTGACGCGATGTACATCAAAATAGAGAAAGAATTCATTGCCGGCAACCTTCAGAAGGCGCGGGAAGATGCAGAAGAAGCGTACCGGGGTTTCGCGTCTAAAGACCAGAATTGGGCGTCATCCTTTCGTCTTGAACTAGGTAAGGTTTTGATCTGGCAGGGGGAGAACGGCAACGCGTTGACGCTCTTGCAACAACCGCTCCCCGCTCACTCCAGCATCGAGTCACAAGTAAGGCAAAAGGATCTTCTCTCGATTGCACAGGCTCGGAGTGGACATCCCGATCAAGCGGAACAGACCCTTTTGGATGCCGAGAAGCAATGTCCTGAGGGTTCTTTACGCATAGAAACCTACACCGCAAGAGGAACTGTAGACCTATTGACCGGGAATTTCGACGACGCTGAGCGAGCATTTCAGTCGGCGCTTGCGGGCGCGGTTCGAATTGGCAATCTATTTTTTCAGACCCAGGCATTTATAAATCTCGGCGTAGTCTCGTCGCATGAGGAACACTACGAAGACGCACTTGTACGCTTTGGGAACGCATCGGATCTCGCACGGTCTATCGGTGCACGACTGTTACTTGAAAAAGCGTTGGGAAACATTGGCTGGATCTACCATAAGACCGGCGATTTCCAGCGATCGCTTGTCAACTGTAAAGAAGCTCAAAAACAGGCAGCAGAACTGGGCGCGCCGATCGACCAGGTGCATTGGCTGGACAACGCGGGATTAAGCGAGTACGCGCTTGGAGATTTTGAGGCAGCCCGTCAGTTCTATGAACGGTCTTTAACTCTCGCCCAATCCATTCAGAATCAAGAGCTGATCTTGGACGCCCGCGTGGGTCTGGGGTTTCTCCTTCTGCGCCTGGGTAATCCGAATGCGGCAGAGATCTATGTGCGCGAAGCGGCCCGGAGCGCTGCGCTCATTAAGAACCACAGGGCGGCACTCGAACCCCTGCTGCTGAATGCTCTTCTTCTTGATGCAAGAGGGGACAGACAGGGTGCGATGAAACGGCTGCTTGACCTTGAAGGGCGAGCAGGAGAGGTACCGTCCCTTAAGTGGGAGGCAGAAAGCAACCTGGCTCGTATCTACTCGGAGACAGGGCACCCCACAGATGCCGACCATTGGTTTCAGCGTTCTATCAGCACCTTTCAGCATCAGAGGTCGTCTCTCACCAGTGTTGAGTCTACCCTGCCTTTTCTAGAAAACGGAGGCGATCTGTACCTCAATTACATGAAACACCTGATCGATGAGCACAGGCCAGAGGAGGCTTTGAACGTGATTGACGAAAGCCGCGCGGAATCCCTCGCGGACGGCCTTCACCTGTCGCGGCTGGAGCAAAAGAGACGGTCGTCACAAGGTTTGAATGCGCGATCGATCGCTACTCGACTGCAATCTACCATTCTCGTGTACTCTTTGCGGGCGAAAACCTCGTATCTCTGGGTGATCTCTCCGCAGCGCCAACAGTTCTATCGACTCGCGGGAAGCGAAACTATCCTTCCACTGATTCAACTTCACACAAAAATGATTCTAGCGTCGAAGGACTTACTATCGCAGCCGAATGCTCCGGGGCGAAGACTTTATAATGAGCTCGTCGAACCGGCACAAGCTCTGATCAAGAAGGGCGGTAAGGTGTTTATCGTCGGAGACGAGGCTCTGAGTGGGCTTAACTTCGAGACGCTGCAGACGCTCGGAGAAGATTCACACTACTGGATCGAAGACGTCACCATAACGAACGCGAAGTCGTTGCAGCTTCTCTCCGTGAAGCAGGCTGAGGGGCCAAAATATGGAGACAGGCGCATTCTTTTGATGGGGGACCCCGTCTACCGAAAAAAAGAATATGCGGAACTCCCCAATGCCTCTAGCGAGGTCAAAGATGTCGCAAGTCATTTTTCTTCCGATCATCGTATGGTGTTGACAGGCGCACAGGCATCCCCGCAGGCGTATCAGCTCAGTAATGCAGGTCAGTTTTCCTACATCCACTTTGTCGCCCACGGCACCGCAAACATGACTGTTCCGCTCGATTCAGCCGTGGTGCTTTCGAGTAACCGCGACGATGCAACAGTCTACAAGCTCTACGCACGGGACATACTGAAGCAAAATCTAAATGCCGACCTGGTGACGGTATCGGCCTGTAACGGCTCCGGGGTGCGGAACTATTCGGGCGAGGGGCTGGTAGGGCTGGCCTGGGCATTTCTTCGCGCGGGCTCACATCATGTCATTGGAGCCATGTGGGAGGTCAGCGATGTCTCCACACCGTTGTTGATGGATCATCTCTACGGCGAACTCGCTAAAGGCGGCCGGCCGGACGTCGCCCTCCGTTCCGCGAAGCTCGCCATGATTCACTCCGACGGAGTCTTCCGAAAACCGCTCTACTGGGCTCCGTTCCAACTCTATTCCGGTGCCTAGACGCATCCTCTTGCCAGTGAGTCGTGCCTCTGAATTTCCTGCCGCGCAGTATGAAAGGCCCGACGCTTCAGGACGTCGGGCCTTGGAGCGAGAACCAACGAAGAGACCGCAGCCCGCTCTCCGCCAAATCGTCAACGGAGGTTGGGTAAGCAAAGAAGCAGCGATTGAGATTTTACTGGCCTGACTCCCGATCAGGCCACGAAATCCGCCACTGATACCGCTCCGCGCAGCAGCATTCGCTACAAAGGGATAGTGTGACTTGATCAACAAACGTTTCACTTAATCTCAAGGAATCGTAGCGGAGGCCGAGAGAGATCTGCAGGTTCCGCTTCACTTGTATCTGATCGGAGACAAATGCGCCGATTTCGTTGGCCCAAAAAGTAGTGCGGCCGGGACCGGCCTCTTGCGTGAACTTGTAGGGCGTCTGCGCGGCAAAGGCCGCTGTGCTTGCGTGATAGGTTGTGCCGAGGCGGTTTGCGTGGTCCTCCCAGGCGTGGATTACGGCAACGGAGCAGGCAAGGAAAGCAGCGGCCGTCATGGCCGGGAAGCGATGTCGAAAGCTGAGCATCTTCAAATCCTACCGGCAGGAGCAGTTTCGTTGGTTACAAACACCTGAGGAATGGTCTAGGGCGGCACACTGAATCCTAAGACAACCCTAAGCCAACGTTCACGTAGAAATAATTCCCTCGTCACGACCCTGGACCTCGTGAAACTTAGTTTGGAGACATATCAGTCCAGCAGCACACGTAGAGCGGCGAAGCTCGAATGCTCGCGAACCGAGCGTCCCGCCGTTCACGGACTTGTTCCGACGAAGGAGTAATTCATGATCGCCCGCTCGTTATTTCGCCACACCCATTCGCCTTGGGCCTTGCGGCTTCGACTCTCTCGGGAACGGCGCGGTCTGTCGCCCCCGCGAAGAACGTGATCATCTTTATGGGTGATGGAACCGGTCTGTCAAGCCTCAATGCGGCAAACATCTACGGCTATAACAAACCCCAGTCCCTCTTCATCCAGAGTTTGCCAGGTCTGCACTCTCCGACA
>JAOAPF010000527.1 GCA_025462755.1 Edaphobacter sp.
CTGAGTTATTGCCATGGAACGTTACCATCAACACGCCTACGATCACGCCTCAAGATAAATAGGTGTCCACCTAAATTAAGTGGACACCTATTTGAGACACTCTCGTCCACCAACACACTCACAACAACCGCCCGCACCAAGCGCTTACAGATAAGGTGCAAAGCCGCTTAATTGTCTTAAGTGAAGGTTGCATCCCCAGATATGTCCTCTGCCGTTTAACGGCAGTCCTACACTAGGACTCAGAGCCGACTTTTTGGACAGGATTGGGCGGTTGGCTAAGAAAGCGGTCGTCTGTGAGAGTTATTGTCGAAGCAAGCCGCAATGGTTTTGCGGCTTTCCTATCGCTGGTATAGAGTCTGAACGAGGTCGTCATGCGAACATCTCTTCTCCAGCCCCATAGCGCCAATCTGACCTTCCAGCCGAAGACAGTTATGGCCCGTGGCGTCCTGATTGTGGACGAAAACCTCCTCGCCCTCATCCCTTGCTGGAGAAGAAGGGATTCAAGGTGTACTCGGCCCCTACTGGAATGGAGGAGGACCAAATCGCTCCTCTGCTGGCTCATCGTGTCTTTGTTACGAGCAACGCGAAGGACCTTCGAGAGGCCGCTGCGATTAATGAGTTCTCTATTATCGATACCGCTAATGCCTACCAAGATCCCGAGTGTATAGCGAAGGAGATATCCCAGTTCTGGATGCAGCTTGGACTGAAGGGGAAGCGACCGTTCGTTCTGAAGTTGAGGCGTGAGGGTGGGCCGATACTTGAGGAAGTGGAATAGGGATTCGCGATAAACAGCGATTTTGAACGACTCGTCTAGACCCTCGTTAGTTAGGAGGGTATTATGCCCGAGAAAACCGCACAAGCATCACCCACTACCAATTTAATCCTCGGTCAACAACTGCATCCATATGATCGCGAACACCTGTCCGTGGTGTATGTCCCTGAGCACAGCCCAAGTCTTGAAAGAATCCTTTGTCAAGCAAAGCGGTCGTTCTGGAAAATCCTGTGCCGTCTAAGATCCGATAGCGTGTGGAATACTATTGGAGCTTCGCACGGCCCCCCATCGCATTGTAGCGTTATCCGCATACATTCGAAACCCAAGTATGGACCCTGGCCCAGAGATGGGATCTGACTCCAACGGATATCCTGTTTGTTGTACGCGTAGGCTGTCCCGCACTTATGACAGGCAAGTTTAAGAACCACCTTGCCTTGGGCCAGTCCATTGGAGGAACTGCTGTTTTTGGAAGCTTGGGATATGGGAGCGGATTGGGCTCTGCACACACAACGCACTGGAGATGGGGTGAAAGACTCATTGAGGGATCAGTGTACATCGGACTGCTCTCGCCCAAACCGGATGATGCGATCAAACGCATTCAAATGGCACGGAGTTTCAAAGCCCTCCGAGACTAGAGAGTGAAGTGTGCAATTCCCAATTCTTGGGCAGGATCGACGGTTGCCCTAAGAATGCGGTCGTTAGTGAGAGTTATTGGGCAAAGCAGGCGGGGGGACCACTGTCACGGTTACGCTGCGTGCCGGTCGCTCATACCGCGCTCGATTGCCGCGACCAATTCTCGCCGTCCCAAGGCCCCGGCGGACATCAAAAGTTCCTCAGCCACGGATTCCACGGCGTACCAGACGTGGGCCTGGTTCATTATCGCGACTGCCCGTGCCTCCAACAGAAGGAGACGGGCGGCGCGTATCTCCGAACCAAACTCGCAGCCGTGACAGAGCATAAGCTGGTCCAGGATGGAATGAACCGTTAGGTAGTCCTCCCGGCCAGGAACTTGCCGCAGTTCAGCAATCGGCACTCCCGCGAACTTGCTCTCGGCTGCAATTCCGGCGATCACGGTCACTGCATAGTCCTGCGCCCGCTCACGGGCAAGTGGGGTCGTAAGCTGTCCGGGCCGAGTGCGAAAGAACGATGTTGAGCGTCTGTCGTGCGCGGCGAGGGCATCGGTGATGCGCTTCGGCGGGAACCCCAGCATGTAGAAGGCTACGGCGGGACCAGCTTCGTGATATTGGGTGAGGTCGATCTCGTGGAAGGCGAGGCTGAAGTCTTCCGTGCTCAGTGTGCTCGGCTGTGGGGCGGCGTTGGTCATGGTGCTTCTCCTGGTTTGCTGCTATAGATGGGTGGCGTCGTTCGCTAATTTCAATCTGGCGATTGCCCAGTGCGGTACGTCGGGGTACAGCATCGGTGGTTGGCTACTGTCGGGAAGACAGGTTAGATGCACCGGGATTCCAGCCATCGCGAGATCGTAGCCGGGTCAAAAATTCGTTGTCTTTCCCGATGCGGGCCACGCCGAGAGATCCACTACGGCCCCATACACAGAGGGTGCCTCGCGTTACACCCAGGATGGCCATCACCTCGATCGTGTTGAGGTAGCTTCTGCGGTGTCTCAGTTGGTCGATGATCGTGCTGGTTGCGCCGCGCTGCCCGCCCGAGCGGAAGGCGCTGCCGTTGCGCCCGTTCTCTTCGCTTCTGCGTACGCACAATCAGTCCCTCCTCGAGGTACAGCCGGTAGATCCGCTTCGCGTTCACCGGCCAGCCCTCGCGCCGGAGTAGCACTGTCAGCCGCCGGTAACCGTAGCGCACACGGCTTCCGGCCAACTCGCGCAGACGGACGCGCAAGGCCTCCTGCGGATCGCGATGATGCGTGTAGCGCAAGGTCATCCGTTCGATCGGAATCAGCCTTGCCACCCGCCGCTGGCTGAGCTGATGCACTTGCTGCACCCACTCCGCCAGCTCGCGCCGCGCACGAGGCCTTACAGTTTTTTTGCGACGATCTCCTGAAGGATATGCCGGTCCAGGCTCAGGTCCGCCACCAGGCGCTTCAGCTTCGCGTTCTCATCGCGCAACTGTCGCAGCTCGCGCAGCTC
>JAOAPF010000534.1 GCA_025462755.1 Edaphobacter sp.
CCGCTGAATATAGATTTATTCCAGCACTGCAATGTCGTGGAGCTGTCAAGACATTGTCAGGTTGTGATGCTACACGGAGTGGATTTCTGTCGCAACGACAGAAGGGGCTGCATTTAGAGTGAGAGACGAGAGGGAACTGTGAGCCGATTTGAGTTTGCGCATGTGGCGGATGGGATTGCGAGGCAGGCGGGCGCTCTGCTGCGAGGGTTCTATGCGAAGGGTGTGGCGACGGAATACAAGGGCGATGTGGACCTGGTGACCGAGGCTGATCGTGCGAGCGAAAAGCTGATTGTCGAGAAGCTGACGGCGGCGTTTCCCGGGCATGGAGTGTATGGCGAAGAGGGGACGCGGGCTGGCCTCGAGAGCGAGTATCGCTGGTATGTCGATCCGCTGGATGGGACGACGAACTTTGCGCATGGGTTTCCGGCGTTCTGCGTGATCCTGGGGCTGGAGCGAAGGGCGCCGGGGCTGGCTGCGGATGCCGATGGGGAGATCGTCGCCGGAGTGATCTACGATCCGTTGCGGGATGAGATGTTTTCGGCAGAGCGAGGCAAGGGGGCTTGGCTGAACGGTAAGAGGATTTCGGTCTCGAAGATTGCCAGGCTGCAGGAGTCGTTGACGGGGACGGGGTTTCCTAGCCAGAAGCGGCATAGCAGCCCGAACATTTACTTTTACCAGGAGATTACGCTGCGGTCGCATGGGGTAAGGCGGGCGGGGAGTGCGGGGCTCGATCTGGCGTATGTGGCCTGCGGAAGGCTGGATGGGTTCTGGGAGTTCAATCTGAACCCTTGGGATACTTCGGCGGGCGTGCTGCTGGTGGAGGAGGCGGGGGGGACGGTGACGCACTTTGATGGGAGCCGGTTTACGCTGGATAGCCGTGAGGTGTTGGCGACGAATGGGTTGGGCCACGGAATCCACGGGGAGATGGTGCATCTGTTTACGGAGATGTTTGCGGGACGGGAGATTGAGCCGATTCCTACTCCGGCGGAGTTTGCGGCGCGAAGGATGGCGGGGAAGTAGGTGCGGAAGAGACGGACGGCTCGGGTGATGCTGTTCGAGGAGAGTGGCGCGATTTTGCTGGTTCGGTTTGTGGTGCCGCGGGAGGAAGGCGATTTTGTCTTCTGGGCGCTGCCGGGTGGAGAGATTGAGGATGGGGAGACGGAGATCGAGGCGGCGGCGCGTGAGGTGAGGGAGGAGCTGGGACTGGAGTTGACGGTCACCGGGCCGGTTTATTGCGACAGCAATCAGTTTTTTCACCAGGGGGAGATGCAGGATAATGTCGATTTTCTGTTTCGCGCGGAGTGCGGGCGCGAAGAGCCTCGGCTGGCGGGGTTTACTGCGGATGAGAGGGAGATTATGAAAGAGATACGCTGGTGGAGCGCGGCGGAGGTGGAGGCGTCGGAGGAGCGGATTTTTCCGGTTGATGTTGCGGAGCGGATGAGGGAGATGTCGGGCGGGCGTGGGGATTGAGGTCTGAAGAGGTCGCATATGCAGACGAATTGCGAGTTGCAGTGGAGAGCGGTTCTGCTGCTAGAATCTAGACCAAAGCTTAGGAATAGGCGGCGAGGTTAGATAGAAGTAAGGGAGATTTTTCGAGATGGCTTATGTAATTGCGGAACCGTGCATCGGAACGAAGGATTCGGCTTGCGTGGATGCCTGTCCGGTGGATTGTATTCACCCGAAGAAGGATGAAGCGGGATATGGCGAGGCGCAACAGCTGTTTATCGATCCGGTAGAGTGCATTGACTGCGGCGCGTGTGTGCCGGTCTGTCCGGTGTCGGCGATCTACGCAGGGGATGACCTGCCGGAGAAGTGGGCGGAGTATCAGACGAAGAATGCCTCGCATTTCGGGCGGTAGATCCGGATCCAGACTGTTTGGATTTTGCGACCGCGTGGCCCCATGGCTGCGCGGTTTTGCTTTGACGGAGAGACCGGCATGAAGAAGAGCCTGGCCTCGGTCGAGGTGTTGTCGGAGATTCGCGGGAGGTTGCGGAGCGTCAGGGTCGACGACCGGGCGCGCTGGGGGAAGATGACGGCCAAGCGCATGGTGCGGCATCTGATCTGCTCGTATGAGGTGGCGTTGGGAGAGCGTACGGTTGAGCCGGCGGCATTGCCGGTACCGGTGGTGATGAAGTGGATGGCGCTGCGGTCGGGCTTGCGCTGGCCGAAGAATATTCAGACGATACCTGAGTTGAAGCGGGCGATCACGGAGCACTCGGATGTTGAGTTTCATGTACTGGTGCGTGCGGTGGTCGAGAGCATGGAGGCGGTGGCGAGGGGCCCGAAGTATGCGCCGTCGCATCCTATGTTCGGTCCGATGACGACGGAGGATTGGATGCGCTGGGGGTATCTGCATGCGGACCATCATCTGCGGCAGTTTGGCCGGTAAGAGATGATTCAGCGGGTGGGAGAGGCGATCGTGTTGCGGGTGTGGCCGTTTCATGAGGCGGACCTACTGGTGAGCCTGTTTACGCGGGAACAAGGGCGGGTGAAGGGCGTGGCGCGGCATGCGATGCGATCGCGGCGGCGGTTTGGCGGGGCTCTGGAGCCAATGACGTATGTGCGGGCTTCGTATGCGGAGAGGCCGAAGCAGGAGCTGGTGCGGCTGGATGCGTTTGAAATTTTGAGCTCGCCGCTGGCGAGGCCGGTCGATTATGCGCGGACGGCTGCGCTGCAGTTTGTTGCGGAGGTGGTCGAAGAGGCGCTGCCGGAGGGGGCTCCGGAGGATGCGGTGTTTCGGTTGATGCTGGCGGTGCTGGACGAGATGCAGGTGGGCAGGGTGTGGATGCCGGTGACTTACTTTGCGCTGTGGATGAGCCGGTTGATGGGATGGATGCCGGAGCTTGGGCATTGTGTGGCGTGTGGGCTGGATTTGCGTGGGGGGACGGTCTGGTATTCGGCGACGAGCGATGGGGTGACTTGCGGGGATGATAGGCGCGCGGGGAGTGTGGCGTTGGCCGCGGCTTCGGTGGCGGATGCGCAGAGGATCTTCCGCGGGACGGTGAAGGGACTGGCGGAAGAGGAGTGGCCGAGGACGCGGGGAGCAGACCTGCGGCGGTTTGCGGTGGAGACGCTGGAGCGGCACCTGGAGCGGCGATTGGTAAGTGCGAGGGCGTTGGGGAGGAGTGAGGGTTGACGGCTCGGTTAGACTGAAGCGGATTAGTATTCCTCTTCCATTCCTTGACTGAGGTACGACGCGTTGATCTCAGCAGATTCGCACGGTTCGGCGATAGCTTCAGAGAGCGTAAACGGCAGGGAAGGGATGCCGCTTCCGAAGGTTTTGCGCTGGTTCTGGATTGGGTCTTTGAGTGCGTTTGGATTGACACTTCTGGTTGCGTGTCTCGAATATCGCGCAGGGATGAACCTCTATCGCTGGTCTGGGTTCGACACTCCCTACTTCCGAGACCTGATCCAGGATATGCCGACCTTTCGCCTGCTGCATACGGCTGCTTTCTTCGATTGGACGAATCCTTCACCAGTTGCTTATCCTCCGTTCGGCGCGGTGCAGCTGGCATTGCTGTACTCGTCTGGCCATCCGGTGATTTTCTTTCTTGTGCTGGCTGCGGCGTGGTTGAGTCTCGCACTGTGGGGCGTGAGGCGGACGCTGATGGAGAATGGTATCGACGGGCGGGTCGCGACGTTTTTTCCCATAACGGTGGCGCTGATCTCTTTCCCGATTGAAAGGCTCGTGGTTCAAGGAAATAACGAGATATTTTTGTGGATCTTTGCGGCGGCGGGCGCCTGGGCCTACTTGCGAGATCATGATGATGCTGCGGCGATCTTCTGGGGGCTTGCTGCAGCGTCGAAACTCTATCCAGCGGTCCTGCTGGTGCTGCTTCTGGCGCGGCGTAAATTTCGTGCATTCACGATTGGAGTGCTGGTTTTCGTTGCGGTTTCGGCGCTAGCGGCGGCGTACCTGGGGCCCGACCTTGCAACGGCTTGGAAAGGTTCACTACAGAATGTTTTTGGTTATCAGCTGCTTCGCGCAGCCGAGTTGAGCACACGCGAACTGAATGCGAATCACTCGTGGTTTTTGCTGGTGAAGTTTGCGGCAGCGGTTTCAGGTATATCAGCACAGAAGCTGGTGAAGTCCTATTACCTTTGCGGAGGGTTGCTCTTTGCTGCCGTATTCTTTGGACGATTGCGAAAGATGCCGGTCGCCAACCAACTGCTGGGTGCGAGCGTTTTCATGTTGACGCTTCCCACCATCTCGTATTTTCACACTTTGGTTAACCTGTACGCGCCTTTGCTGGTGCTGTTCTTTGTTGCCATTCGCGCGGACAGGGCTGGTGTGCGGATCGCCGGGCTATCGACGGCGATCCTGTTGTTCGTTCCACTGTTTGCATCCTTCCAGCTGTTTACGTTTCCGACTGTTTTTCTTTATTGTGGGATTATGCAAGCCATTCTCCTTCTAATTCTTTTTCTTTATGCAGTGCAGTACCCGTTTGCAGAACCGGCACCTGGCTAGTTTGCTGTTTTGGGGGGTGGGCGTAGACCGTCTCTTTTGGAGAGGGTATCTTTATGGACCTGAGGTGGGCGATTGCTTGTCTCGGATTATGTGGGTTAGGTCAACTCATCAGGAGGGCGCTATGTCGATTCGTCCGGTTAAGCGGCTGATTCAAGCGAAGCCAACGATGGAAGGTGCGGGAGTGCATCTGCGGCGGGCGTTTGGTTTTGGAAATACTTCGGACTTCGACCCGTTTCTGCTGCTCGATGATTTTCGTAACGATGTGCCGGCGGATTTTCTGGCGGGGTTTCCGTGGCATCCGCATCGCGGGATCGAGACGATTACGTATGTGCTGGCGGGGACTGTGGAGCATGGCGACAGCATGGGCAACAAGGGCGTGATTGGCGCAGGCGATCTGCAGTGGATGACGGCGGGGAGCGGGATTATTCACCAGGAGATGCCGAAGGGCGATGTGACCGGGCGGATGCACGGGTTTCAGCTGTGGGCGAATCTGCCTTCGTCGCAGAAGATGACGGCGCCGCGGTACCAGGAGGTGAAAGCTCCGGATATTCCTGAGATTACCGACGATGACGGCACGGTGGTGCGGGTGGTGTGCGGAAGTTTCTGGGGGAAGAGGGGGCCGGTGGATGGGATTGCTACGGACCCGACGTATCTGGATGTGTCGGTGGGGCCGGGGAAGAAGAAGACGCTGCCGGTTGAGACGCTGAGCCAGGCGTTTGCGTATGTGTTTGGCGGGTCGGGGAAGTTCTGTAATGCTTCGGGACCGCTGTCGGTTCCGACGGAGGGAGTGCAGTGGCTGGATACGCATCCGCCGGCGGAGGTGGATAACCGCTCGCTGGTGCTGTTTGACAGCGGGGACGAGGTGACGGTGCAGGCGGGCGAGGAAGGGATTCGGTTTCTGCTGGTATCGGGGCAGCCGCTGAAAGAGCCTGTGGCGTGGTATGGGCCGATTGTGATGAACACGCAGGCTCAGTTGCAAGAGGCGTTTCTGGAACTGGAGCAGGGGAAATTTTTGAAGAAGTAGCGGTGGGCACTGGCTGGGAGCGATCCTATTCTTTGCGGTGAAGCCTTGCGAAATAAGACTAGAGGATGCGATGCGTCTGGGTTTGTGGAAGAGGACTGTTGCTTGCGGGGTTTTGATCTGGCTGACGAGTGGGCGTGTTGAAGCACAGAAGAATGTGTCAACGATGCATTGGGTGGGATCATGGGCAGCTTCGCAGCAGGTGCCGGAGGCGCAGAATCTGATTGATGCCGGGTTGTTGCGTGATGCTACGTTGCGGCAGGTTGTGCATCTGTCGGTGGGCGGGAGCCAGTTGCGGGTGAGGGTGTCGAATGCGTTTGGGACACAGCCGCTGCATCTGACGGAGGTTCACGTGGCGCGGCCGGTGTCGGCTTCGAGTGCGGCGATCGATGCGGGGAGTGATGTGGCGGTGAAGTTTCATGAGGCGCCGGATGTGACGATTCCGGCGGGGGCGGAGTATCTGTCGGATGCGGTGGCTTTTCCGGTGGCTGCGCTTTCAAACCTTGCGATTACGATTCATTACGATCAGCCGCCGACGGGAGAGACGGGACATCCGGGATCGCGTGCGATGTCCTATCTGGTGCATGGCGATTTGGTTTCGGCGGCAAGTTTGCCGGACGCAACGGTGGTGGAGCACTGGTACCAGATCTCCGGCGTTGATGTGGGGCCGGAGAAGGCGGGTACGGTTGTGACACTGGGGGATTCGATTACGGATGGGCATGGAGCGACGACGAACGGGAATGATCGATGGCCGGATGTGTTGGCGGGACGGATGCAGGCAGACAAATCGACGCGGGCGATGGGTGTGTTGAACGAGGGGATTGGGGGAAACCGGCTGCTGCTGGATGGGTTGGGGCCCAATGCGCTGGCGCGGTTCGATCGCGATGTGTTGGCCCAGACGGGAGTGCGGGCGGTGATTGTGCTTGAGGGTGTGAATGATCTGGGGACGCTGACGCGGGATCATGATGTTTCGTCGGAGGAGCATGCCGCGTTGGTATCACGGATTGAGGCCGCGTACACACAGATGATTGAGCGGGCGCATGCGCATGGCGTGAGGGTGATTGGGGCGACGATCCTTCCATATGTTGGCTCGGCGTACTATCATCCGGCCGCGGAGAGCGA
This sequence comes from Edaphobacter sp., assembly GCA_025462755.1. GTDB lineage: Bacteria > Acidobacteriota > Terriglobia > Terriglobales > Acidobacteriaceae > Edaphobacter. The sequence goes on from JAOAPF010000534.1 coordinate 6,612, forward strand.
GGCGGACCGGCAGGCGATCAACGGGTGGATCCGCGAGACGGGCCACTTCGATGCGGTTGTGGACTTCGATAAGGTGACGCGCGATCCGCAACATCCGGACCGGCTGTTGCCTGCGTATGATTCGGGCGATCATCTGCATCCGGGGCCGGCGGGGTACAAGGCCATGGGGGAGGCGATTCCGCTGGCGCTTTTTGTGCCTTAGTCGGATGCCTGGTGCTCAATCTTTTGGTGGATGTTCAAAAGCGGCGGGTGCGGCGTAGACTTGGCCCTCTTATGAGTACAACCCGGGTTGCGGTTTCAACTCCGTCTCGACGTTCGCTTGAAGTTTCGCTGGCTGCGCTGATTGCAGTTGGCGTGATTCTGACCTTCTGGAGTCAGCAGCGATATCCTGCGCTGCTGAAGAAGCTGCACGCGGGAACGGGAGTGAAGGTTGCGGGGGCGATCTCGTTCGACGCGCTGCTGAAGGTGACGCCGGAGATGCCGGCTCCGACAAGAGTGATGCGAACGAGTGTGAACTGGCTCTACACGAACCGTTTTGGGATGTACTTTGCGCTGCCCTTTGGCGCGGCGATGATGACGTTGCTGGCGGGGATGGGGGCGCCAAAACGGTTCTCGTCGGCTGCTGGGAATGTCTTGTGCGGAGCGGTTGCAGGCGCGCCGATGGGGGTATGCACGAACTGTGCTACTCCGGTGGCCCAGAGTCTTCTGGTGGGTGGGGCGAGCACGCGGCTGACGGTGGCTGCGATGATTAGCTCGCCGAGCTTCAATCCCGTTGTGGTGGCGATGGCGTTTGTGCTGTTTCCCCTGCCGCTTGCGGTGATGCGAGTGGTAGTTCCGGCGGTGTTGATTGCGACGCTGCCGTTGCTGGTGCGGGAGAACGGGTTGGCGGTGAGGACGATTGCGATGCCCGCTGACGGGGAGGCGCTGGGTCCGAGGCTGGTTGCGTTTTGCCACGTATATCTCGGGAACCTGCTGCGGCTTACTTTGCTGACGTTGCCGTGGATGTTGTTGGCTGCTCTGGTGGGAGCGTTGGCGGCGGAGACGATTCCGGCCTATGGGACGCATCTGCCGGTTTCGGTGGCTGGCGTCATCTGCGTTGCGATACTGGGAACGCTGCTGCCGGTGCCGATGGCGCTGGATGTGGCGTTGGCTTATGTGCTTTACCATGCAGGGGTGCCGGTGGCGTATGTCGCGGTGCTGCTGTGTACGTTGGGGCCGGTGAGCGTTTACTCGCTGAGTGCGCTGGGAAAGCAACTGGATTGGCGAACGAGTCTGCGGCTTGGTGGGGCAGTTGCGCTGTTGGGATGCGTCGCTGGTTTTGTGGTGATGCTGAGTCCGATGTTTTCGCGGTAGCTTGATCTTCGGACAATGAAGCCGGCGGTTTGAAAGTGGGGCAGTCCGGCCCGGCAGGGTGATGGATGGGACTGGGCTCGCGTATTAGTGAGGGCCTTCGTCTAGTGAGGGGCCATCATGGCGTCGTTGAATTGCTGGAAGAAGGCGTTGTATTTTTCCTCGCCGTTGGATGCGGCGAAGCGGAGAGGCTTGACGCGTTCTACGAGGATTTCCGTGGTGTTGGGTTGAGTCTTGAGGATTTCGATGACTTCGGCGAGGAAGTCTTTGAGGGGCATGGCGCGCGGGTCTGAGGCTTGGCCGCTGCCCATGAGTTCGGTCTGGACGTAGGGTGGGACGAGCTCGATGACTTCGACGCTGGTGGACTTGAGCTGGTAACGCAGGGCCTGGGTGTAGGAGTGGATGGCGGCTTTGGTGGCGTTGTAGGTGGGGGTGAGAGCCATGGGGATGAAGGCGAGGCCGGAGGAGACGGCCATGATGGTGGCGTGGGGCTGCTTGAGGAGGTGAGGCAGCAGCGCGGCGGTGAGGCGGATGGGGCCGAGGAGATTGGTGGTGATGGTGGCTTCGGCGTCGGCGACGTCTGCGGGCTGAGTGAGGAGGTTTTCGGGGCGCATGATGCCGGCATTGTGAATGACGACGTTGAGGGCGGGGAAGTTGGCGGTGAGCTTTTGGGCGAAGGAGCGGATGCCGGCCGCGTCTTCGATGTTGAGGATCGCGGAGGCCATGCCGGGGTTGGCGGCGACGGTGTCGTCGAGAACTTCTTTGCGGCGACCGGCGATGATGACTTTGTTTCCGAGCTTGTGGAAGGCCTCGGCGAGGCCGCGGCCTATACCGGAGCCGCCGCCGGTGATGAGGATGGTATTGCCGGTAATCTTCATGGTGGTTCTTTCTCCTGAACCCATAGTAGGATGGTTTGTATCCATTGGGAAGTAGGCACCCGAAAGATTTATACTTACCCAAAAGAGAGTGAACTATTTATGGAGAAAAATGCCCGTAATGCCGGGAAATCCGTAGGGAAGTTGATGCCGTATCGGGGCGAAAAGGTTTCTGGAGCCAAGGCTAAGGAGGCTAAGGTGACGCTGCCTGCGGTCACGGACCCGAAGCTGGAGGCGCTGGTGCGGGAGATTATTGAGCGGGTGGCGGACAAATGGACGATGCTGGTGCTCGAGGTGCTGGAGGAGCATGGGGTGGTGCGGTTCACGCGGTTGGGCGCGTTGGTAGGGGGCGTGAGCCAGAAGATGCTGACGCAGACCGTGCGGCAGATGGAGCGAGATGGTTTGATAACGCGGACGGTGCATCCGGTGATTCCGCCCAAGGTGGAGTATGAGTTGACGGAGCTTGGACGCAGCCTGGGGGAGGCTTTTTGCGGGGTTTGGATTTGGGCGGAGGCGCACACGGAAGAGATTGAGCGGGCTCGGGCGGCGTTCAAAGCCAGGGAATAACCCCGGTGGTTGGGTTCTGTCATACTGCGCTATGGCGGGTGTCTATGGGGCTTGGGTTTCGCTATCGTCCTGTTGGAGGGAGAGCAAGGTTCCTGCTGCTGGGTGTGGCAGCCATGAGTGCTGCGCTGAGCGCAACCCGGTTGTTGGCGCAGGAAGTTCCCCAGGCAGCGGACAGTGGCGTTCCGACTCTGCATGTGTACACGAATCTGGTTCAGGTGCCGACGCTAGTACTGGCGAGAAATAATGATCTGATCGGAAAGCCGATTGCGGAGAGCAGATTTTCTGTCAGCATCGACTCGGGCCGCTGGTTTCGGGCGACCCATGTGCGGCAGGAGGGGGATGACACGATCTCACTTTCCATTCTGCTGGATACAGGCGGAAATTCAGCGGCTCTGTTGCCAAAGATTGGGGACGCGATCGGGAAGCTCGCTCCGTTGTCGCTGCATCCCCGGGACCGGGTCTCTGTTTATGCGTTGAATTGCTCGCTGGTCCGCTCGCTGAATGATGCGCCGGCCGATAGCGTGTTGCTGAAGAAGGGCGTTGAGTCGGTGCTGGAAGTATCGATGCTGCGCAAGAGCAATCAAGGTGAGAAGAGCTGCGGCCTCAGAGGGCGTCTGTGGGATGGTCTTGGGCAGGTCGCGGTTTCGCTTGCGGCTTTACCAGGACGTCGAGTGATTCTGGTGGTTACGGACGGGCATGATACCGGGAGCAAGCATACGTGGAATGAGGTGAGAGAGTTCGCGCAGGCGAAAGGGATAGCAGTTTTCGCATTGAACTTTGTTCCGCCATCGTCGGTGGGCATGGGATCTTCTCGCCCAGGCCGCGGAGGCTACTTGCCGAGCGGCGGCGGGCCTTTCCCTGTCGAGAACGCGCTGGCCTCCGTGTGCGAGCTGAGCGGTGGAATTGTGATGAGAATGAGCGATCCGGTGGCGCTGCCGCGGTCCTTGGAAAATTTCGTAACGATGTTGCGGGAACGATATATCGTCGAGTTTCCGCGGCCATCTAACTCGACGGCGGGCGCGCATGGCATGGAAGTGAAGATCGATAAAAGCATTTATCTGATTCGGCCATCGGGGGTGTCGATGCCGCTTCCTGATCCGGCGTTGATGACTGATCCCACGACGATTCAGGCGGGCCCGTCGCAGGCGCCGGAGCAGGGTACGCGGAAGGTGATGAACAAGCCGAAGTAGTTGATGGGTGCCGGATTTGCCGATTCGCGGGGACGTGTGTGGGTGGGCTGAGCGGTTAGAATCGAAGGATTGCCGGATATTGAAGAGAGAGATATGAGTGGATTGGTTTCTGCGGTTGGGGAGAAGCGGGCGCTGACGTTTCAGGAGCTGTTGTTTAGGCTACAGCGGTTCTGGGCGGATAGGGGTTGCGTGTTGCAGCAGCCTTATGACGTTGAGGTGGGGGCGGGGACTATGTCTCCGGATACTTTTCTGCGGGTGCTCGGTCCGAAGCCTATGAGGATTGCGTATGCGCAGCCTTCGCGGAGGCCGGCGGATGGCCGGTATGGCGAGAATCCGAATCGGCTGTTTCGACATACGCAGCTGCAGGTTGTTTTGAAGCCGCCGCCGGTGAGGATTCAGGAGATGTACCTTGAGTCGCTGGTGGCGATCGGGATTGATTTGAAAGAGCACGATATTAAATTTGAAGAGGACAACTGGGAGTGGCCGGTGGGCGGCGCGTGGGGCGTTGGGTGGCAGGTGATGCTGGATGGGTTGGAGATTACGCAGTTCACTTATTTTCAGCAGTGCGGGGGGATGGATCTGGATCCGATCTCGGGCGAGATTACATATGGGCTGGAACGGATCGCGGGGTTTTTGCAGGATGTGGATTCGATCTACGACATTGTGTGGGCGGTGGAACCCGATACGGGGCGCAAGGTGACGTATGGGGAGATGCGGCTTGCGGAGGAGGAGCAGTTTTCGGCTTATAGCTTTGACTATGCGGATGTCTCTGCTTTGTGGAAGCACCTGGAGTTATATGAGGCGGAGTGTCGGGGGCTGCTGGAGAAGGCGAAGGGGTTCGATGAGATGGATGAGCTGACGCTGAAGCGGTTTCCGGTGCTGGGGGCTTATGAGCTGGCGTTGAAATGCTCGCATATTTTTAATTTGCTGGATGCGCGCGGGGCGATCTCGGTGACGGAGCGAGTGGGGGTGATGGCGCGGATTCGGACGCTGGTGGTGGGAGTGGCGAAGGCTTATGCGGCGCAGGGTGAGGCGTTGGAGCTGCTCGGGACAGGGGTTTGATAGAGGACATGGCAGATTTTTTGTTTGAGATTGGGTTGGAAGAGGTTCCGGCGCGGATGATTGCGGGGGCGCAGGCGGAGCTTGAGCGGCGTCTGGCAGGGCTGCTGGAACGCGAATATCTGCTCGACGGTACTAGCTCGGTGCGGTCTTACTCCACGCCTCGTCGTCTAGCGGTGCTCATCACTGGTGTGCTTTCGCAAGCGCCGAACGTCAAGGAAGGGCCTATCGGTCCTGCTGCAAAAATCGCCTTCAAAGATGGCGTTGCCACTCCCGCAGCCGAGGCTTTCGCGCGTAGGTGTGGCATCCCCGTCAACGAACTGAAGATCATTTCAACGCCCAAGGGCGATTACCTCACGGCAGAAATAGTTAAAAAAGGGCGTACTGCCACTGAGGTGATTGCGGCGGAGATGCCGAAGGAGTTGGCGGGGATCTACTGGGCGAAGACTATGTATTGGCGGCCCGGAAAGCCGGAGCGGTTTGTGCGGCCGGTGCGGTGGATGGTGGCTTTGCTGGGGAACGATGTTGTGCCGGTCAGCTTCGGTGGGTACGAGGCGGGATCGGTGACGTATGGGCATCGGGTGCTGTTTGGGGATGATGCGATTGCGTTGGGTTCTCCGGGCGAGTATGAGGATGCGCTGCTGTCGGGATTTGTGATTGCGGATGTGGAGGCGCGGCGGCAGAGGATTCGGAAGGCGCTGGATAA